>NZ_JBHYJA010000001.1:0-134248 GCF_042740355.1 Streptomyces sp. NPDC059010
GCCTCCTGAGGTCCCTCTCTCTCGGTCTCGTGGCTTCCTCTCAGTGTCCGGGCCGGCCCCCCCCCCCCCCCCCCCCGCCGCCCCCCCCCCCCCCCCCCCCCCGCGGCGAGGTTCTCGATGATCGCCCGGTCGGTGACGGTGATGTTGAGGAAGCCGGGGCCGGAGACCTCGACTTCCTTGATCACGTCACCGGTGACGATGTTGCCGACGACCTGCGTCGCCAGCTCCCGGGGGTTCGACTTGGCCTTCTTGGCGAGGGCCAGGATCCCGTTGGCCTGGAAGTCGGCCCGGTCGCTACGTCGCAGCAGGGCGTCCCCGACGGTTCCCGGGAGGGCGGCCGTCAGGGCGTCGGAGAGCTGTGCGTTGACGTTGGCGGTGATGGACGTGACCGGGGCCATGGGTATGGGCTGCCGTTCTGGTCGGGGCTGGGTTGACAGTCGTGGCCAGTATCCCACGGGGCCGCAAAGGGGTTTTCCGGGTTTGTGCCCGGCCGCGGGCCGGTGGGGGCTTGTCGCGCCCACGCGGCGGAGCCGCATGTCGATACCGCCTACGCCCCTCGATAAACGACTGCGCCGCTTATCCCGTCTGGGACAATGGACGGCGCCAGCCGTTGACCGTACGGCTGCCCCGGAGAAAGAAGGACGTGCCGACGTGGCTCAGAGCACCGAGACCACCGACTGGGTCTCCCGTTTCGCGGATGAGGTCATCGAGGAGTCGGAGCGTCGGGCCCCCGGCAAACCCGTTGTCGTCGCGTCCGGGCTGTCCCCCTCCGGACCCATCCACTTGGGCAACCTGCGCGAGGTCATGACCCCGCACCTCGTCGCCGACGAGATCCGGCGGCGCGGGTACCAGGTGCGGCACCTGATCTCCTGGGACGACTACGACCGGTACCGGAAGGTGCCCAAGGGCATCGCCGGTGTCTCCGACGAGAGCCACCTCCAGCACATCGGCAAGCCGCTGACCTCCGTGCCGGCGCCCCAGGGGTCGCCGTATCCGAACTGGGCCGAGCACTTCAAGGCGGCGATGACCGAGTCGCTCGCCGAGCTCGGTGTGGAGTTCGACGGGATCAGCCAGACCGCGCAGTACACCTCCGGCGTGTACCGCGAGCAGATCCTGCACGCCATGAAGCACCGCGGCGACATCGACGCCGTGCTCGCCCAGTACCGCACCAAGCCCAAGGGCGGCGCCAAGAAGTCGCAGAAGCCCGTCGACGAGGCCGAGCTGGAGGCCGCCGAGGGATCGGGGGCGGCCGCCGAGGACGACGGGAGCTCCGGTGCCGCCGGGTACTTCCCGTACAAGCCCTACTGCGGCAACTGCGAGAAGGACCTCACCACGGTCACCTCGTACCTCGACGACACCACCGAGCTGTCGTACACCTGCGACGAGTGCGGCTTCTCCGAGACCGTCCGGCTCAACGAGTTCAACCGCGGCAAGCTGGTCTGGAAGGTCGACTGGCCCATGCGCTGGGCCTACGAGGGTGTCGTGTTCGAGCCCAGCGGGGTCGACCACTCGTCCCCCGGATCCTCCTTCCAGGTCGGCGGGCAGATCGTCGGGATCTTCGGCGGCAAGCAGCCCATCGGGCCCATGTACGCCTTCGTGGGGATCAGCGGCATGGCGAAGATGTCGTCCTCGCGGGGTGGGGTGCCCACCCCCGCCGACGCCCTGAAGATCATGGAGCCGCAGATCCTGCGCTGGCTCTACGCCCGCCGCAGGCCCAACCAGTCCTTCAAGATCGCCTTCGACCAGGAGATCCAGCGGCTCTACGACGAGTGGGACAAGCTGGACGGGAAGGTCGCGGACGGGTCGGCTCTGCCCGCCGACGTCGCCGCCCACTCGCGTGCGGTGCGCACCGCCGCCGGTGAGCTGCCGCGGACGGCGCGCCCGCTGCCGTACCGGACGCTCGCCTCCGTCGCCGACATCACCGCCGGACACCAGGACCAGGCCCTGCGCATCCTCTCCGAGCTCGACCCGGAGAACCCGCTGAGCTCGCTGGACGAGGCCCGGCCGCGGTACGACAAGGCCGAGGCCTGGATCAACACGCAGGTGCCCGCCGACCAGCGGACCATCGTGCGCGACGAGCCCGACGCCGAGCTGCTGAAGTCCCTGGACGAGGCGTCCCAGCAGTCGCTGCGGCTGCTGCTCGACGGGCTCGCCGAGCACTGGTCGCTCGACGGGCTGACCCACCTCGTGTACGGCGTGCCCAAGGTGCAGGCCGGATTCTCCGCCGACGCCACGCCCAAGGAACTGCCGGCCGAGATCAAGACCGCCCAGCGGGCGTTCTTCGCGCTGCTGTACCACCTGCTGGTCGGCCGGGACACCGGTCCGCGACTGCCCACGCTGCTGCTGGCGGTGGGGCAGGAGCGCGTACGGGCCCTGCTCGGGGAGTAGGACCGGGTGAAGCGTTGAGGGGCCCTCGGACGAGGGCCCCTCAGGTCTTTCACCGGCTCTTATGCGATGTGCTCCTCTTCCAGTTGCGCCGAGTGGCGCTGCTGGAAGCGTTCCGTGAGGGCCTTCAGTTCGCTGCTGCCCAGCGTCGTGCCGTACGTCGCCTGGATGTTGTCGCCCAGGACGCGGGGCGTGGGGTAGCTGCCGTCTATGGACTGGCGGAAGACCTGGTAGTAGTCCTCGTCGGTCGGGTCGGCCGGCTCCGGGGGACCGCCGCCCTCGCCGAGCTGGCGGGTGCGGTTGCCCGTCACCGGGATCGGGAAGGTACCGGTGTCCTCCGGGGAGGGTTCCTGGACCGGGGGCTCTTCCTCGTACTGGTCGCGGTACTCCTCGGCCCGCTGCTGCTCCGTGTACCACTGCTGGTAGTGGCCCTGGGGGTCGTACTGGGCGTCATAGCCCCCCTGGTACTCGACCTGGCGGGGCGTGTTGAACCAGTCCTGTACGTAGTCCGGCTGCTCCGCGCCGGGGCCGCCCATCAGCTCCGGGACGGGCACCGGCCCGGCCGTACGGCCGCCTGCGGCCATGCCGGGAGCCTGTGCGCCTGGAGCCGGAGTGACGGGGGCCGATGTGCCAGGAGTCGGTGCGCCAGGAGTCGGTGCGCCAGGAGTCGGGGCGTGGGGAGTCGGCGCGACCACGTCGGCCGTCGGCGTCACGCCGACGGCGGGCGCCGTGTCCAGGGCCTGCTTCGGTACCGGGGGCAGCAGTGCCGGCTCGATGCCCGCCGCCGCCAGGCCCGCCGGAGCCGTCTGCGCAAGTGGGACGCCGTAGCGCGCCAGACGCAGCGGCATCAGCGACTCCACCGGGGCCTTCCGCCGCCACGAGCGGCCGAAGCGGGAACGCAGCCGGGCCTGGTAGACCAGGCGTTCCTGCTCCAGCTTGATGACCTGCTCGTAGGAGCGCAGCTCCCACAGCTTCATCCGGCGCCACAGGAGGAACGTCGGGACCGGCGACAGCAGCCAGCGGGTCAGACGTACGCCCTCCATGTGCTTGTCGGCCGTGATGTCCGCTATGCGGCCGATCGCATGGCGGGCCGCCTCGACCGACACCACGAACAGGATCGGGATCACCGCGTGCATGCCCACGCCCAGCGGGTCCGGCCAGGCCGCCGCGCCGTTGAAGGCGATCGTCGCGGCCGTCAGCAGCCAGGCCGTCTGACGGAGCAGGGGGAACGGTATGCGTATCCAGGTCAGGAGCAGGTCGAGGGCGAGCAGGACACAGATGCCCGCGTCGATGCCGATCGGGAAGACATAACTGAAGTTCCCGAAACCCTTCTGGATGGCCAGCTCACGGACGGCCGCGTACGAACCGGCGAAGCCGATGCCGGCGATGATCACGGCGCCGAACACGACCACACCGATGAGAATGCGGTGCGTCCGAGTCAGCTGCGGTGTCGCGGCCACTCGTACTCCCCTCCCCTTGCGTGTTGTTGCGCGCAACAGGGTGGCACATCCGTGCGGCGGACGGACCTCCGGTACGGCCCGAGCCCGGCCCCCGAAAGGGCCGGGCTCGGGCAAAAGGCGCGGCTGAGCTGCAAGTTGTGACTCAGTCGTGAGGCGGGTGTGACGGTCAGCTCTTCTTCGCCGCTGACTTGGACGGGGAGGCTGACGCCGCCTTCGAGGGGCTGCCGGACGGGGACTTCGAGGGAGACTTCGAAGCGGACTTCGAAGGGGCGCTGCTCGGCGTGCCCGCGCTGCCGCTGCCGTTCGCCTTCGTCACGGCGGCGACGACCTCCTTGGCCGCCTTCTGCGCCAGCTTGTTCAGGGAGTCCGCGCTCGGGGTCTTGTCACCGGCGTAACCGGCGCCGTTGTAGTCGAGCGAGACGACCACGTTCTCCACCCGGGCGACGATCGTCTCCTGCTTGAAGGCGCCCTCCTTCTTCTTCAGGTCGTAGCGCACCGCCGTGGCCTCGTCACCCACTCCGGCGACCGGCTCCGACTTCACGTTCTTCGCGCCGGACACCGAACGGGCGCCCTGCAGCTGCGACTCGTAGTACTCCCGCGCCAGCTTGTCGCCCGAGCCGCGCGTGACGTCCGACTCGAAGCGCAGCAGGGAGACATTGAGCCAGCGGAACTGCGAGCCCTTCACGCCGTTGTCGTCGAGGCTGCTCCAGGAGCAGGAGCCGCGCGTCGAGTCGTCGTCCGACGCATGCGCCTTGCCCGACTTCGCCTTCGGGACCAGATCCTCCAGCGTCTTCTTCGCCAGCACCTTGCACGCCTGCGGAAGCGACTTGTACGTGGCCGCCTGCACCGTCGGCGACGGGCTCGCGGAGGTCTCCGACGTCGACGCCGAGGTCTTCGCGCTGTCGTTCCCGGCTCCGTCGTCCGAACCGGAGTCCGAGGAACAGCCCACGGCCACCAGCATCGCGGGGACGACGGCCGCGCCGACAAGGACCCGGTGAAGGCCCTTCACACGCTGCTCGCGCTGGTCACGCCGGTCATGCTGGTCTCGCTTCGCTGCTCGCTGCATGGTTCCTTCACTCATGACTGACACTCGTGGTTCCTGCGGTCGGATCGGGTCCGAGGGGCCACGGTACGCGGTGAAGAAGCTGTGTGGTCTCGTTTCGGTTACGTCGCAGGAGGGCGCGAAGGGGCTGCGGAGGGGCGCTACTCCGCAAGTGCGTCCGCCAGTTGCGCGGCCAGTTTCTGGGCTCTGTCCTGCAATTCCTCACTGTCCGGAACCGTGCCGACGGTCGCCGGCTGCTCCTCGTACACGATCCTCACGATCACGTTGGACGTGCGGAACGCCACAGTCACCGTGCGCTGCTCGGCCGTCGAACCGGAGCTGCTGAGCGCGTCGTCGAGGAAGGCCTCGTCGCCGAGGTCCTCCAGGACGCGGGGCTGCAGCTCGGCACCGGCCGCGCCGTCGGGGGAGGCGGAACCGGAGGCGCCCGAGGCGGAGATCGAGGGGGAGGCCGAGGTGGAGGACGAAGGGGACGAAGAGGGTGAAGGGGACTCAGTGGACGTGGGCGTGGAGGCCGAGGAGGACGGTGAGGAGGACGGCGGGCCGCTCGGATCGACGGAGGAGGAGCTCACCGGCTCGGGAAGGTCGGCCGCCTCCTGCCGCACCGCGAAGAGCCGCTCCGCCTCACTGTCGTCGCTGACCGTCTTGTCGTACGACACCACGCGCTCGAAGTCGACGAGCAGGTGATCCGTGGCCTCCGCCGACTCGACCTTCCAACGGCAGCCCACCTTGCGGTCCGTGTCGTAGGTCAGCGTCGGCGTGCCCTCGTACGCCTTGTCGCGCTGCTCCTCGTCCGGGAGTTGCCGGATGCCGGGCAGCAGCGTGTCGAGGGTGTCCTGGTCGACCACGCCGCACGCCTCGGGCAGCGTCTGATACCGGCCGGGCTCGGCCGTCGCGGTCGCCGTGCCGGCGTCGCCGGGGTTGGCGTCGTCCGTCGCGCCGCCGTCGTCGGAGCCGCCGGTGCAGCCGGCCAGCAGCGCCGCGAGGAGCGCGGCGACGCCGGATACGTACGCCTTCCGCTGCACGGTCAGGCTCCTCTCGACGGTGACTGTGTGGTTGGTGTGTTGCCGGTCTCTCAGTGTCCCCGCTGGTTAATCGCTTGCCGCGCGGGGGCGCCGCCTGCAGACAATGTGTATCGCACGCACTGCCGTGGACGCCGGTCCGCTGTCCCTTTTCATTGACCTTGGCGCCGGTTTTGCGATTTCAGACTTGTATTTTGTTTCCGGGGGATAGAGGACGATATGTCGTACGTGGAGATGCCGGGCGCGAAGGTGCCCATCCGGATGTGGACCGACCCGACGACGGTCGAGGACGTGGCCCTGCAGCAGCTGCGCAACGTCGCGACCCTGCCGTGGATCAAGGGCCTCGCCGTGATGCCGGACGTGCATTACGGGAAGGGGGCGACGGTCGGGTCCGTCATCGCGATGCAGGGGGCTGTGTGTCCTGCGGCGGTGGGGGTGGACATCGGGTGCGGGATGTCGGCGGTGAAGACGTCCCTGACGGCGAACGACCTGCCGGGGGATCTGTCGCGGCTGCGGTCGAAGATCGAGCAGGCCATTCCGGTGGGGCGGGGGATGCATGACAGTCCTGTTGAGCCGGGGCGGTTCCATGGGTTGGCCACTGCGGGGTGGGATGACTTTTGGGGGCGGTTCGAGGGGGTCGCTGAGGCCGTGAAGTTCCGGCGGGAGCGGGCGAGTTTGCAGATCGGGACCCTCGGATCCGGGAATCACTTTGCAGAAGTAAATATTTGCGATTCCGGGTCTGTGTGGCTGATGTTGCACTCCGGTTCGCGCAACATCGGCAAGGAGCTGGCCGAGTACCACATCGGCGTGGCCCAGAAGCTCCCGCACAACCAGGGCCTGGTTGACCGTGACCTGGCTGTTTTCGTAGCGGATACCCCGCAGATGGCAGAGTATCGGAACGACCTGTTCTGGGCGCAGGAGTACGCCAAGTACAACCGCACGATCATGATGGCGCTCCTCAAGGATGTTATTCGCAGGGAGTTCAAGAAAGCAAAGCCGACCTTCGATCCGGAGATCTCCTGTCACCACAACTACGTGGCGGAGGAGCGGTACGAAGGCATGGACCTACTCGTGACCCGTAAGGGGGCGATCCGGGCCGGCTCCGGCGAGTACGGGATCATCCCGGGTTCGATGGGGACGGGCTCGTACATCGTGAAGGGCCTCGGCAACGAGAAGGCCTTCAACTCGGCGTCGCACGGGGCCGGTCGGCGCATGAGCAGGAATGCGGCGAAGCGTCGCTTCACGACGAAGGACCTGGAGGAGCAGACGCGAGGGGTGGAGTGCCGTAAGGACTCCGGTGTCGTGGATGAGATCCCGGGGGCTTACAAGCCGATCGAGCAGGTCATCGATCAGCAGCGGGACCTGGTGGAGGTCGTGGCGAAGCTGAAGCAGGTCGTCTGCGTGAAGGGGTGACATACGAGGCCCCCGGCGGGAACCGGGGGCCTTGCTCACTTGGTCACTGGTCGCTCTGCATGGGCACTCGGCCGGTGCGGAGGCGCCAAAGGCGGAGGTGGGCGGCCAACTTCTGTGCCTGCTCCTTCCAGTAGCAGATATTGAAGATGTCGTCGCGTTTGTTGCGTTTGATGTTGCGCTCAGTTCCAGTGACTTCCCTTGCGTAGAAGCACAGATAGGCGCCGATCGCCGTGCTTGCAGTGGTCAGGGAGATGAAGGGCAGCCCTTGCTTGGTGAACCCCACCGAACCGTCGGCGTCGATGACACCTCGGAGATAGTCGCGGCGTGAGAACTCGACGCGAGGCGGAGTGATCGTCTTCGACTTGCGGCCGTACGGCAGGCCGAGGTCGTTGAGCTTGGTCCTGGCTTCGAGGGACCACAGGCTCCACAAGGCCGAGATGTGGGTCTCGGAGAAGTTCGTGGATCGCGTGCGCTCTGTGATGTTGCTGTTGTACGGAGTCAGCTCCTGGAACTTGCGCAGGAGATCGGCGTCTCGGGCGCTGATCTCGACGGTCAATCGCCCTCGCTGCCGGGACTGTTGGGAGAGGTGCCCGTCCGCCTGCAAGAAGCCGAACATGTACGCGTACTCGGGGACCCTCAGGTCCATGAACTGGTGGACGCTAGGCTCGCAGTCAGCCATGAGGAAGTGGTTCCTTCCTTGCTGGTCAGGCCCTCGGTTCGGGTTGCCGCCCGGCCGGGGGCCGTCGATTTGATGTTGTGGCGCGAGCCTAGATCGTCAGTTCAGCGTCCGTTCGGGTGATCGATGACGTTCACTCCTGTGGGTTACTTCGGCGCGTGCGTCACCGCGTAGATCATCACGAACGCCACGATGTGGATGCCGAACAGGAAGTAACCGAGCCACCACCACATCTGGCGTTCGTTGTGCGGGTCCTTGCGGCCGTCCTGTGCCACTACAGCTCCCTGTGGACCTTCGTGTTGGACGCCTGCGCGCGCGGGCGGACGACCAGGAGGTCGATGTTGACGTGGCTGGGGCGGGTGACCGTCCAGGTGATGGTGTCGGCGACGTCGTCGGCGGTCAGGGGCTCGGCGACGCCCTGGTAGACCTTCTCGGCCTTCTCCTTGTCGCCGGCGAAGCGGGTCAGGGCGAACTCGTCCGTCTTGACCATGCCGGGGGCGATCTCGATCACGCGGACCGGGCGGCCGACGATCTCCAGGCGCAGGGTCTCGGCGAGGACGTGGGTGCCGTGCTTGGCGGCGACGTAGCCGGCGCCGCCCTCGTACGTGCCGTGGCCGGCGGTGGAGGAGACGACCACGATCGTGCCGTCGCCGCTCGCCTCCAGCTTGGGGAGCAGGGCCTGGGTGAGGTTCAGGGTGCCGATGACGTTCGTCTCGTACATCGTGCGCCACTCGGCCGGGTCGCCGGTCGCGACCGGGTCGGCGCCGAGCGCGCCGCCCGCGTTGTTGACCAGGACGCCGATCGCCTTGAAGGCCGTCGCGAACTCGTCGACCGCGGCGCGGTCCGTCACGTCCAGCTGGTAGGCCGTCGCCGACCCGCCCGCCGCGGTGATCTCTTCCGCCAGCGCCTCGATGCGGTCCTTGCGGCGGGCCGTCAGGACGACGCGGTAGCCGGCCGCGGCGAGCTGTCGTGCCGTGGCGGCGCCGATTCCGCTGCTCGCACCGGTGATGACGGCGATGCGGGAGGCGGCGGACGGGGCTGCGGTGGGCATGGCTGCTCCTCGTACGTGATCGACGTGTCGTCGTAATCGGGCCGGAGGGTTTCCGGAGACCGTTCGGCCAGGATAGGCGGGGCGAGCGGTGGGACAATGAGATGGGTGATCCCCTGGAGCGGAGGTGGATCATGGGACAGGCACGTGAGGTCATGGACCGGCTCACGGACGCGGTGACCACACACCCGGATCTGAGGACGCTGGGCGAGCTGTATGCCGAGGACGCGGTCGCCGTCACTCCCGACGGCGGTGAGATCCACGGGCGCGACGGCATCGTCGAGTACTGGCGCCAGATGACGGACGCGATCCCCGACGGCACATACGAGTCCGTGCACGCGTACGAGGTCGGCGACACGGCCATCGACGAGGGTTTCTTCAGCGGACACAACACCGGGCCGATTCAGCTGCCCTCCGGCGAGACCATCCCCGCGACGCAGAAAGAGATCAAGATCCGCGGCGTGGACTTCGCCACCGTCCGGGACGGCAAGATCGTGGAGTACCGGCTGTACTTCGACGAGATGGAGTTCCTGGGGCAGCTGGGGCTGCTCCCGCCGTCCTGAGCCGCGGTTTCCGTGGCCGTCGGTTCGTAAGTGCCGTCGGCTGTGTCGGCTCCGTCAGTTTCCGCGTGGTGCGTACATGATCACCGCCATGCCCGCGAGGCAGATCAGCGCGCCCGTCACGTCCCAGCGGTCCGGGCGGTAGCCGTCCGCGACCATGCCCCAGGCCAGTGAGCCGGCGACGAAGACGCCGCCGTACGCGGCGAGGATGCGGCCGAATTCGGCGTCGGGCTGGAGCGTGGCGATGAACCCGTAGGCGCCGAGGGCCATGACGCCCGCGCCGATCCACAGCCAGCCGCGGTGTTCACGCACGCCCTGCCAGACCAGCCAGGCGCCGCCGATCTCGAACAGCGCGGCGACGACGAAGAGGGCGGCGGAGCGGAGGATCAGCATGGCCGCCAGCTTCGCATGCCGTCGCGAGCCCCCTGGCCGGCCTCTCGTGGGCCCTTTCAGCCGTCGGGGTTCTCGGTGTCGTAGCGGTCGCGGGACTCGTGGACCTCGTCGAAGTGGTTCTCCGCCCAGTCCTTCACCGCGGTGAGGAGCTGGGCGAGGCTGTGGCCCAGGGCGGTGAGCTCGTAGTCGACGCGGACCGGGACGGACGGGGTGACGGTGCGGGTGAGGAGGCCGTCGCGTTCCAGTGAACGCAGGGTCTGGGTCAGCATCTTGGGGCTGACGCCGGCGATCTTGCGGCCGAGGTCGCTGTAGCGCATCGGGCCGGCGGCGAGGGCGGAGACGACGAGGCTGACCCACTTGTCGCTGATGCGGTCCAGAAGCTGGTTGGTGGGGCAGCTCCGGAGGAACGCGTCGTACTCGACGCGGGCCTGTTCGCGCCGCTGGGCCGCCGTCATGGTCGCCATGGCTCACCTCCGGGGTAGGTACGCACTCTGAGGTAACTACTTACTGAGAGATAGTAACTCTTCCTAGGGTTGCGGCAGCAGAGAGAAGCAAGGAACGCAAGGAACACAAGGGAAGCAAGGGAGAGTTGCTGTGCGTGCTGCTGTCGTGAACGCGTTCGGTGGGCCCGAGGTGGTCGAGGTCGTGGAGGCCGAGGTGCCGGAGCCCGGTGCGCGGCAGGTGCGGATCAAGGTCGCGGCGGCGGCGTTGAATCCGGTGGACGCGGGGGTGCGGGCCGGGGTCTTCGGGGGTGCGGGGAAGCGGATCGGGCTCGGATGGGACGTGGCCGGGACCGTGGACGCGGTGGGTGTGGGCAGTGCCTGGACTGTCGGGGACCAGGTGGTCGCGCTCGACTACGGCATGGTCAAGCCGCTGGGCACGCATGCCGAGTACGTCGTCGTGGACACGGACGCCGCGGCCAAGGCGCCGGTGACCGTCGACGCCGTGCACGCGGCGACGCTGCCGCTGAACGCGCTCACCGCCGTACAGGCCCTGGACCGGCTGGAGTTGACGCCAGGTCAGTCGCTGCTCGTGACGGGCGCGGCCGGGGCCGTCGGCGGGTACGCCGTCCAGCTTGCCGCGCACCGGGGGATACCGGTGACCGGGCTGGCCCGGGAGGCGGACGGGGAACTCGTACGGTCGCTGGGGGCGACGCCGGCCGTGGACGCTGCCATCGGGGCGGGCGGCTTCGACGCGGTACTGGACGCGGCGGTGCTCGGCGAACCGGCGCTCGCGTGGGTGCGGGACGGCGGCGCCTACATCGGCGTCATTCCGCAGGCACAGCCCGGCTCTGTGCGAGGGGTGCGGACCGGGGCCGTCGAGGTGAGCGCCGATGGACGGCGGCTGGCCGAGCTGGTGCGGTTGGTCGACGAGGGCGTGCTGACGACGCGGGTGGCCGAGACCTTCGCCCTCGACGAGGCGACCAAGGCCCATGCCCGGCTCGCGGAGGGCGGGGTGCGGGGGCGGCTGGTGCTGGTGCCTTGAGGGGTGGGCGCGAGTCAGGGGGCGGTGCCTGTGGGCGGGAATGCCTTGCCCGCGCCCAGCACCGCCCCCCGGTGCCTCAGCGCACCCCCTGTGCATACGCCGTCGGTGGCACGCCCACCGTTCGGGTGAAGTCGCGGATCAGGTGGGCCTGGTCGGCGTAGCCGAGGTCGGTGGCGAGGGCGGCCCAGTCGATGTCGGTGCGGGTGCCGGCCTGTTCCAGGGCCTCGTGGATGCGGTAGCGCAGGAGGACCCACTTGGGGCTGACGCCGACGTAGGCCGAGAAGAGGCGTTGCAGGGCCCGTACGGAGAGGCCCTGCGCGTCGGCGAAGTCGCTGACTTGGCGCACCGTGCGGTCGGTGCGGATGCGCTGGACCAGGGCCATGGCGAGGTCGGCCTGGGGGTCCGGGGCGCAGGGGACGGTGAGGAGGAAGGCGTCCAGGGCCGCTGCTCGGGCGGCGTCGGTGGCGGGGGTGACCACCGAGCGGGCCGTGTCGGGCGTGGCCTGCGGGAAGACCTCCTCGGCCGGCAGGGCCGCGCCCGTCCAGCGGGACACCGGTGCCTCGGGGGCGTACGGGCGGAAGCCGCCGGGCCGGAACTTCGCCCCGCAGACCCGGCCCCGTCCGGTCAGCTTCCTGGTGTAGAGGCCGAGGGCGACTCCGGTGACCTCGCCGTAGGGCGGCCCCTCTTCCTCGTCCCACTGGAAAGTCAGGTTGACGGACGGGTGCGGGACGACATGGGAGGCGTAGGGCTCGGGCAGGTCCCAGTCGATGAACCAGTACCACTCGACATGGCGGCGCAGCGGCTCGGCGGGCTCGTGCCGGCGGAAGCGGACGCGGCTGAGCAGCCCGGGCGGGTCGACTATCCCGCGGGTGTCGTGGCGGGGTGCCTCCATGGGCGGATCGTACGTCGGGATCGGCCGGGCGGGGCGTCGCGTTTCTTCAAGAAGAGCGGCCGTGGATGTCCCTACCGTCGGGGCATGGACACGAACGACGTGAACGTGAAGACGTACGGCATCGGTGAGCTGCTCGGCATGGCGCGGGAGCGGGCCGTTCCGGTGGTGCGGGGTATTCCGGACGCGGCGCTCGACGCGCCCACGCCCTGCGCGGAGTACGACGTGAAGGCCCTGGTCAATCACCTCTTCCAGGTGATCGTGCAGTTCCAGCGGCTGGCCGCGAAGGAGGCGTCGGACTTCGGTGAGACGCCCGACCGGGTCGGTGCGGACTCCGGGTGGCGTGAGCGGCTCGCGGACGAGGCGGAGCGGCTGGTGGCGGCCTGGTCCGCGCCCGGGGCCGAGGACGGGACGACCGGCGGGATGAACATGCCGGCGCGGCTGGTCGGCTCGATGGCGCTGCTCGATCTGACCGTCCATGTGTGGGATCTGGCGCGGGCGACGGGCCAGGACTACCCGGGCGCCGACGAGGCGGTCGTGACGGAGCTGTCCGGCGCGGTGGCCGAGCTGGCGCCGACGGCCCGGAAGATGGGCGTGTTCGGCGAGCCGGTGCCGGAGCCGGAGGGCGCGTCGCCGTTCGAACGACTGCTGGCCCTGACCGGCCGGGATCCGCACTGGAACCTCAAGGACAAGGACAAGGAATAGGCAGGGGCAGGTCTCCGTTCTCCGGGTATCGTTGAATGGTCAACCACCTGGAGGATGGGCCACCATGCAGTTCGGGATCTTCAGCGTCGGCGACGTCACGCCGGACCCCACCACGGGCCGTGCGCCGACCGAGCGCGACCGCATCAAGGCCATGGTCGCCATCGCGCTGAAGGCCGAGGAGGTCGGGCTCGACGTCTTCGCGACCGGTGAGCACCACAACCCGCCCTTCGTGCCGTCGTCGCCGACGACGATGCTCGGCTACATCGCGGCCCGGACCGAGCGGCTCGTGCTCTCCACCGCCACCACCCTCATCACCACCAACGACCCGGTGAAGATCGCCGAGGACTTCGCGATGCTCCAGCACCTGGCCGACGGAAGGGTCGACCTGATGATGGGGCGCGGCAACACCGGGCCGGTCTACCCCTGGTTCGGCCAGGACATCCGGCAGGGCATCAACCTCGCCGTCGAGAACTACGCCCTGCTCCACCGGCTGTGGCGCGAGGACGTCGTGGACTGGGAAGGGAAGTTCCGTACGCCGCTGGAGGGCTTCACCGCCACGCCCCGCCCGCTGGACGGCGTACCGCCGTTCGTCTGGCACGGCTCCATCCGCTCGCCGGAGATCGCCGAGCAGGCGGCCTACTACGGCGACGGCTTCTTCCACAACAACATCTTCTGGCCGGCCGACCACACCCGGCGGATGGTCGAGCTGTACCGGAAGCGGTACGCCCACTACGGGCACGGCACGCCCGAGCAGGCGATCGTCGGTCTCGGCGGGCAGGTCTTCATGCGGCGCAACTCGCAGGACGCGGTCCGCGAGTTCCGGCCGTACTTCGATGTCGCGCCGGTGTACGGGCACGGCCCGTCGCTGGAGGACTTCATGGAGCAGACGCCGCTGACGGTCGGCTCCCCGCAACAGGTCATCGAGAAGACGCTGGGCTTTCGCGAGTACGCCGGTGACTACCAGCGCCAGCTGTTCCTGATGGACCACGCCGGGCTGCCGCTGAAGACCGTCCTGGAGCAGATCGACATCCTCGGCGAGGAGGTCGTGCCGGTGCTGCGCAAGGAGTTCGCGAACGGCCGTCCGGCCCACGTCCCCGAGGCCCCGACCCATGCCTCCCTGTCGGAGGCGGCCGGGCGACGGTGAGAGCCCAGTAAGAAGGGTGATCGTATGCGCCGCATCACGGCTCAACCGCCGGAGGCCTTGGCAGACTGACCTCGTGTCCCAGACTGTTCTCCTCGCCGAAGACGACCGCGCCATCCGCAACGCGCTGGAGCGCGCGCTGACCCTGGAGGGTTACCGGGTCACCGCGGTCGCCGACGGTGTCGAGGCGCTGGCCCAGGCCCATCGCACCCCGCCGGACGTGCTCGTGCTGGACGTGATGATGCCCGGTATCGACGGGCTCCAGGTCTGCCGGGTGCTGCGCGCGGAGGGCGACCGTACGCCGATCCTGATGCTGACGGCGCTGGTGGAGACCCAGGACCGGATCGCCGGCCTGGACGCGGGCGCCGACGACTACGTCGTGAAGCCCTTCGACGTCGAGGAGGTCTTCGCCCGGCTGCGCGCCCTGCTGCGCCGCACCAGCGAGGCGGGCGCCGCCGCCCCCGCCGACGCACCGAGGCAGACCGCCCCCGAGACCCCCGGGGCAGCCGCCGCCCGGCTGATCGAGGCGGCCGGGCTGCGGATGGACCCGCAGGCGCGGCGGGCCTGGCGGGGCGGGCGGGAGCTGGAGCTGACCCGGACCGAGTTCGAGCTGCTGGAACTGCTGGTGCGCAACGCCGGCATCGTCCTCGACCACTCCACCATCTACGACCGTATCTGGGGCTACGACTTCGGCCCCGGCTCCAAGAACCTCGCCGTCTACGTCGGCTATCTGCGCCGCAAGCTCGACCAGCCCGGCGCCCCGGCGCTGATCCACACGGTGCGCGGCGTGGGTTACGTGCTGCGGGAGGACTGAGTGGGCGCGGCCCGCCGAAGGCTCGGGCGCCTGCTGGCCGGACGCCGCCGCAGCGGCCTCGGCACCACCTTCGCCGTGTCCTTCGCGGCCGTGACCGCCGCGGTCACCGTCCTGGTGGGCCTGCTGTCGTACACCGCCGCCGCCCGGCTGGTGCGGGTGGACCAGGAGTCCGTGTTCGACGAGGTCGTGCAGGACCTGCGGGGCGAGGTGCGGCAGCGGTCGATGAACCCGGAGGACTTCTCCTCCTCCGCGCCCGGCCACGATCTCGTACGGCCCGCCCGCACGGACGTCCAGGTGCTGGGCCCGGACGGCGCGGTCGTCGACCCGGGCAGTCCGGGGCTGCCGGTCACGTCCGAGGACCGGCGGATCGCGGCCGACGCGACGGCCGGGCGGATGGTCCAGCACAAGGACGTCGGTGTCGACAGCGACGTCTACCGCGTCGCGACCGTCGCGCTCGGCGGCGGGCGGGGCGCCGTGCAGGTGGCCCAGGAGTTCAGCGACACGGAGGATCTGCTGCGGGCGCTCCAGCAGCGGACCCTGCTGCTGATGGCCGCGGTGGTGACCCTCGCGGGGCTCTTCGGCTGGTGGCTGGCCCGGCGCATCACCCGCCGTCTGGTCGTGCTCACCGCCGCCGCCGAGGACGTCGCCCGCACCCGCCGGCTAGGCATCCAGGTACCGGTCACCGGCTACGACGAGGTCGGCCGCCTGGGCCGCGCCTTCGACCGTATGCTGGGCCGGCTGGCGCAGTCGGAGGAGGACCAGCGGCGGCTGGTGCAGGACGCGGGCCATGAACTGCGTACGCCTCTGACGTCCCTGCGGACGAACATCTCCCTGCTGCGGCGCATAGACGAACTCCCGCCCGCCACCCGCGACGAACTCGTGGCCGACCTGGGCCAGGAGGCACGCGAACTCACCGATCTCGTCAACGAGCTGGTCGACCTGGCGGCCGGGCAGTCCGACACCGAGCCGGTCCAGCAGGTGGACGTCGCCGACATCGCCGAGGAGGTGGCGGGCCTCGCCCGACGGCGCACCGGACGGCGGATCCAGGTCCGTGCGAGCGGCGACACGACGGCGGAGGGCCGGCCGGGGATGCTCCAGCGCGCGGTGACCAACCTCGTGGAGAACGCGGCCAAGTTCGACCGCGACGGCACCGCACCGATCGAGATCAGCGTCGCGGGCCCGGCGCGGCCCGGCACGGTCCGGGTGGAGGTGCTCGACCGGGGGCCGGGCATCGCCGAGGACGACCTGATCCGCGTCTTCGACCGCTTCTACCGGGCCGCCGACGCGCGCTCGCTGCCCGGGTCGGGGCTGGGGCTGTCGATCGTGCGGGAGGTGGCGTTGTCGCACGGGGGTGCGCCGTTCGCCTTCCGGCGGGACGGGGGCGGGACCGTGATCGGGTTCACGGTCGGAGGCTCCGCCTGACCCGCTTCCCTCTCGTGGGCGACCATCTGTGTGGGATCCCGCGCGGCGCCCCCGGGATGCGGGCGTGGGTGTGGGCGTGGGCATATGGCTTGGCTCGGCTCGGGGAGGAGCGTCATCGTGCTGAACGACGTGGAGGCGGCCGTCCTGGCGGAGATCGACGAGGCCGGGATCGGACGGACGCTGCTGGAACTGATCGCGGTGCCGAGCGTGACCGGCAGCGCGGCCGAGTCGGAGTTGCAGCATCTGCTGGCGGGACGGCTGGAGCGGCTCGGACTGGACGTCGACCTGTGGTCCATGGATCTGGCGGCGCTGCGCGGGGATCCCGGGTTCCCGGGGACGGAGGCGGAGCGGGACGAGGCGTGGGGGCTGGCCGGGGTGACGCCGGACGGCGGGGACGGGCCCACGTTCGTCCTGCAGGGCCATGTGGATGTCGTACCGCCCGGTGATCCGGACGCGTGGGACGGCGATCCGTTCGTGCCGAGGGTGACCGGGGATGTCGTACACGGGCGGGGTGCGTGCGACATGAAGGCCGGCCTGGTGGCCCACCTCGCCGCGCTCGCCGCGATACGGGCGGCCGGGGTGCGGCTGCGCGGGCGGGTCGGCGTGCACTTCGTGGTGGGGGAGGAGGACGGCGGCCTCGGCGCCTTCGGCACGCTGCGGCGCGGCCACCGGGGGGACGTCTGTGTCATCACCGAGCCGACCGGCGGCGCGCTGGTCACCGCGAACGCCGGGGCGCTGACCTTCCGGCTCGCCGTGCCCGGCAAGGCGGCGCACGGCAGTGCGCGGGACCAGGGGGTGAGCGCGTTCGACGCGTATCTGCCGCTGCACCGGGCCCTGGGGCGGCTGGAGACCGAGCGCAACCGGGACCCGCATCCGCTGATGGCCGAGCACCCGATCCCGTACGCCCTGTCGGTGGGGACGGTGCACGCCGGGGACTGGGCGAGCAGCGTGCCGGATCTGCTGGTCGCGGAGGGACGGCTGGGGGTGCGGCTGGGGGAGGACCCGGCTGAGGCGCGGGCCGCTTTCGAACGGTGCGTGGCGCGGGCCTGCGCCGACGACCCCTGGCTGCGCGGACATCCGGCGGTGGTGACCTGGCCGGGCGGGCGGTTCGCGAGCGGACGGCTGCCGGAGGGGCATCCGCTGCCGGGGGTGCTGCGGGGCGCGTACGCCGATGCCGTGGGCGCCGCGGAGCCGCGGGAGTGCGGGGCGCCGTACGGGAGTGATCTGCGGCTGTACGCCGGGGCGGGGATACCGACCCTGCAGTTCGGGCCGGGGGACATCCGGGTGGCGCACAGTGCGCGGGAGCGGGTGTCGGTCGCGGAGGTGGTGGGGGTGGCGCGGACGTTGGCGGTCACGGTGCTGCGGACGGTCGGCACCAAGTGAGTGGGGCGTGGGGGTGATCCCAGGTGCCCCTATCGGCGGGTCAGACGGGTGAGGCGGGTGAGCGTGACGCCGTTGGGGAACGCGGTGCGCTCGGCGACTTCGAAGGCGGTGGGGTCGAAGGCGCCGTCGAAGGCCGGGATCCCGGCTCCGGCGACCACCGGGTAGTGCTTGATCACCAGTTCGTCGATCTCGGGCAGGAGCGCGCCGGCGAGCTTGCCGCCGCCGCAGAGCCAGATGCCCAGGCCGGTGCCCTCCTCCCGCTTGAGCTCGCGGACGAGGGCGAGCGGGTCGCCCGGGACGACGGTGACGGCCGGGTCGGCGTCGGGCTTGAGGGTGCTGGAGACCACGTACTGGCGCAGGTGCGCGTACGGGCTGGTGATGCCGTTGTCGAAGGCGGGACGGTAGGCGCCCAGGCCCATGAGGACGGTGTCGAAGTGCCGGTTGGGTATGTCGGTGAGGCCGGCGGCGGCGCGGTAGGCCGTCGGGACGGTCTCGGGGTACAGCGTGTTGGCCCAGGCGCTGTAGGCGGCGCTCTGCCGCTCGTCGCCGGCAGGGAAGAAGTCGTACTCGCCGCCGGGGCCGGCGATGCGCCCGTCGAGCGAGACTGCGATGTAGTAGGTGAGCTTTCGCATTCCTGGTAACCCCATCCGTAGTACTCTCTCTGTAGTGGTTTGAAGGTAGTACTACAACTGGAGTGGTGTCAATGGTGCGACGGAACGACCAGCGGCGGGCCGCCCTCGTCGACGCGGCGATCGAGGTGCTGGCCAGGGAAGGTGCGCGGGGCCTGACCTTCCGGGCGGTGGACGCCGAGGCCGCCGTGCCCGCCGGTACCGCGTCCAACTACTTCGCCAACCGGGACGAACTGTTCACCCAGGCCGGCGCCCGGGTCTATGAGCGGCTCCAGCCCGACGAGGCCACGATCGCCCGCCAGCGGACGGCCGGCCGCGACCGGGAGACGTACGCGGAGCTGATGCGGGAACTCGTCGGCCGGGTGGCCGCCTTCCGCACCGGCTACCTCGCGCTGCTCGAACTGCGCCTGGAGGCCACCCGCCGCCCCGAACTGCGCAAGGTCCTCACCGAGCGGGTCCGCGCCGATGTCGACGCCAACGTCGCCTACCACGAGGCCTCCGGCCTCCCCGGCGACGCCATGGCCGTCAAGCTGCTCATCCTGACCCTGAACTGGCTGATCGTCGAGCAGCTCACCCTGCCGGACGTCTTCACGGAGGCGGAGCGCGAACAGCTGGTGGCGGCGGCGGTCGAGCGCATCGTTACGGACACACCCTGAAAGGGTCCTGTGTCCGTCCGTATGAAGTCCCGTGAAAACAGTCACCGTTGGGCCACCGCTCCGTACACTCCGTGACCGTGTTGACGCTACGGGCCGGGCACGAGGTCGCAGGCCGCCACCTCCTCCAGGAACCCATCGGCCGAGGCGGGATGGGCGTCGTGCGGCAGGCCTGGGACGAGACGCCGCGGCAGACCGTCGCGGTCAAGTGCGCACGGCCGGACGGCGGGCGGGCCGCCAAGAGGCTCAAGAAGGAGGCGCAGTACGCCACGGCCGAGGCGCTGACGGCCGCCGCGCTGAAGAACATCGCCGAACGACTGCCGGAGGAGACGCCGTGACCGCCGGCCGCCGCCCTGACGACCAGGGCCGCAACCGCCCCGCCGAACCGGGCTGCCCTCGCCCCGCCCCCCACGGCCGCCCCCTCCCCGCCACCTACGACAGCCTCGCCCGCGGTGCCTCCGCCACCGACCCCGGCACGCTCTTCGCCCTCGCGCTCGGCGGCGGTATGACGCTGGGCCCCGGCGAGGGCCGTGAGGTGCTGTTCGGGCGCAACCGGCCCGAGGTGCACGTCTGCCTCGGCGAGGACGATCCCCAGGTCGGCCGGCATCAGGGCACGCTCACCCAGCGGGGCGGGCACTGGTGGGTGAGCAACACCGGGCGCCTGCCGATCCGCTGCGCCGGGGGTCGGCTGCTGTTCCGGGGTGAGGAGCCACTTCTCCTCGACCCCGGCTACACGCCGTTGTTCGTCGGCGGTTCACGTGGCCGCGAGCACCTGCTGGAGGTCTTCGTCACGGACGCCGAGGGCGGCCACCGCGCCCCACGGCACGAGGACGTCACCCGGCCGCCCCGGGTCTGGACCCTCTCCGCCGCCGAGCGCCTCGCCCTGGTCGCCCTCGGCCGCCGCTACCTGCTGCACGAACCCCGCCCACAGCCCCTGACCTGGCGACAGACGGCCGCACTACTGACCGACGTGCAGCCGGGGATGACCTGGACGGACAAACGCGTGGAGCACCTGATCAACGGCGTACGCCTGCGACTGTCCCGCGACGGCGTCTCCGGCCTGACCCGGGAGGAGGTGGGCGAGCCGGTCGGCAACGCCCTCAACGACCACCTCATCCGGGCCCTGCTGACCTCCACGACCCTCGTGCCGATGGACCTGGTGCTGATCGACGATGCCTGATCGACGATGCCTGATCGACGGGGCGTGAGCCGAGGGAGGATCCCAGGGCGATGGCCCGTCTCGTCGTACTCAGCCCTCCCACGCGTCCGGCCCGCCGCCCCGCCACTCGATCAGTCCGGACGCCCGCACCCAGTCGTCGTCCACGTCCTCCAGGCCCGCCAGGCGCAGGAACTCGACGACATCGAGCAGTCCGTACGCCATCCCCACGAACCGGTCGTCGACACGGACACGCCGCCCGCCGTCCTCGGCAGGCGGGTAGATCACGATCGGCTGCGCGCTGGCCATGATTCCCAGCGTCGGCGCCGTAGGCAGGACCCGCTACTTGGGATAGCCCTTTGGCGCTAGCCTCGGATCGCATGATCGTATGGCTCAACGGCACCCACGGCGCGGGCAAGACGACGACCAGTGCACTGGTGCAGCAGCTGATCCCGGATTCCCGGGTGTTCGACGCCGAGAAGGTCGGCGAGACGCTCATGGACATCAGGCCGGGGCTGCCCGCGACGGACAACTTCCAGCACTGGCCGCCGTGGCGCCCGCTCGTCGTAGAGACGGCCCGGCGTGTACTCGACTACACCGGCGGCACCCTGGTGGTGCCCATGACCGTCCTGGTCGAGGAGTACTGGCGCGAGATCAGCGCGGGCCTCGCCCAACACGCCATTCCGGTACGGCACTTCGTCCTCCACGCCGACCAGGACACCCTGCGTGGGCGCATCGCGGGGGACACCGTTCTCGGCCCCGACTCCCCGTTCCGGCTCCAGTACCTGAAACCCTACGCCGAGGCCGCCCGCACCTGGCTGCACGCCGAGGCCGAGGTGGTCGACACCACGCACCTCACGCCCGGCCAGGCCGCCCGGCAGATCGTGGCGGCCGTCAAGGGCTGAGGTCAGGCTGAGGTCGGCTCAAGGAGATCGCCGCTTGACGCCCCGTCGCGAAGCTCAACCGGCGTGCAGGATCCGAAAGCGACCGGGCGCTGCCGGATCCCGGTCGACGACCTGGATCGGCGCCCCGGCCCATTGCCACACACTGATGCCCGGCGTCCGGGAGAACTCGACCCGTCCACGGGTGCCCTCGACCGTGACGCGCGGCCAGGACTCGGCGATGCGCGCCCGGTCCGCACCGTGGGAACGCAGCACCTCGGCGAGGACGGCGACCGTGTCGTAGCCCTCGAACGCGACGAAGGAGGGCGCCTCGGCCAGCCGCTCGCGCAGGACCGTCTCCACTCGTGCACCGAGCGGGCTGAGGCGCTCGGGCAGATAGCGCAGGAACGGGATCGCGGCGCCGTCGTCGCCCAGCAGCGTCGCCCATTCGGCGAACTCCGGCTGCCCGGCCGGAGCACCGATCCTGATCCCGGCGAGGCGCGGGTTGCGGCGGACGGACCTGACGATCGGCACGGCCGGTTCCGGGTGGCCGACCAGGAGAAGGAGGGCTGTGGCGCGGCGGTCGACGAGTTCGTCGCACAGGGCCTCGGGGGTGAGCGCGCGCGTGTCGAGTTCGATGACGGTGCCGCCGCGTGGAGCCAGGTGGTCCCGCAGGATGCGGACCCCGGAAGCCCAGTACACGCTCGGCTGGGTTGCCACGGCGATACGGCTGTGGCCCGCGTCGAGCAGGAAGTCGGCGTAGACCTGCCAGCCGCGGGACTGCGGCGGGGAGAGGCGCGCGACCCGGTCCGTCGGCTGGTCGGTGAGCGCGTCGAGCACCGCCGACGAGCACAGGAACGGCAGGCCGAGGGCGTCGGCCCTGGTGGCAGCGGCACGGGCGACGACGCTGTGATACTCCCCCGCCAGCGCCGCCACGCCCAGCTGGGCCAATTCGTCCACGGCCGCGGCGGCCTTCTGCGGATCGGCCGCGGTGTCCCGGACCACCAGCTCCACCGGTCTTCCGCCGCCCCCTCCGGCGTCGTTGACGTCACCGACGGCCAGCTCAAGGCCGGCGAGCAGGTGCCGGCCTGCCTCCGCCCAGCCGGGCCGGGTCAGCGGAACGAGCACACCGATCCGGACGGACGGTCCGTCAGCTCGCCCTGCTCCAGCGGGGGATGACGGCAACTGGGTGATCATGCCGGACATTGCACCCGCCACCGTCGCCGACGGGCAATCGATTATTCGCCTCGTCATCTGTCCGCGACACTCGTCCCTCTCCCGATGCAAGGAGACAGCGCAGCATGAAGACCGCGAAGAGTTCCCTGACGCGTAAGGCCGCCCCGGTCCTGGTCGCGGGTGTGTCCCTGGCCGCGTTCGCCGTGCCCGCGGCCCCCGCCTTCGCGCAGGGGACGCCCGGTTCCGTGGTGGACCGGATCGACGGCACCGTCCGGATTCTCGCCCGCGCCAACGTGGCGAACCACATGAGGGTCGGCCTGGCCGCCAACGGGCACCTGATCGTCGAGGACGACACCCACATCCAGGCGGGCCAGGGCTGCACGATCATGCCCGGCACCGACGACACCGCCGCCGACTGCGGTCCCGCCACCGGATCGGGCGGGGTCACCCGGATCAACGCCGCGCTGGGCAACTTCGGGGACAGCTTCTTCTCCACCGCCCCCATCAACACCAACATCAATGCCGGCACCGGTGGCGACTTCGTCCGCACCGGCTCCGGCAACGACACGATCAACCTCCGCGACGGCGTGATCGGCAACGACGCGGCCGCCTGCGACGGCGGCAACGACGCGGTGGTCGGCAACCTCCGGGACGTGATCACCACGGACTGCGAGCGGCGGGTGAGGTTCTAGGCCGGCAGCCCGCAAGCCTGTCGGTTCGCCCGGTGCGTCAGTCCGTCGCAGGCCGGGTGCGGCGGGCGTACGCGCGTGCCGCTCGGGCGCGGTCGCCGCAGCGGGTGGAGCACCAGTGGCGGCGGCCGTGCCGGAGCAGGTAGCGGTTGCAGGGGGCGGAGCCGCAGGCCGTGAGGCGGTCGGCGTCGGGGGAGGTGAGCAGGTCGGCGGCGTCGGCGGCGAGGGTCGCCAGGGCGTGGTCGACGATCTCGGTGGTGGGGTGCGGGGCCGCGCGGTAGGGGCCGTCCTTGTCGTCCCACCGCAGGAGCGGGGCCGTGGGCACCCTGGTCATCGCGTCGTTCACGGCGGCCAGGGCGGCGGGCAGGGCGGGCAGGGCCGCCACCCGGGAGTCGAACAGGGACCGGATCTGCTCGCGCAGCGAACGCAGCTGGGCGGCGCACATCTCCCGCATACCGGCGTCGACCGGGGCGAGGTCCCGCTCGACGAGCCACTGGTTCGCCGCGGCCGGAGTGCCCAGGAGATCGACGAACTGGCCGCCCGGCAGCGCGATCACGCTGTTGACGAGGGCGAGCGACGGGTACTGCTCCGCCCCCGGCGCGGGCGGGATCGGGGGTTCGGCGGTCTCCGGCGCGGTCGCCATGGCGGTCTCCTTCATGGCCCCATGGTAGGAACCCGGCGCGACCGGGGGTGTCACACCGGGTTCCGGGAGGCGAAGCAGCACTTCGCAGCCCCTCACAGCACCTCACATGTGGACCACCGGTGCCGCGTCGGGGTCGGCCGTGGGTGCGCCGCGCCGGTAGAGGACGAAGCTGATCACCAGTCCGGCGACGAAGAACACCGCCGACCACCAGTACGCGGTGGAGTACGCCTCCAGGCCGGCCTGGGCGAGGACCGCCGGGTCCTTGGGGTTGCGGCCGGACAGGTACTCCGTGGCGGCGCTGGTGGAGAGCGTGTTGAGCAGGGCCGTGCCGAGCGAGCCGCCGACCTGCTGCATCGTGTTCACCGCGGCGGAGGCGACGCCCGCGTCCTCGGCCCGCACCCCGTCCGTGGCCAGGGCCATCGCCGGAGCCATGATCAGACCGAAGCCGAGGCCCGCGACGATCAGCGGCGGCAGGATGTCGGTGGCGTACGCGCTGTCCAGGCCGAGGCCGGTCAGCCAGACCATGGCCGCCGCGGCCAGGCCCATGCCCAGCGGCACGACCGGCTTGGGGCCGATCCGGGGGACCAGCACCGTGGAGGCGAGGGTGGAGGCCAGCATCAGCCCGCCGACCATGGGCAGGAAGGCCAGCCCGGTCTCGATGGGCGTGTAGCCGAGGCTCTGCTGCAGGTAGTAGGTGAGGAAGAGGAAGACCCCGAACATGCCCGCGCCGATCAGCAGCACGGAGACGAACGACGCGCCGCGGTTGCGGTCGAGCAGCACCCGCAGGGGCAGCAGGGGGTGCGAGGCGCGGGTCTGCCACCAGGTGAACGCGGCCAGCAGTACGGCTCCGGCGACCAGGAAGCCCCAGGTGGCGGGGGAGCTCCAGTCGTGGCTCTCGGCGTTGGAGAAGCCGTAGACCAGGCAGAACAGGCCGGAGGAGACGAGCAGGGCGCCCGGGATGTCGATCGTGGCGGACTTGTCGCGGGTGGTGCGCTGCAGCAGGATCACACCGCCGACGAAGGCGACCGCGGCGAAGGCCAGGTTGACGTAGAGGGTCCAGCGCCAGTCGAGGTGCTCGGTCAGGACGCCGCCGAGGAGGAGGCCGACGGCACCGCCCGCCCCGGCGATCGCGCCGTAGACGCCGAAGGCCTTGGCGCGTTCCTTGGCGTCGGTGAACGTCGTCGTCAGCAGTGACAGCGCGGCGGGGGCCAGCAGCGCGCCGAACACACCCTGCGCGGCCCGCGCGACGATGAGCATCTCGAAGCTCCCGGCGGCGCCACCGACGGCGGAGGCTCCGGCGAAGCCGACGAGGCCGACCAGGAAGGTCATCTTGCGGCCGAACAGGTCCGCTATGCGGCCGCCGAGCAGCAGCAGACTGCCGAAGGCGAGCGCGTAGGCGGTGACCACCCACTGCCGGTCCCCGTCGGAGAAGCCCAGGTCCTGCTGTGCCGACGGCAGGGCGATGTTCACGATCGTGCCGTCCAGCACGACCATCAGCTGGGCCAGACCGACGACGGCGAGGATCCACCAGCGATGTCGGGGTGGCGCCTCGGCGGGCGGTGGGGCGGGGGCGGTGGACGTGCCGACGGGAGTGTCGGCGGAGGTCTGGGTCATGACGGGACTCCGAGAGGTCTGACGGTTGTCAGATTGGCCTGACGAGTGTCAGATTAGCTTCCGTCTGACAGGTGTCAAGTAAGCTCCCGGCGAGAGGCGAAGCAGTGAAGGAGGCAGAGGTGGGTGCACGAGCGGAATCCGCACGGAGGCCGGGGCGTCCGGGCGCGGGCACTCCGGCGGTGCCGGACGAGCAGAACATCCTGCACCGCGGGCTCGAAGCCTTCGCGGAGCTGGGCTACGACCATGCCTCGGCGCGCGAGCTGGCCCGCCGGCTGGGCGTCAGCCACAACTTCATCAATGACCGGTACGGATCCAAGGCGGCGTTCTGGCGCGCGGTGGTGGACCACTCGCTGGGGGCGCAGCTGGCGCGCATGCCGCAGGCGGACCCTTCGCTCGACGATGCCGAGCAGCTGCGGCAGATCATCGTCGGCTTCTACCGGACCGCGGCGGACGCTCCCCTGGTCGGACGGCTCTTCGTCAACGAATTCACCCTGGACAGCGAGCGGTTGGACTACCTGTACGAGAACTACATGGCCCCGACCCTGGGGACCATGGGAGGTGTCATCGACCGGCTCGTTGCCGACGGACGCATGGCGGCCGTCCCGATGGACGTGCTCTTCTTCGCCGTGGTCCCTCCCATCTCGGGGATGGTGGAGGTGCCCTTGGCGCGACGCCTGGGCAGGGCCGAGCCGACCTCACCGCAGCAGCTCACCGAGACGGCGCAAACACTGGCGACGCTGGTGGTCAACGGGCTGCTGGCGACGGGAACCAGGGCCTGTCCGGTCGGCGGGGAGTGAAACACCGGACAGGCCCTGGTGGACCGAAGGGGACGTGCGCTCGCTACACCGCCAGCCAGACCGCCTGATCCGGCGCCAGCGTCCCGCCCTCGACGGACCCACTCGTCAGCAGAACCGCCTTGTGCTCCGGCAGCGCACACGCCTCGCCCGACAGGTTCACCACGCACACGAAGCCGGGCTCGCGGCGGAAGGCAAGCACCCCCTCGGGGGCGTCCAGCCAGGTCAGCGCCCCGTCACCGAGGGCCGGTTGCTCGCGGCGCAGGCGCAGCGCGGTGCGGTACAGCTCCAGCATCGACGCCGGATCGCCGCTCTGGGCGGCCACGCTGTACTCGGCCCACCGGGACGGCTGGGGCAGCCACGGTTCGGCGGTCGTGCCGTCGGGGCCGAAGCCGTACGGCGCACTCCGCCCCGACCACGGGATCGGGACCCGGCAGCCGTCGCGGCCGCGCTCGGTGTGGCCGGAGCGTTCCCAGACCGGGTCCTGGAGGACGGACTCGGGCAGGTCCTCGACCTCGGGCAGGCCGAGTTCCTCGCCCTGGTAGACGTAGGCGCCTCCGGGCAGGGCCAGCATGAGCAGGGCCGCGGCGCGGGCGCGGCGGGTGCCCAGGGCGAGGTCCAGGGGGCCCTCGGCGCGGTACGTCTCGTTGGCCACCCAGCGCCGGGTGGGGCTCGGACGGCCGTAGCGGCTGGGATGGCGTACGACGTCGTGGTTGGACAGGACCCAGGTGGCCGGGGCGCCCACCGAGCCGAGCATGGCGAGCGAGTCGTCGATCACCGTGCGCAGGTCCTTGGGGTCCCAAGTCGCCATCAGGAAGTCGAAGTTGAACGCGGTGTGCAGGCCGTCCGGGCGGACGTACGCGGCGAGCCGCTCGGGGGTGTCCGCCCAGGCCTCGGCCACGAAGCAGCGGTCGCCGGGGAACTCGTCGGCCACCTTGCGCCAGGCCCGGTAGACGGCGTGCACCTCGTCGCGGTCCCAGTGCGGGTGGTCGGAGTGCCGGACCGGCTGCCCGTCCTCCGGGTTACTGCGGGGCGGCAGGTCGGGGAGTTCCGGGTGCTTGATCAGGCCGTGGGCGACGTCGATCCGGAAGCCGTCCACACCCCGGCCGAACCAGAAGCGCAGAATCGACTCGAACTCCGCACCGACGTCCGGGTGCTGCCAGTTGAGGTCGGGCTGCTCGGGGGCGAACAGGTGCAGATACCAGTCGCCGTCGGGCAGCCGGGTCCAGGCGGGGCCGCCGAAGCAGGACACCCAGTCGTTGGGCGGCTCGGCGCCGTCGGGGCCGCGGCCGGGGCGGAAGACGTAGCGCTCGCGCTCCGGGCTGCCGGGGCCCGCCGCCAGCGCCGCCCGGAACCAGGCGTGCCGGTCGGAGGTGTGGTTGGGGACGATGTCGGGGATGACGCGGATCCCGTGCTCGTGCGCCTCCTCGATGAGCCGCTCCGCCTCGGCCACGGAGCCGAACAGCGGGTCGATCTCGCGGAAGTCGGCCACGTCGTAGCCGTGGTCGGCCATCGGTGACTTGTACCAGGGGTTGATCCAGATGGCGTCCACGCCGAGGGACTTCAGGTACGGCAGCCTGGAGCGCAGGCCGGCGATGTCGCCGACGCCGTCGCCGTTGCCGTCGGCGAAACTGCGGATGTAGACCTGGTAGATGACGGCGCTGCGCCACCAGGGTGCGGTGGGGGACACGGTTGTGGTGCTCCTCGGTGGTTGAAGGGGGCGTGGCTACTTCGCCGCGCCGGCCGTGAGCCCGGCGACGATACGGCGCTGGAAGACCAGCACCATGACCACCAGCGGGACCGTGACTAGGACGCCGGCCGCCATCTGGCTGCCGAACGGGGTCTCGTACGTCGTCGCGCCGGTGAACTTCGAGATGGCGACCGGTGCGGTCTGCATGCCGGGCTTGTTGGTCATCGACAGGGCGATGAGGAACTCGTTCCAGGCCGCGATGAACGTGATGATCGCGGTGGTGAAGATGCCCGGCGCCGCGAGCGGGATGATGACCTTGCGGAACGCCTGGCCGCGGGTGCAGCCGTCGACCATGGCGGCGTGCTCCAGCTCGTCCGGCATCTGCCGGAAGAACGTGGTCAGGTTCCACACCGCCAGCGGCAGCGCGAAGGACATGCTCGGCACGATCATGGCCTGGTAGGTGTTGATCCAGCCCATGTCCGTGAACAGCTTCAGCAGCGGCACCACGATCGACACCACCGGGAACATCGAGGTGGCGATGATCAGGGTCAGGATCAGCCGCTTGAAACGGAAATCGAGGCGGGCCATCGCGTACGCCGTGAACGTCGCGAGCAGCAGGGCCAGGACGGTCGTGATGCCCGCCACGACCAGGCTGTTGAGCAGCGCCCGGCCGAAGCCCTGCGCGGGGTCGAACACCGCACCGTAGTTCTCGAAGGAGAGCGTGGTGGGCAGGAGCGAGGTGTCGAAGATGTCCGTCGTGCGGCGCAGGCTGGAGACCAGCATCCAGTAGAAGGGGGCCAGGCAGTACGCCACGACCGCGATGACACCGGCGTACAGCAGGCCGCCGCGCCACTTCGCGTTGAGGGTCATGCCGTCACCTCCGTGCGGCGCGACGCGAGGATCCGCCTGTTCTTTCGCCTACGGGTGTGCCCGCCGACGTCGCCGATCAGATCCGCCCCGAGCAGCCGTACGAAGGCCAGCGCGACCAGGAAGACGTAGAGGAAGAGGAGCACCGAGTACGCGGACGCCGGTCCGAAGCGGACGTTGGACGCCTCGTTCTGCGCGAGCATCGACAGGGTCTCCACCGAGCGCTTCTGGGCGCCGACCAGGATGTACGGCAGGTCGAACATGCGCAGCGCGTCCATGCAGCGGAACAGCATCGCCACCAGCAGCGCCGGCTTCACGAGGGGCAGGGTGATGTGCCAGAACTGGCGCGGCGGGCTCGCTCCGTCCATGCGGGCGGCCTCGTAGACCTCCTTGGGGATGACCTGGAGCCCGGCCAGCACCAGCAGCCCGATGAAGGGCGCCGTCTTCCACACCTCGGCGACGATGACCGCGACCTTGGCGTGGAAGCCCTCGGTGGTCCACAGGATCTGATGGCCGATCAGCGCGTTGGCGATGCCGTCGCTGTTGAAGATCCACCGCCACAGCAGACCGGAGATCGCCGTGGGCACCGCCCAGGGGATGAGGATGCCCGCCCGGACCAGGCCGCGGCCCCGGAACGCCTTGTGCATGATCAGGGCCATCGCCACCCCGACCAGCGTCTCCAGGGCGACCGTGACGACGGTGAAGAAGGTGGTGTTCCAGAAGGCGTTCCAGAACCGCTCACCGGCCTCGCCGAAGATGTCGGCGTAGTTGCGCAGCCCGACGAACGGCTCGGTCGCGCTGATGAACCCCGTCTCCGGGTCCAGGCCCTTCGCCCCGTACAGCGACTCGTTCAGCGCCATCAGGGTCGGGTAGAGCACGACGATCGTCAGCACCAGCAGCGTCGGGGAGACCAGCAGCGCGGCCATGCGCGCCGAGCCGGCGGTCGCCCGGGTCTGCTTCCGCGGCTGCTTCACCGGCCCGGAGGGGACCGGAACCGCGTGGCCGGCGGCGGCTTCGGGCGGGGTCTTGGTGTCGGCCATGGCCTGCCTCCTCACTGACCGGTGGACTTCTGCAGCGCCTCCTGCAGGTCCTTCAGTGCCTGCGCGCTGCTCTTGCTCCCGGTCAGCGCGGCATACGCCTCCTGCTGGACCGCCGAGGTCACATCGCCGTACTGCACGACGCGCGGGCGGGGCACGGCGCGCAGGATGGACTCCTTGAGCACCGGCAGATACGGGTACTGCCCGATCAGCGCCTTGTCGTCGTACAGGGAGGCGTACGGCGGGGCCAGGGAGGCCTCCTTGAGGAACGTGGCCGTGTTCTCCTCGTTGCTGAAGAACTTCATGAAGTCCAGGGCCGTGGCCTTGTTCTTCGCGGTGGACGACAGGGCCAGGTTGTGGCCGCCGAGGCTGGAGGAGCCGGGGCCGTCCAGACCGGGCAGCGGGGCGACGGCGTACTCGCCTTTGATGTCGCTCTTGCCGGCCAGGGAGTACACGTAGGGCCAGTTGCGCAGGAAGAGCAGCTTGCCGGACTGGAACGCCTGGCGGCCGTCCTCCTCCAGGTAGGTGATGCCCTCCTTGGGGACCGTCCCGTCCTTGAAGGAGCCGACGAGGAAGTCCAGGCCCTTCCTCGCCTCGGCCGTGTCGACGTCCGGCTTGCCGTTCGCGTCGGTGACGACGCCGCCCGCGGAGTTCACGGCCTCGGAGAAGTTGACGGTCAGGCCCTCGTACTTCTGGAACTGCCCGCCGTAGCACGCCATGCCCTTGCCCTCGGGCAGCTTCTTCACCTTGGCGCAGGCGGCCTTCAACTCGGCCCAGGTGGTGGGGGGTCGGGCGACGCCCGCCTTCTTCAGCAGGTCGGTGCGGTAGTACAGCATGCCGCCGTCGGAGCTGGCCGGGACCGCGTACAGGCCGTCGCGGTACCTGGCCGTCTCCACCACCGGCTTCAGCATCTTCTGCAGCGGGAACTGCTTCTCGGGCAGCCTGTCGATCCACTGGTGGGCGGCGAACTCCGACGTCCACACGACGTCGAGGGAGAGCACCGTATAGGCGTCGGACTTCGTCTCCGCGTTCTGGATCATCTGCTGGCGCTGCGCGTCCGCGTCCGTCGGCAGCTGGATGAAGGTGACCTTCTCCTTCGGGTGCAGCTTGTTCCAGCGGTCGAGCATCGGCTGCACCGCGCCGGTGGTGTCCTTGCCCGCCACGTACGTGATGGGGCCGCGGCCCTCGAACGCCGCCGCCCCGGCGGCCTGCCCGGAGCCGTCGCCGTCGGACGAGCCGCAGGCGGTGAGGAGGAGCGCGCCGACGGCGAGTATGCCCACGGACTGAAACGCTCTGGTGGTTGTGGTCTTCACGGTGTCTCCTGGTCGTACGTGGCCATCTGTCCCTGTTGTCAGACCGCGTTGTCACGGCTGTCATGAGATCAAAATTGCAGGTCAAGCCCCTTGTAAGCGGCTCACTGGAGTGGTGCATGACCCCGTCGTGACAACGCTTGCAAGCTAGGGGGCGTATTTGCCGGAAGTCAATGCGTTACTACGCGGTAATACGCTGATGAAGATGCTTTCCAGTGCATGAAAGCGCTGTCACGAAACGCCCCGCGGAACGTGCCGCCTGTGCTACCGTCCGCTCATGCCACCAGCTCAGCGGCACCCCACGATGGCTGACGTAGCCGAACGGGCCGGGGTCTCCACATCGACCGTCTCGCGCACTCTGCGCGGCATGTCCACCGTCTCTCCCGAGGTCCGCGCCCGCGTCGAGCAGGCCGCGCGCGAGCTGAACTTCGCCGTGTCCAGACAGGCTGCAAGCCTTGTCACGGGCAAGACCGGGAACGTCGCCGTGATGGTGCCCACACTCCGGTCGTGGTTCATGGGAGCCGCCCTGTCCAGCCTCGCCCCGCTGCTGCGCGCGGCCGGCCTGGAGCTGAACGTCTACGTGATCCCCGACATGGCCGCGCGCACCTCGTTCTTCGAGCACCTGCCGGCCCGGCGCAACGCCGACGCGCTGCTGGTCTTCTGCTTCGACCTCACCGACGCGGAGACCGTCAGCCTGGACAACCTCGGCATGCCGGTGATCTATGTCAGCCAGCATGTCGAGGGGCGCCCGAGCGTCTACGTCGACGACGTGGCCGCCGCCGTGCACGGCACCCGGCACCTGCTCAACCTCGGCCACCGGCGGATCGCCTTCCTCCAGACGATCGGCGCCAGCGGCTTCTCCTTCAGCTCCCAGGAACGGCTGCTCGGCTACCAGCAGGCCCTCGCCGAAGCGGGCCTTCCCCTCGACGACGACCTGGTGGTCGCCACCGAGGTCGGCGACAAGCGCGGTGCCGCCGAGGCGGTGGGCAAGCTCCTGAGCCTGCGCGAGCCGCCCACCGCGCTCTTCGCCGAACAGGACGAGGTCGCCGTCGCCGCCGTCTGGACCCTGCGCAGAGCACAGATCCCGGTGCCCGGCCATGTCTCCGTCCTCGGCTTCGACGACCAGCCCGTCGCCGACTGGTTCGACCTGTCCACCGTGGCCCAGTCGCCCGCCGACATGGGCCGCAAGGCCGGCGAACTCGCCCTCGCCCTCATCGACGACTCCGACGCGGACCACGTCCGGCACGTCGTCCTGCCCACCCACCTGATCCCACGAGAGACCACGGCCCCGCCGCCCGCACCGCCGGGCGATGACGTCCGGGACATCTGAACTCCGGGGAGGGGAGGGGTACATGGGGCAGGAGCAGCAGATCGATCAGGAGCGGCACGTGGGCCAGGGGCAGCACATGGGCCAGGGCCAGGGGCGGCACATGGATCGGCTGAGCGCGGTTTCCTGGCAGGAGGCGGCCTGGCTCAACGAGCCCCGGCGCACCGGGCTCGACGGGACCGACCTCCTCGTCACCGCACGCGCCCGCTCCGACTTCTGGCGCACGACGAGCTACGGCTTCGTCCGCGACGACGGTCACGCCCTGCTCCGCGCCTTCCCGCAGGACCGCGCCACCGAGGAGGGCCTGGAGGTGCGGTTCACCGGATTCGCGCGGGGGCCGGCGGACGCGGCGCTGCATCTGCCGTAGGGCCAGGGCTGTCGTCGTAGGGCGTAGGGCTACGGCTGTCGTGCGACCCCGAGGACGTCGAGCATCGCCCGGGTGGCCGGGCTGGGGTTGAAGCGGCTCCACGCCAGATACTCGATGCGATGCGGTCCGTCGACGACCGGGACCAGCGCCAGTTCGGGGTCCCGGGCGGCCAGCGGCCGGACGTATGCCGACGGCAGCAGCGCGATGCCGAGCCGCCGCGCGACCAGCCGGGTGATCAGCTCGACGACTCCGGCCTGGTAGGCGACGTCGCGAGCCAGGCCCGCCGCGGCGAACGCCTGGTCGGACTGGGCCCGGGCGGGGGTGCCGTCCATGAAGTCCACGAACGTCTCGTCGGCGATCTCCCGCAGTCCCACCCGGCGGGCGCCCGCGAGCCGATGACCGGCCGGCACCACCAGCACATGCTCGTCGTGATCGAGGACGACGGTCTCCACACCGGCCGGCCCCTCGCCCTCCGGCAAGCCGATGAAGGCGATGTCCAGGTCGCCGTCCCGGATCGCGGCCACCATCTCGTCGCTGCGTCCGGAGCGGAGGATCACCTGCACCTCCGGGTGCTTGGCGCGATACCGCTGCAACAGCTCCGGTACGTCCACCGCGGCCGCGGTCACGATCACACCGACGGCGAGCCGGCCCCGTACGACGCCGGTCGCCGCGGCGGCGTCGGCGACCGCGCGGTCGGCCGCGGCCAGGCACTCGCGGGCCCCGGCGAGGAACGCCTCTCCGGCGCCGGTCAGCTCGACGCGGCGGCTTGAGCGGGCGAAGAGTCTGACCCCGAGCTCCCGTTCCAGACCGGCGATCCGATGGCTCAGTGACGACTGCACCACGGAGCAGCGCTCGGCGGCGCGGGTGAAGTTGCGGGTTTCGGCGAGGGCTACGACGTAGCGCATCTGCTGCAGGTCCACGGATCCATCGTTCTGCTTCATGGCTTGCATGGCAAACATGCTTTGGAGTCATGGCTCCGCAGGCCGAGACTTCCTCACATGCCCAACACAGCCAACCCACCCAACACGCCCGGCACCTCTGTACCGACCGGGCGGTCACCGGCCGCCGGCCCGCCACGGACGCCGTCCGCGCAGCAGCTGGCGACCACCGCGCTGACCGCACTCGCCCCCGCCTCCTGGGGCACCACCTACTTCGTCACCACGGAACTTCTCCCGCCCGGGCACCCGCTCTTCGCCGGGCTGATGCGCTCCCTGCCCGCCGGACTGCTGGCGCTGGCGATCACCCGGGTGCTGCCGCGCGGCGACTGGTGGTGGCGGGTCGCCGTCCTCGGCGCGCTCAACATCAGTGGGCTCCCCCTGCTGTTCGTGGCCGCCGAACGACTCCCCGGCGGGGTCGCCGCCACCCTCGGCGCCGCCCAGCCGCTGCTGGTCGCCGGTCTGGCCGTCGCGGTGCTGCACGACCGGCCGACGGTCTGGCGACTGGCCTGGGGCGTCCTCGGCGTGCTCGGCGTCGGCCTGGTCGTCCTCGGTCCACAGGCCCGGCTGGACACCGTCGGCGTACTCGCCGGCCTCGGCCATACGGCGACCATGGCCGCCGGCGTCGTCCTCACCAAGCGGTGGGGGCGCCCCTCGGGAGTGGGTCCGCTGACCCTGGCGGGCTGGCAACTGACGGCCGGCGGGCTGCTGTTGCTCCCGTTCACGCTGGCGTTCGACGGGGCGCCGGAGCGGGTGGATGCCGGGGCGGTGGCGGGTTACCTGTGGCTCGGCAGCATGGGTGGGTTGATCGCGTACACGCTGTGGTTCCGGGGCATCGCGCGGCTGCCGGTCGGTGCGACGGCGCCGCTGGTGCTGCTGTCTCCGCTCGTCGCGGCCGGTATCGGGGCGGCCGCGTTGGAGGAGTCGCTGAGTCTGCTTCAGTCGTGCGGTTTCGCGCTTGCGCTGGCTGCGTTGCTTGCGGGGCAGAGGGATGCGCCGGGGGTGCGGGGGATGTCGGGTGCGCGGGGTGCGCGGGGTGTGTGGCGTGTGTCGGGTGTGCTGGGTGTTCTGGGTGTGCTGATTCGGGGAGGGCGGGTTCGGTGAGGACGGGGTCGGGGAGTGCTGGTTCGGTGAGGGCGGATTCGGTGAAGGCGGGTTCAGTGAGGGCGGGTTCAGTGGGGTCGGGCATGACGATCGCCGTGCTGGGTGCCACCGGGATGGTCGGCAGCCGGGTGATCGGCGAGGCCGGTGCGCGTGGGCATCGGGTGCTGGCGCTGTCGCGGAGGGCCGTGAGCGACGTCGGCCATGACTCGGGCCGTCAGGTGACGCCGGTCGCGGTCGACGCGAGCGACTCGGACGCCGTACGCGAGGCGCTCGGCTCCGTGGAGGGCTCCGTGGACGCGGTCGTGGTGACCGTGCGGACCGATCCGGTCGATCAGGGGTTCCTGGTCGGCATGACCCGCTCGGCGCTGGATGCCGCCGCCCGGCTCGGGGCGCGCGTCCTGGTGGTCGGTGGCGCCGGCGCGTTGCGCAGCCCTGGCAACCCGGAGCTGTTGGTCGCGGACAACCCCGCGTATGTGCCCGCCGGGCTGAAGCCGATCGCCGCCGCCGGGGTCGCCCAGTTGCGGACGTGCGAGACGCACGCCGACGCGGACTGGGTCTACCTGAGCCCGCCGGCCCTGCTGGAGCCCGGCGAACGGACCGGCCGCTACCGGCGAGGCACCGACACCCTGCTCACCGGCGCCGACGGCCGGTCGTGGATCAGTGCGGAGAACCTGGCGGTGGCCGTCGTCGACGAACTGGAGGCCCCTGGCGTCGAGCGGCACATCACGGTCGCCCACTAGGGCCGGCGTGACGCTCGAACGGTCGGGATCGACGCCCGAACGGCCGGGACCGTCGCTGTGGCCGCCATGGCTGCCATGGTCGCTATGGTGGACTCAAGCGGACAGTAGTCCGGTACTGAAGAGTGCCTTGGCGGAGCGAGGGTGCCTTGGTGGAGCAGGGGAGGAGTGCCGGTGGGATCCAGGAGTGACGCCCCGCAGCGCTCGGACGCGCAGCGCAATCGCGAGCGCATTCTGGAGGTCGCGCTGGCCGAGTTGTCGCGCTCTCCGGATGCCCCGTTGAGTGTGATCGCCAAGAAGGCCGGGGTCGGGCAGGGCACGTTCTATCGCAACTTCCCCAACCGTGAGGCGCTCGTCCTTGAGGTCCATCGGCATGAGGTGCGGCAACTCACCGACAGCGCCGAGGAATTGGTGCGGACGCGGGAGCCCGATCGGGCGCTGCGCGAGTGGATGGACGGCCTCGCGCACTTCGCCATGGCCAAGTCCGGTCTGGCCGACGCCCTGCGGCAGGCGACGAGTGCGACGGGTGGTCCGGCGCGGCCCGGCTACTCGCTGGTCGTCGCCGCCATCGGGACCCTGCTCGACGCCAACCACGAGGCCGGCACCATCCGGCCCGGCGTCACCCCCGACGACTTCATCCTCGCCATCGCCGGCATCTGGCAGATCGACCCCGAGGGGGACTGGCGGACGCAGTCGACACGGTTGCTGGACATCGTGATGGACGGTTTGCGGGCGGGGGCTCCTGGGCGGGCGTGACGGAGCCGTCCGGGCCGGAGCGCTTGCTAAGCGGACAGCTGTCCGTTACGTTCTTCTCGTAGCGGACAGCTGTCCGCTACGCTCTCCCGCCCCCATCCCCGCCCCGCCTCGGAGGCCCCCGTCATGAAACTCCTCGTCCTCGGCGCGACCGGCCCCACCGGTCGCCACCTCGTCGATCTGGCCGTGCGATCCGGTGACTCCGTCACGGCCCTGGTGCGCAACCCGGCGGGCCTGGGCGACCTCGCCGACCGGGTCACGGCCGTCACCGGCGACGCCACCTCGCCCCGAGACGTCTCCGCCGCCGCTGCCGGACACGACGTGATCGTCTCCGCGCTCGGCCGGGGCAACTCCGTCCGCGCCGACGGCCTCTTCACGCGAGCCTCGGAGGCCGTGATCGGTGCGGCGCGCGACAACGGCGTATCGCGCCTCGTGTGGCTGTCGTCGTTCGGCGTCGGGCACACCTTCGCGTGGTCCAGCACCGCGCAGAAGCTGATCTACAGCACCCTGCTCCGGTCGCTCTACGCCGACAAGGCGATCGCGGACGAGCGCATCCGCGTCAGCGGGCTGGACTGGACCGTCGTCCTGCCGACCAAGCTGACGCACGGCCCCGCCAAGGGCGCCTTCCTCGCGGACGACCGGCTGCCGATGAAGGGCAACCCGTCGATCAGCCGGGCGGACGTCGCCGCCTTCATGCACCGGGCGGCGCACGGCGGCGAGTGGATCCACCGCAGCCCGGTCATCACCGACTGACGCCGTGGCGGGCCGGCTCACCAGTTCTTCGCGGCGGCCAGCAGACGCTCACGGACGACCGTCACGTGCGGGTTGATGGAGCTGCCCGGGCGTTGGACGAGGAAGGAAGGGTTGATCGGCGGGTCCTCGGGCCGGTGCAGCAGCCGGAGCGCGCCGGAGGCGAGGTCGCTGCGGCACAGATAACTGGGCAGGACGCTCCAGCCGACGCCCGCGAGCACCGCCGTAAGGACACCGCGCAGGTCGGGGAAGGTGATCGCGGCCTCGGCGTGCAGACGGCGGTCGAAGACGTGGCGCCAGTAGCGGCGGACGATGGGCAGGTCGTCGGCGTAGGCGATCAGCGGGAGGCCCTCCAGCGCGGCGCGCAGCTCCTGCCCCTCCTGCCCCTCCTGCCTCTCCTGACCCTCCTGACCCTTGAGCCGTTCGGCCCACACAGGGGCGGCGACCAGGACGAACTCCTCGTCTTCGAGGAGCTCCGCGTGCAGCGTCCGGCCGCGCGGCCGCCGAGTGGCGACGACGAGGTCATGGCGCCCGGCCCGCAGCTCCTCCAGCAACGGTTCGGTCAGTCCCACGGCCACCCGCAACCGGACGCCCTGCTCGACCAGCGGGGCCAGCGCCTTGAGGCCGACCTCGCTCAGAAACTCCGCGGGCCCCGCCAGATGCACCGGCGCCACCGTGTCGCCCGGCTCCTCGCCGGTGATGGCGGCCAACCGGTCGAGGGGCGCAGACAACTGTGTGGCGAGTTCGTCGGCATGGGGCAGCGGCGCCACGCCGTGCGCCCGGCGCTCGAACAGTTCGCGGCCCAGACGCTTCTCCAGCGCCCGGATCTGCGTGGTGACGGTGGACTGCGACAGGCCCAGCCGACGCGCGGCGGCGGTGAAGGAGCCAAGGCGGTGCACGGCGAGGAAGGTGCGCAGCAGGTTCAGGTCGACTGGCCCGACCCCATGGGTGTCCTGACGGGCGTCCCGATGGGTGCCCCGACGGGCGTCCCCATGGGTGTCCGGATGGGTCTCCTGATCGCTCACGGCTTCGAGCCTACGAGGTGCGCGGGGAGGCCGGTGTGCGCGCCCACCGTCCCCGACCGGGACGTCCACCCGGCCACCCACCGGGGCATCGGCCGGGGCATCAACCGGGGCATCGGTTCGCCGATACCTGGTATCGGGGGCTTCATTGGCGTGGCTGCGTCACCGGCACTAGGTTCGAGAGCGGGAGTACGGCCGCTCCATCCGATTCCACCACCGGTACGGAAATCTGGCGCCGCGTCTGCGGGCGCCCCCCGACCACCCCTGCTTTCCCTAGGAGACCCCCACCATGTCGAAGATCCTTTTCGTGCTGACCGGCGCGGACCACTGGACGCTGGCCGACGGCACCAAGCACCCGACCGGCTTCTGGGCCGAGGAGGCCGTCGTCCCCTACGAGGCGTTCACGGCGGCCGGCCACGAGGTCGTCGTCGCGACGCCGGGCGGTGTCGTACCGCCGCTGGACCAGGGCAGCCTGGCGCCGCAGTTCAACGGCGGTGAGGAGGGCGCGAAGAGGATGGCGGACGCAGTCGCCTCGATGAGCGAGATCAAGCGCCCCATCAGCCTGGAGGACGTCGACCTCGCCGACTACGCGGCCGTCTACTACCCCGGTGGCCATGGCCCGATGGAGGACCTGGCCGTGGACGCCACGTCCGGCAAGCTCCTCATCGACGCCCTCGCCTCCGGGCGTCCGCTCGGCGTGGTCTGCCACGCCCCGGCCGCGCTCCTGGCCGCCACCCTGCCCGACGGCGGCAACGCCTTCGCGGGCTACCGGCTCACCGGCTTCAGCAACGCCGAGGAGACCCAGGCCGGCCTCGCGGCGGGCGCGAAGTGGCTGCTGCAGGACCGTCTGGTCGAGATCGGCGCGGACTACGACGAGGGCGAGGCGTGGGCCCCGCACGTGGTGGTCGACCGCAACCTGATCACCGGCCAGAACCCCGCCTCCGCCGGACCGGCCGCGGCCGAGATGCTCAAGAACCTGACCTGACCCACCGAACCACCGCTCCCGGCACCGCCAGTTGTGCGGTGCCGGGAGCTTCGTCAGCGGGACCCGTCTGCCCCGTCAGCTGTGCGGTGCCAGGAACCTCGCCGGCAGGACCCGCCCGCCCGCACCCGCGCCCAACAGGCCCGCCACCGTGCAGATGAGGCTGAGCGCGAGGGCGCGGGCTGCGCGCTCGAAGGCGACACACAAAAAGGGCGGGGTCCGAAAACCCCGCCCGCACGTCGTGACATCCCAGGTCAGGGCCACACCAGGCAATACGGCTGATGCCCCGCCTCATGCAGGCGGTGGCTGAAGTCCTGCCACTCGTGCAGCAACTGGTACACGTTGAACGCATCCCGGGGCCCGCCCCGGTCCGGCACCGTCGACCAGATGAAAGCGGCCGCGCCCACCGCTTCCTCTCCTATGCCCCGCAGCGGATCCACCACCGTCATCGGCAGCTTGACCACCGCGTAGTCGGGGTGAAGGACGACCAGTTCCAGCGGGGGGACCTTGTGCAGGGGGACGCCCTCGATGCCGGTGAGGACCATCGCGGCCATCGTCTCCGGCTTGATCTTGGTGAACATGCCGTTCATGCCGAGTTCGTCGCCGCCGAGTTCTTCGGGGCGCATCGAGATCGGGACGCGGGCCGCGGTCGCACCGTCGGGCGCGCCGAAGTACTTGTACGTCACCCCCACCCGACCACCATTCCTGCTCGACCTCAGCCGATCGACACGTCGATCGGCCGCCCGCTCTGATTCATTCGGTACACCCGGCATATCCGGTACTACGTGTCCCTGGCGTGCTTCGTTCGAATCCTCCGCGTCTCGCCGGTGCCTTCCCCGTTGGGCACGTCGAGGACCCAGGTCATCAGTCCCCTCGCCCAGTCCGCCACCGCGATGCATATCTCCACCCGACTGCTTTTCTAGGACGCGTGGCCCCCGCCGCGCAACCCGATCATCGTGTCAGTGACCTCCCCCACGGCCGCCCGCCGAAACGTGCGTTGAAACACCTGTCCGCAGGATCTTTTCAGTCCCCGACCAACACACCCCGCATGAGCTGTGTGTATCACGTCCAGTCTCGCAGATGCCCGGCAGGGAACGGGGGTGAAGGGGAGTGGAGGGAGAGGGGGACGGGAGGGAGGAGGGCGGCGCACGGTAGGGCGGACGGGGCGGACGGGGCTGACGGAGGAGTGGGGGCGCTCGGCAGACCCGGCCTCGGCCGGCGCCGGCCAGCGGTCGTCCTGCCGACCCTGGGCGAAGCCCCGCCCGGCAAATCCCAGCACGCCCCGCCGCCCCCTGCCCTCGCCGCCCCCTGGCCTACCCTGAGGAGGTCACTGGGAACCGGAGTCCGAGATCATCGGAGAAGGTCAGAGAAGGTCGGAGTAGTCGCAGGTCATGAGCGAAGCGCCCTCTTCAGGAACGCCCTATCCATACGATGCGCCTGCCTCGCAGGCTCTGTTCGACCGTGCGGCCGTCGTCACGCCCGGCGGCGTGAACTCCCCGGTGCGCGCCTTCCGGGCCGTGGGCGGGACGCCCCGGTTCATGGTGTCCGGCACCGGCCCGTACCTGACCGACGCCGACGGGCGCGAGTACGTCGACCTCGTCTGCTCCTGGGGACCCATGATCCTCGGGCACTCCCACCCCGAGGTCATCGCCGCCGTACAGGACGCCGTCTCCCGCGGTACCTCCTTCGGTACGCCGGGGGAGGGCGAGGTCGCGCTCGCCGAGGAGATCGTCGGCCGGATCGAGCCCGTCGACCAGGTGCGGCTCGTCTCCAGCGGCACCGAGGCCACCATGTCCGCGATCCGGCTCGCCCGCGGGTTCACCCGGCGGTCCAAGGTGATCAAGTTCGCCGGGTGCTATCACGGGCATGTCGACTCGCTGCTCGCCGCGGCCGGGTCCGGCGTCGCCACCTTCGCGCTGCCCGACACCCCGGGCGTCACCGGTGCCCAGGCCGGCGACACCATCGTCCTGCCCTACAACGACCTGGAGTCCGTGCACGAGGCCTTCCACCGCTACCCCGGTGAGATCGCCTGTGTGATCACCGAGGCCTCGCCCGGCAACATGGGCGTCGTCCCGCCCCGGCCCGGCTTCAACGAGGGGCTGAAGGACGCCTGCCAGAAGAACGGCGCCCTCTTCATCTCCGACGAGGTCATGACAGGGTTCCGGACCAGCCGTGCCGGGTGGTACGGGGTCGACGGGGTCAGGCCCGACCTCATGACCTTCGGGAAGGTCATGGGGGGTGGCTTCCCCGCCGCCGCCTTCGGTGGGCGCGCCGATGTGATGGCCCACCTCGCGCCCGCCGGGCCCGTCTACCAGGCCGGCACCCTCTCCGGGAACCCGGTCGCCACCGCCGCGGGCCTCGCCCAGCTGCGGCTCCTCGACGAGGCCGCGTACGTCACCGTCGACGCCGTCTCCGCGCAGATCCGGTCCCTCGTCACCGAGGCCCTCACCAAGGAAGGCGTCGCGCACCGGCTGCAGAACGCCTCCAACATGTTCTCCGTGTTCTTCACGGACCGTGAGGTCCGCAACTACGAGGACGCCAAGCGGCAGGAATCCTTCCGCTTCACCGCCTTCTTCCACGCGATGCTGGCGCAGGGCGTCTATCTGCCGCCCTCGTCCTTCGAGTCCTGGTTCGTTTCCACGGCACACGACGAGCAGGCCGTCCAGCGGATCGCCGACGCCCTCCCGGCGGCGGCCCGAGCGGCGGCGGAGGCCACGGCGGAATGAGCGACAACCCGATGACCGACGGCAGCCCCATGATCGACAACAGCGACATCACCGTCGTACACCTCATGCGGCACGGCGAGGTCGCCAACCCGGACGGGATCCTCTACGGCCGGCTCGCGGGCTACCACCTCTCCGAGCTCGGGCGGCAGATGGCCGACCGGGTCGCCGAGCACCTCGCCTCCCGTGATGTCACCCACGTCTGCGCCTCCCCGCTGGAGCGGGCGCAGGAGACCGCGACGCCGATCGCCAAGGCGCACGGGCTGGACCTCGCGACCGACGGGCGGCTCATTGAGGCCGACAACGTCTTCCAGGGCAAGACCTTCGGCGTGGGCGACGGGGCGCTGAAGAAGCCGGGGAACTGGAAGCATCTCGTCAACCCGTTCAAGCCGTCCTGGGGCGAGCCGTACGTCGACCAGGTCATCCGGATGATGGGCGCGCTGAGTGCCGCCAAGGACGCCGCGCGCGGGCACGAGGCCGTACTGGTCAGTCATCAGCTGCCGATCTGGATCGTGCGCAGCTATGTCGAGAAGCGGCGGCTGTGGCACGACCCGCGCAAGCGGCAGTGCACGCTCGCGTCCCTGACGACCTTCACGTTCCAGGGCGACCGGATCGTGTCCGTCGGGTACACCGAGCCCGCCATCGATCTGGTGCCCGCCCATCTCCGCGCAGGCGCCAAGCCGGTGAAGGGGAAGGACAAGGCATTCGGTGCCTGATGGCACTGTTCTGAGCGGGTTGCCCCACGTGGGCTTCTAAGACACGTTTGTGACATTTGTTGCGAATCCTCCGCGATCAGGAGGAACCTCCCTGTTCGTCGTGCCCTCTGACTGGGTGACCACGAGAGCACGACGGATGGGGCAGGAATGCGCAATGTCACCCGGAGGGGACTTATAGGACTCGGTGTCGGTACGGCCGCCGCCGTCGGACTGGCCGGTTGCGGCACCCTCACCTCGTCAGAGGGGTCGAAGGGGTCCGAAGGTTCCGAAGGCGGCGAAGGCAACAAGCCCGGCACCCAGACCAACCGCGCCCGCCCCATCGGTGACGGCTCCACCTCCTACACCGGCAAGCAGCCCAGGCAGCCGGCCAAGCCCGAGCCGCTGGAGCCCGGTCAGGAGCCGCCGCAGTTCGTGGTCTTCTCGTGGGACGGCGCCGGCGAGGTCGGCAACGGCCTCTTCCCGCGCTTCCTCGACCTCGCCAAGGAGAACGACGCGCACATGACCTTCTTCCTCTCGGGGCTGTATCTGCTCCCCGAGTCGAAGAAGCGGCTCTACGACCCCCCGAACAACCCGCGCGGCGCCTCCGACATCGGCTATCTCACCGACGATCACGTCAAGGCGACGCTGACGAACGTCCGGCGCGCCTGGCTCGAAGGGCACGAGATAGGCACCCACTTCAACGGCCACTTCTGCGGCGGCAGCGGCACCGTCGGCAACTGGACGTCCCAGCAGTGGCGCAGCGAGATCCAGCAGGCCAAGGACTTCGTGAAGAAGTGGCGGACCAACACCGGGTGGACCGACCTGCCGTCCCTGCCCTTCGACTACGACAAGGAGCTCGTCGGCGGCCGCACGCCCTGTCTCCTCGGCCAGGACAACCTGCTGCCCACCGCCAAGGAGCTCGGCTGGCGTTACGACGCCTCCTCGCCCGGCGGCCGTCAGGTGTGGCCGCAGAAGAAGCAGGGGCTGTGGGATCTGCCGTTGCAGCAGATACCTTTCCCCGGGCGCTCCTTCGAGGTCCTGTCCATGGACTACAACATGCTGGCCAACCAGTCGATCAACTCGACGAAGGCGCCCGCCCACAACTACCCGGGCTGGCGCGAGCAGTCGTCGCAGGCGTACATCCAGGGATTCAAGCGGGCATTTGAGACGAACCGCGCGCCCTTCTTCATAGGCAACCACTTCGAGCAGTGGAACGGCGGCATCTACATGGACGCCGTCGAGGCCGCCCTCAAGCACATCGCGCAGGAGAAGGAGAAGGGCGCCGACATCCGGCTCGTCTCCTTCCGGCAGTTCGTGGACTGGATGGACGTACAGAAGCCCGAGGTGCTCGCCAAGCTGCGCACCCTGGAGGTCGGACAGGAGCCGGCCGGCGGCTGGAAGACGTTCATGAAGGGCGGCTCCACCGGTACCTCCACGAGCAACTCCACGGGCACTCAGAACGCCGCCTGAAATGCGGGTTTACGTCCGGGAGGGGGGTGCGCAAGATCCCCGGAACGGGCATGCGAAACTTTTCACATGAGTGCCCGTAGCGCCCGTAGTCGTGTCGCCGTCCTGGCCATCACCAGCGCCGCCGTCGCCGCGCTGACCCTGTCCGCGTGCAGTTCCGGCGGTATGTCGGGCGGTGGCGGCGACACCAACTTCGTCCCCGGCAGCAACGGCATCGACACCGCCGTCCAGGGCAAGCGCTCCGCGGCGCCGGCCCTGTCCGGCGAGACCATCGACGGCAAGCAGCTCGACACCGCCGACTACAAGGGCAAGATCCTCGTCATCAACGTATGGGGATCCTGGTGCCCGCCGTGCCGGGCAGAGGCGAAGAACTTCCAGACCGTCTACGACGACGTCAAGGGCCAGGGTGTCGAGTTCGTCGGCATCAACACCCGGGACACCAGCACCACCCCCGCGAAGGCCTTCGAGAAGGAGTTCGGGGTCACCTACCCGAGCCTGTACGACCCCACGGGCAAGCAGATGCTCCGCTTCGGCAAGGGCACGCTCAACCCGCAGGCGATCCCCTCCACGCTGGTCATCGACCGGAAGGGAAAGATCGCCGCGCGTGCGCTGACGCCCCTCAGCGAGGAGACACTGCGCAGCATGATCAAGCCCGTCCTCGCGGAGAAGTGACGTGAGCGCGCTGTCCACGCTCGCCGAGGCCGCGGGCCCCAACCAGACGGTGATGAGCGGCGCTCTGCTGCTGGCCCTGCCCATCGCGCTGCTCGGCGGCCTCGTCTCCTTCTTCTCCCCCTGCGTCCTGCCGCTGGTCCCCGGCTATCTCTCCTACGTCACCGGGGTCACCGGTACGGATCTGGCCGAGGCCCGGCGCGGACGGATGGTCGCGGGCGCCTCCCTGTTCGTGCTCGGCTTCACCGCGGTGTTCGTCTCCAGCGGAGCGCTGTTCGGCTACTTCGGGGACTCGCTGCAGGACCACAAGGACGTCCTGTCCAAGGTGCTGGGCGTGCTCATGATCCTCATGGGTGTCTTCTTCATGGGCCTGATGCCCTGGATGACCCAGCGCGAGTTCCGCTTCCACAAGCGGCCCGTGACCGGGCTGATCGGCGCGCCCTTCCTCGGCGCGCTGTTCGGCATCGGCTGGACGCCCTGCCTCGGCCCGACGCTGACCTCGGTGATCGCGCTGTCCTACAACGAGGCGAGCGCGGGCCGCGGCGCCATACTCACCGTCGCCTACTGCCTGGGCCTCGGCGTCCCCTTCGTGCTCGCTGCCGTAGCCTTCCGCAAGGCCCTCGGCGCCTTCGCCTGGGTCAAGCGCCACTACGTCTGGGTGATGCGCATCGGCGGCACCATGATGATCGCGACCGGTGTGCTGCTGCTGACCGGCGCCTGGGACCGCATCGTGCAGGAGATGCAGGTCTGGTCCAACGGCTTCACTGTGGGGATCTGATCCATGAGCAACACGACCGACAAGGCCGGCCCGGCCGCCGGTGAGGAGGACCTGGACGCCGCCGGCTCCCAGCTCTCCACCGCCCCCGCCGAGGAACTCTCCAGTCCGCCCTCCCTCGGCGTCATCGGCTGGGCCCGCTGGTTCTGGCGGCAGCTCACCTCGATGCGGGTCGCGCTGCTGCTGCTCCTGCTGCTGTCGCTCGGCGCGATCCCCGGCTCGCTCATCCCGCAGACCGGCATCGACGAGACCAAGGTCGCCGAGTTCCGCAAGACGCACGAGACGCTCGCGCCGATCTACGACAAGCTCGGCCTCTTCAACGTCTACAGCTCGGTGTGGTTCTCCGCGATCTACATCCTGCTGTTCGTCTCCCTCATCGGCTGCATCGTCCCGCGCACCTGGCAGTTCGTCGGCCAGCTGCGCGGCCGTCCGCCGGGCGCCCCGAGGCGCCTGACCCGGCTGCCCGCCTACACCACCTGGCGCACCGAGGCGGAGCCCGAGCAGGTCCGCGAGGCCGCGCTCGCCCTGCTGAAGAAGCGCCGCTTCCGCGCCCATCTCTCCGGTGACGCCGTCGCCGCCGAGAAGGGCTATCTGCGCGAGGTCGGCAACCTCGCCTTCCACATCGCGCTGATCGTGATGCTGGTCGCCTTCGCCTGGGGCCAGCTGTTCAAGTCCGAGGGCAACAAGCTGGTCGTCGAGGGCGACGGGTTCTCCAACACCCTCACCCAGTACGACGACTTCAAGTCCGGCAGTCTCTTCACCCAGGACGACCTGGACCCGTTCAGCTTCAGCCTGAAGAACTTCACCGGCACCTACGAGCCGTCCGGCCCCAACCGCGGCACCCCGCGGATCTACAAGGCGGACATCACCTACAGCGTGGGCGCCTACGGCAAGGACAAGGCGACCAGCATCGAGGTCAACGAGCCGCTGGAGATCGGTGACTCGAAGGTCTACCTCGTCAGCCACGGCTACGCCCCCGTCATCACCATCCGCGACGGCAAGGGCAACGAGGTCTTCCACGACGCCGTGCCCCTCCTTCCCCTCGACGGGAACGTCACCTCCACCGGCGCGATCAAGGTCATGGACGGCTACCGCAACGCCAAGGGCGCGTGGGAGCAACTGGGCTTCCAGGCCTTCTTCCTGCCTTCCTACGTCAAGGGCAACGAACTCGCCTCACAGTTCCCGGCACTGCTGAACCCGGTGCTGAACCTGGAGGCGTACCACGGCGAACTCGGTGTCAACGCGGGCATCCCGCAGAGCGTGTACCAGCTGAACAAGAAGAACCTGAAGGGGTTCAAGGACGCCAAGGGCAAGCAGGTCAGGGAGAACCTGAAGCCCGGCGAGACCATGAAGCTCCCGAACGGCGCGGGCACGGTCACCTTCGAGAAGGAGATCAAGGAGTGGGCCGGCTTCCAGGTCGCCCGCCAGCCCGCCAGCGGCTGGGCCTTCGCCGGTGCCCTCACCGCGATCTTCGGCCTCGCCGCCTCCCTGTTCATCCAGCGCCGCCGCGTATGGGTACGGGCGGTCAGGGGCGACGACGGCATCACGGTCGTCGAGATGGCCGGCCTCGGCCGCAGCGAGTCCGCCAAGGTGCCCGAGGAACTGGGCGACCTCGCCGGAATCCTCTATGACCAGGCACCGGGCGCGCCCGACGCCGACGACGACCCCGCAGATTCCGAAGCTTCCCCCGACCCCCAAGTCGCACCCGCCGAAGGGGCTGACACCAAGTGACTCTCGCCGCCGCGACCGAGCTGGCCGCCGCCACCAACGAAAACCTCGCGAGCATCAGCAACACGCTGATCTACTCGTCGATGGCCGTCTACACCCTGGCCTTCTTCGCGTACATCGCCGAATGGCTCCTCGGCAGCCGCAGCAAGGTCGGCCGCACGGCCGCCGCGCTCACCCCGGCCAAGGAGAAGGCGTCGAAGGCCGCAGCGCCCGCCGTCACCGTGAAGAAGGGCGGCTCCACCGCCGTACTGGAGCGGCCGAAGGTCGTCGTGCGGGCCGCGGCCGGGCAGCGGGACGTGCCGGACGGGCCCGGGGCGCACGGTGGGGACGAGCAGGGTGACCTCTACGGGCGTATCGCCATCTCCCTCACCGTCCTCGCCTTCCTGGTCGAGTTCGGTGGTGTGCTCACGCGGGCGCTGTCGGTGCAGCGGGCGCCGTGGGGCAACATGTACGAGTTCAACATCACCTTCTCCACCGTCGCCGTCGGGGTGTACCTCGGGCTGCTGGCGCTGAAGAAGAACGTGCGCTGGCTCGGGCTGTTCCTGATCACCACGGTCCTCCTCGATCTCGGCCTCGCCGTCACTGTCTTGTACACCGCCAGTGACCAGTTGGTTCCCGCCCTTCACTCGTACTGGCTGTACATCCACGTCTCCACCGCGATCTTCTGCGGCGCGGTGTTCTACGTGGGCGCCGTCTCCACGCTGCTGTACCTCTTCAAGGACAGCTACGAGAACAAGCTGGCGAACGGCGGCACCCCCGGCCGCTTCGCGAACTCCGTCCTGGACCGGCTGCCCGCCTCGGCGTCCCTCGACAAGTTCTCCTACCGGGTCAACGCCGCCGTCTTCCCGCTGTGGACGTTCACGATCATCGCGGGCGCCATCTGGGCGGGCGACGCCTGGGGCCGCTACTGGGGCTGGGACCCCAAGGAGACCTGGTCCTTCATCACCTGGGTCGCCTACGCCTGCTACCTGCACGCCCGCGCCACCGCCGGCTGGAAGGGCCGCAAGGCCGCCTACCTGGCCCTCATCGCCTTCGGCTGCTGGCTGTTCAACTACTACGGCGTCAACATCTTCGTCTCCGGCAAGCACTCCTACGCCGGAGTGTGATGCGTTTCGTCCCCTGCGGGGTCAGGCTGGTGTCATGACCGGTTCTGTCGAGCAGGGCGTCATCCAGACCCAGGGGAACACGCACATCCTGCACTTTCTCGTGCGGCTTCCCCGGGTGATGGAGTCGGTCTGGCCGGCGCTCAGCACCCCGGAGGGGCTCGCGGGCTGGTTCACCGCCGCCGATGTGCTGGAGCCCCGGCTCGGCGGTGCGGTCACGCTGCGTGATGTCGGAGCGGGGCGGGTCACCGCGTGGGACGTGGAGCGGGTCGCCGAGTACACACTGGAGGGCGCCGGCCGGATCCGGTTCCATCTGGAGCGGGACGGGGACCGGGGCAGCATCCTGCGCTTCACCCACGAGTACCGGGAAGAGGCGCACTCCGAGCAGCGCTGGCGGGCCCGGTTGGAGAAGCTCGTCGAGACGGTCGCGGCGCACCCGTGACCGCTACGACGACGCCGGCGGCAGGCACTCCTTCGTCGGTGGCTTCCCCGTCGGCCAGGCCAGGGTGACGAAGCGGGCGCGGCCGTCGGCGGTGACCTCGACGATCGGTACGGCCTTGTCGTAGGGGTTGCCGTGCTTGTCCAGGCAGATCCAGCCGCTCGCGCCGTTCACCCGCTGGGAGCCCGTCATCAGCTCCCACTGGTCGTGGACGTCGGCGAGGGTCGGCGCGTCCTCGCCGTCCGGCTTGGCCTCGCGGATGCCCTGGTAGGTCAGTGTCATGGCGTCGTAGGCGATGATCAGCTGGCCGTCCTCCAGGGTGGCCGGACCGATGGGCCCGGCCCGCCGCACGCCCTGCGCCGCCGAGCCCTCCGGCTTCTCCTGTGCCGTGCGCACCAGGTCCGCCAGGACCCTCGCGTCCTCGGCGGAGCCGCCGGTCGCCGGCGGGTTCTTCGTCAGCCAGGCGTCCGGGTGGGCGAGGGCGGTGTATCGGACGGACAGCCTGTGCTTCAGGGCGTCCCGGTCGAGATCCTTGTCGCCGGTGAGATACGAGGCCTCGTCCCCGGTGAGCAGGGTGAACGCCCGGTCCTGGCAGCCGCGTTCGCCGAGCGCGTTGATGAACTGCCGCAGCTGGGTGTGGCGTCCGGCGAACAGGATCGTGTCGGTCTCCTCGGCCGTGTCGCAGACCAGGTGGGTGATCTGCCGGAAGTCGTTCGCGGTGGACCCCTCCTCGCTGCGGTCGGCGGGCGGGGTGAACGCCCACGGCTGGTACGGCGACCCCTTCAGCAGCTTCTCGAACGACCGCTGCAGCGTCGTCGTGTACGGGTCGCCCGGCTTGTCGTACACCAGCACCGCCTCACCCGCCCGCACCTTGGCGAAGGAGGTGAGCGCCCGGGCCTCGTCGGTGTTGGTCGGGGCGACGCGGGCGAGCCCGGGGTAGGGGTCCTCGCCGTCCTGCCCGTTGGCGAGGTTGTCGGCGGTGATGGAGGTGCCGACCACCGGGATACCGCGCCGGGTCAGCTCCTCGACGGCCCGCTTGTTGTTCGCGGTGGACAGCCCTATCCCGGTGACCGCCCGCAGCCGGTCCGGCCCCTCGGCCATCCGCTCCAGCTGCTCGACGGTGTGCTTCCAGTGCTTCCCCGTGGCGCCCGGGTTGGCGAGCACCAGCCGGATCGCCGGGGACTCGCCGTTGGAGCCGTGGTTGGCCTGGTACTGCGCGAGATAGGCGCCCTGGAGCTCGTGCAGGGTGTCGTTGAGGTTGTCGGGGTCGGAGGCGGTGAAGGGCTCGAACAGGGCGACGGTGACGTAGGCGCCCTTGATGGAGCGGTTCTCCCGGTCGATCGCCCGCACGGTGTCCCGGAACCGGTCCCGGTCGAAGTGGTAGTCGGACGTCGACACGCCCACGCACTCGTCGCCGTCCTCGGGCATGACCACCCCGGGCGCGCACGAGCGGTCGTCGTGCAGCAGCACCCGTGCGCCGAGGACACACCCGGTCACCAGCGCGGCGCCGACGAGCAGGGCGACGTACCGGCGCAGCGGGATCTCCCAGACATGCTCGCGCAGCCACGCCCCGGCACCTGCGGCCATCACGCCTCCCCGTCCTCGTCGTCGTCCGGCACCCGCAGGGGCCGCCCGGCGAGCGCGTCCTGCGGCCAGTCCCGCGAGGCCCGCCACAGCAGCGCGTTGCCCGCGGGCCGCAGATTGGACAGCTGCTCCAGCTCGAACCGCAGCCGGTCGCACACCTTCGCGTCGGGCAGCGTCAGCGGATCGGTCAGCTGCCATACGGCGTGCAGCAGCCGCCGTACCCGAAGGTGCAGCGTGGCGTCGACGCCCCGGGGCGGCTCGTGGCCGGCGTCGGTGCGGCCGAGCGCGACCGCGGTGCGCCGGTCGTCATGGCCGGTGAAGCCGTGGCCGTCGGCATCGTGGCCGTCGGCGTCATGGGCGTGGAAGTAGGGCGCGGAGGCGATGAAGCGCAGCGAGCGCAGCCACGCGCGCGTGTCCAGCGTGTGGAAGGTGTCCCGCAGATACGCGACCGCCGACTCGCTGTCCCCCAGGGCGAGTTCGTGATGCAGCCGGTACGGGACCCGGCGGCCCGCGACCTCGGGGTCATCGCCGTCGCCGTCATCGTCGCTGTCGTCGGCGTAGTACGCGATCAGCGTGTCGTGCGCCTTGCGCCACTGTCCGTGGTCCGCGTCGCCGTGATGCAGCCGGAGCAGCAGCAGGGTGCGCGCGAACAGGTCCCCGACGAACTGCCCCGGCACCTCCGGCAGCCCCTCCGTCACCAGCCGGGTCTGCAGCGCGCGTACGTCCGCCGGGCCGAAGTCGTCCGGCAGGAGCTCGTCGGCGAGGGCGCAGGCCGAGTCGTGGTCGTGGGCGGCGGCCAGCACGGTCAGCTCGTCGAGGCGGTCGGCGGGGACGAGCCGGTCCAGCAGCGCGAGATACGTCGGCTCCCCGTCGTGCTCCTCGTGCAGCCGTACGGGCGCGGTGAGCAGCTCGCCCAGGGAGGCCGCGGCGGGCAGGTGCTGGGCGGCGGACTCGGCGAGCAGGGCGATACCGAGCGGGTTGCCGCCGGTCAACCGGTGGGTGGCGTGCGGGAGTTGGGGCGGCACCGCGACCTCCGTGCAGACCGCGCCGATGATGTGCAGGGTGTCGTCGGGGCTGAGCGGCGGCAGCGAGACGAGCAGCGCCCGCGAGGAGGGGGCGGCCGGGTCCGGTGTCCAGTCGCTGCGCCGGGCGACCTCGGGCAGGGCACGGTGGACGGCGTTGCGCAGGGCGGGACGGTGGTCGCCGCGCAGCCCGCAGACGAAGACGACCTGGTCGCCGAGGCCCTCGGCGCGGTCCCGCAGCACGGCCTCGACGAGCCCCGGGCCGGGCGGGGACTGCGCGTTGTCCAGCAGGACGAGCGGCCGGCCGATCCGCTGCATCCGCGGCAGCATCCCGGCGTACGCCTCGCCGAGGTCGGCCAGCAGGGCCCGTACGAGATACCGCTCGGCGTGCTCGCGGGAGGTGCCGCCGGCCCGGAAGTGGTCGGAGAGCAGCATCAGTCCGCGCCGCGCGTTGCCGCCCGCGTTCGGGTAGTCGCGGTACCAGGTGGACGCCCGCTGCCGGCGCCGGTGCACGACGCTGTCGGAGATCGCCTCCAGCGTGGCCTCCACGGCGGACGACAGCAGGGGCCCGCCACCGGTCGCCGCCGCGGCCACCTTGGCGGCGACCCGCCCGGCCCACCGCCCCGCGAACCCGGCGACCCACGACCCGCTCTCGTTCAGCAGCAGGATCCGCTCCACCTCACGCCGGATGCGCTCGGAGTCGGCGTCCCGCCAGCCGCCCGCGGCCACCGCGACCAGCCCCGACATCAGCCGCGGGAACTGGATCCGCCCCGCCCCGGTCACCGGCTCGGCGAGCTGCTCGGCGATCACCAGCAGCGCCTGCGACACCGGCGACCAGGCCTCGGCGGGCCGCCCCGACGGCGGGGCCGCGAACTCGCCCTGCTCACAGTCGATCAGCGCGACCGGGGTGTGCCCCTTGTAGGCGTCCCGCAGCTCCCGCAGCACCGCCGACTTGCCGAGTCCGCGCGTGCCGGTCAGCACGACGAGGGGCAGTTCCTGTGGATGCTCGACCTTGGCGGTCCGGTGCTGGTGCGGACGCAGTCCCACGAGCCGTGGGGCGAGACCGGCGGGGTCCGCGTCGAAGAGGGCTCCACGCCCGTGCAACCGTGTGCCCACCCGCACCTCCCCCCAAAGGCTCTCAACTCAAGGGTAAGGAGGGGGACTTGGTTCGGACTAGATCGCGTGGTGTCCGTTGGGTTACGAAACTGTCGGCGTGCTTACGAAACGGTCGGTGCGCTTACGGAAGGGTCGAGACGATGATGTCCCGCAGCCGTTCGACGTAGAGCCGCATGTTCTTGTACGCGATGTCGGTGTCCGGGTAGCGGCCCGCGAACCACAGGCCCTCGTGGAGCCGGGTGACCCAGGCGCACACCTGGTCGCCGTACGACACCCTGATCAGCCCGTACGCCTTCTGCTCGGCCCAGCGTCCGGATCCGGGGACGCTCCGGGTGTCGACATAGGAGACGGTCGAGTACAGGTCGGGTGACGTCGGGCGGAAGTCCGCGCCGAGCAGCTGGAGCACCCGGGGCAGCGGCATGCGGGCCATGTGCCGGTTGGCGTGCAGCGCGGCGCGCACCGTGCGCAGGGCGCTGGGCAGGTCGTGGACCTCGGTCATGGGGATCTCGACGGGGGCACCGCCCACGTACCAGCCCACGGAGTCCGACCAGCGGGACTTCACCCGGGTGTGCAGGGGCACGATGGTGCGGTAGACGGGCTCTCCGCCGATCTCGTGGACGACGAGGGCGGTGGCGGCCAGGACGCCGACCGCGCTGCCGCCGTAGGGACGGCAGTACGTCTCGAACGCGGCGGCGGCGTCCGGGTCCGTGAGCCGCTCGCGCATGAGCCTCTGGATGGGCAGCGGGCCGTCGGGGTCCAGGCCGAGGTCGAGGGGGAAGGCCGGCGGCCGCCCGTCGCAGCGGCCGATGAACTCCCGCCAGTGGGCGACGATGTCGTGGCTCTCGTCGATCCGGTCGGCGTCCGTCCGCTCGATCTCGCAGAAGTCGACGTAACTTCCGGTCGGCGCGAGCTCCATGGTCCGGCCCGCGACACCCGCAGCGTAGAGCTCGCCGATCTCGGCGGGGATCCGGTAGATGGAGTGGGCGTCGACGTTGCTGTGGTCGAAGGCCAGGTACACGCTGGTCGAGTCGTCCCGGACGACGGCCGTGTAGATGAGGTTGGGCCAGCACAGGGCGTCCGCCGTGGTGTCGAAGCGGTCCAGGAGGTGCCGGACCAGGGCGGCCTGATCGGTGAAGTCGCCGACCTCGGCACGCTGCAGGGACACGGCGTCGGCGTCGAGCGTGAACCGGCGCATTTCGTCGCCCGGCTCGCCGGACCAGCGGAAGCCGCTGCGCAGCGTCTCGTGCCGCAGTGTCCAGCCGCGCAACGCCTCCTCCAGCGCGTCGAGATCGGCCCGGCCCGGGATGTCGAAGGCGGTGCCGATCCAGGTCGGTGCGGACAGGCCGTCCTCACGCATGGACCGGGCGGTCCTGAAGTGCGACTCCTGGTTGTACGCGGGCGGCCTCGTATCCTCCGGCAGACCGGCTGCCGCCGCGACGGTCGCCGCGCTGAGCGTCCACTCGACGAGGCGTCCGGGCCGGACCTCGCAGCGCTGGATGTCGGTGATTCGCACGGGTGGCTCCATTCGCGGCGGGGGACACACCCGAAAGGGTGGTATCTCGCCCAACGAGGCAACCCTTGCTCAGAAACGGTTCGCCGAGAGCGGCCGACCGCGCCCGGACGACGGCGATCAGGCAACGGTGACCAGTGGACAGCGATCAGTCGACGGTGATCGAGTCCAGCTTCTGACGCAGATACACATGCGAGTCGACCGGCTCGTACGCCACCCGCCCCACCGGAGCCGGCACGGACTCCACACGCGTGCCGGGCGTGCACTCCCCGAAGTAGACGAGGGACATCAGCTCCTCGGCCGGCGCGTCCGCGGGCGGCGGCAGCACCCGGTGCCGCCCCGACCGCCACCGGTCACCCGTCCAACGGGCCATCAGATCCCCGATGTTGATGGTGAACGCCTCCGGGTCGAAGGGCGCGTCCTCCCATCCGCCCTCGTCCGTGTAGACCTGCAGCCCGCCCTTCCCCGCCTGCCGGTCGAGGATCGTCACCGTGCCGAAGTCGGTGTGCGGACCGATACGGAACTGCCCGGGCTCCGGCGCACCGATCAGCTCCGCCCCCGGATACCAGTTGATGTTGAAGCCGTACGTCGGATGGTCCATGTGCCGTGAGAAGAAGTCGGGTTCGAGACCGAGGGCCTCGCCGAGCAGGGAGAGCAACTGGTTCTCCAGCTCACCCATCCGCGCGAGGTACTCCTCGCACAGCGACCGGAGTTCGGGTGTCTCGGCCGGCCAGACGTTCGGCGCGTACCACTCGGCGTTGATCGCCGGGTCCTCGAACGGCTCGTGCGTCGCGAAGGTGAGCGACTCCTTCAGGTCCGGCGGGGTCTCGGTGCCCTCCGCGTACCCGTTGGCCTCGGCACCCGGGCCGAGCCAGCCGCGACCGCCGACCTTCGCCTCGTACGCCTGCTTGACCTCGACGGGGAGCGTGAAGAAGGCGCGGGCGGCCGTACGGATGCGGGCCCGCAGGGACGGGTCCACGCCGTGCCCGGTGACCAGGAGGAATCCGGCGGTCTGGAGCGCCTCGTCGACGGTACGGGCGATGGCCCGGCGGGCCTCGGTGTCACCGTCGCGCCAGGGGCGCAGGTCGATCGTGGGGATTCGTGGATTACTCACCGATGTCACCGATGTCCTCGTTCCACAGTGCCGGATTGTTCTCGATGAAGTCGCGCATCATCCCGACGCACTCGGGATCGTCCAGGAGCACGATCCGCACACCGTGCTCGGCCAGCCAGTCGTGCCCGCCGTGAAAGGTGACCGCCTCCCCGATCACCACCCGGGAGATCCCGAACTGCCGGACCAGACCGGAGCAGTACCAGCATGGCGAGAGCGTGGTCACCATGGTCGTACCCCGGTACGACCGCTGCCGCCCCGCCGCCCGGAAGGCCGCCGTCTCCGCGTGCGTGGACGGGTCGCCGTCCTGGACGCGCCGGTTGTGTCCGCGGCCGAGGAGGGCCCCGTCGGGGCCGTACAGCGCGGCGCCGATCGGGATGCCGCCCTCGCCGAGCCCGGCCCGTGCCTCGTCGACGGCGGTGCCGAGCCAGGCACGCGCGGTCTCCTGATCCAAGAGCTCCATGCCCTTACTCTCCGGTGCCCTCCAGGTAGTCGTCCAGGCGACCCGCGCCGGACAGCATCGCCCGGGTGCGGGCCGTGAGCATTTCGCCCCGTGTCGCGATCGCCGCCCGCAGGGCCTCGCTGCTGCCCTCCCGGCGCAGACCGTCGAGGACCGGACGGATCTGGTCCAGGAGGTAGTGGCTGCGGCGCAGGGTGTGGATCAGGCGCGCGTCACGGACGTCGACGGGCCGGTACACGCGATACCCCGTGACCCGCTCCCGCTCCGGCGCGATCAGCCCGGCCGCCTCCCAGACCCGCAAAGCCGACGTCCGTACCCCGAGCAGGGCCGCCACCTCGCCGATCCGCAGCCCGGAGCGCGGCAGCTCGTCCGGCGGCCCCTCGGTCAGCGTCTCCAGGGCCGCGCTGGTCGCCCGCAGCGCCGTCCGCTCCTCGTGCAGCGCGGCGTGCGCGGCGTCGACGAGGGCGAGTGCGGCCGGGATGTCACCGGCGTGCACGGCCCGCATGATCCCGGTCGCCGTGACCGGCCCGAAGCCGCGCAGCAGCGCGCGGTACGCCAGCAGCGCCCGCCGGTGCACGGCCGTGAAGGCCCGGTACCCGGAGGCGGTGCGCGCGGCCGGCGGCAGGACGCCCGCCTCCTCGTAGTTGCGGACCTGCTGCGTCGAGATCCCGGCGAGCCGGGCCAGGTCGACGGGCCACAGCCGCTCGTCTTCGTTCCTCACGGGACTTGAAGGTTACACGGCATCCCTTCCCGCATCACCTGGGGAGAACGCGGCCAAAGTCCCAACAATGACTTCAATGGAAAACTTGAAGGCATGGAGGACTTCATCCGCATCACCGGCGCCCGTCTGCACAACCTCGACAACGTCACCCTCGCGATCCCCAAGAACAAGCTGGTCGTCATGACCGGCCTCTCCGGTTCCGGCAAGTCCACCCTCGCCTTCGACACCCTCCACCGGGAGGGCCAGCGGCAGTACATGGAGTCGCTGGGCATGGTCACCGGCCTCGTCAGCCGCCCCTCCGTGGACTCCATCACCGGCCTGTCCCCGTCCATCAGCGTCGACCAGCACCTCACCAACCGCAGTCCCCGCTCCACCGTCGGCACGGTCACCGAGGTCTTCACCTATCTGCGGCTGCTGTGGTCGAGGATCGGGGTACGGCGGTGTCCCGGCTGCGGGAAGGACGTCCCGCCGTCGCACACGTACGAGTACGGCTACGACGACGAGGACACCGAGGGCGAACAGGCCCCCTGCCCGCACTGCGGCACCCCCGTTCCCGAGCTGGTGATGGGCTCCTTCTCCTTCAACAAGCCCGCCGGCGCCTGCCCGGCCTGCACCGGCCGCGGCGAGGTGATCCGGGCGGACGTGAGCCGCCTGGTCGACGGCGCGCGCTCGGTCGTCGACGGCGCCGTACTGGGCTGGCATCCCCGGGCCGTCGAGCGCAATGTGCAGCTGCTGTCGGCGGCCGCCCGGTACTACGGCTTCACCTTCGACGCGGAACTCCCGCTGGACCAACTCACCTCCACGGAACGCGACTTGCTGCTCCACGGCGTCGAAAGCCCAGAGTTCCGCCGCCACTTCCCGGACACCGAACCGCCCGCCACTGTCACCGCAGGACGCTTCGAGGGCGTCGCCACCGCGGTGCTGCGGCGCTACGCCGAGCGCATCGAGGACACCGAGTACCGGGAGCGCACCGAGAAGCAGGCGCTGGTGAAGGAGGTCTGCGGGGAGTGCCGGGGCGCCCGGCTGCGGGCGGAGAGCCGGGCGGTCACCGTGCACGGCCTGACCATCGTCGAGGCCGCCCACACCTCCCTCGACGAACTCGCCGACTGGCTGGGCGGGTTGCGCGAGCGGGTCTCCCCGGACGAGTGGCTGTTCGTGGAGCCGGTCGTCGCCGACCTGGTGGAGCGGGTACGACGGCTGGTCGACGTCGGCGTCGGCTATCTGACCCTGGAACAGCCCACGCCGAGCCTCTCCGCGGGCGAGTCGCAACGGCTGCGGCTGGCCGCGCTGCTGGGCTCCGGCCTCACCGGGGTGCTCTACGTCCTGGACGAGCCGACCATGGGACTCCATCCCACCGACACCGCCCGCCTGGTCGACGTACTGCGCAGGCTTCGGGATCTGGGCAACACGGTGCTGGTGATCGAGCACGACCTGGACGTGCTGCGGGCGGCCGACCATGTGGTGGACGTCGGCCCGGGCGCGGGCCGGGCCGGCGGGCGGATCGTGGCCCAGGGGACACCTCAGGAGGTGGCGCGGGCCGGGGCGGCGGAGGCGGTCGAGGGTGCCGTGGGCCCGGACACGGGTGCCGTGGGCTCGGTGACGGGAGCGTATCTGTCGGGCCGGCTGTCGGCGCCGGCGTCACGGCGGCGCGGGGACGGCGACCGGGCGCTGGTGATCCGCGGGGCGCGTGCGCACAACCTCAAGGACCTCACCGTACGGATACCGCTCGGCCGTCTGGTCACCGTCACCGGCCCGTCCGGATCGGGCAAGTCGACCCTGCTCCTGGACATCCTGGGCCGGGCCGCGCGCAGGCGCTTCCACGGCGCCGGGGACCGGCCCGGCGAGCACGACGGGATCGACGGCTGGGAGCACCTGGGCAAGGTGGTGGCCATCGACCAGGAGCCGATCAGCCGGCTGCCGCGCTCGAACGCGGCGACGTACTCGGATGTGTTCACGCCGATCCGGGAGGCGTTCGCGGCCCGTTCCGGAGGACGGCTGACTCCCGGCGCCTTCTCCTTCAACGTCCCCGGCGGCCGCTGCGAGCGCTGCGAGGGCGCCGGTGTGCTGTCGGTCCACATGCACTTCCTGCCGCCGGTGGAGGTGAGGTGCCCGGGCTGCCGCGGCCGGCGCTTCAGGCCCGAGGTGCTGGCGGTGCGGCACGACGGGCACGACATCGCCGAGGTGCTGGACGCCACGGTCGACGAGGCCCTGGCGATCTTCACCGGCGTCCCGTCGATCACGGCCCGGCTGCGCCGCCTGTCCGACGTCGGCCTCGGCTACCTCCCGCTGGGCCAGCCGGCCCCGACCCTCTCCGGCGGCGAGGCCCAGCGCCTGAAACTGGCGAAGGAACTGGGCCGCAAGGCCGCGGGCAGCACCCTCTACCTCCTGGACGAGCCCACCACCGGCCTCCACTCGGCCGACACCGCCCGCCTCCTGGCCGTACTCCAACGCCTGGTCGACACCGGCCACTCGGTCATCACCATCGAGCACAACCTCGATGTCGCCCACGCCTCGGACTGGCTGATCGACCTGGGGCCGGAGGGTGGAGCGGGCGGGGGGAAGCTGGTGGCGGAGGGGCCGCCGACGGGATGAGAGGGCCGGGCCCTGCTACTTGCCGTCGTCCTTCTTGTCGTCGTCCTCGTCCAGCGACTTCAGGAAGTCGGGGTTGTCGTCGGGGGCCACCCACTGCTGACGGTCGGTCCGGCGGTCCCGTACGCCGGACCAGCCCTCGGCGGCCGGGCTGCGCTTCTTGCCGGCGATCAGCCAGGAGATCGAGCCGACGAGCGGGAACAGCAGCACGAGGATCGCCCACAGCGGCTTCGGCATGTGGCGGATGTCCTCGTCCTTCGTGCTGATGCAGTCGATGAACGCGTACACGCTCAGCGCCAGTGGCACAAGGAACATCAGCACCCGGAGCATGGGCCCTCTCCAGCGAAACGGTCGTCGGTGCCGGGGGCACGCCCCCGGGTTCAGGGCCAGGGTAGCCGCTCGGGGATACTTGACCCCATGGCTTACGACGATCTTCGTTCCCTGCTCAGGGCACTGGAGCGCGAGGGCGACCTCAAGCGCGTCAAGGCCGAGGTCGATCCGTATCTGGAGGTCGGGGAGATCGTCGACCGGGTACAGAAGTCCGGCGGCCCGGCACTGCTCTTCGAGAACGTGAAGGGCTCCTCGATGCCCCTCGCGATGAACGTCTTCGGCACCGACCGACGGCTGCTCAAGGCCCTCGGCCTGAAGTCGTACGGCGACATCTCCGACAAGATCGGCGGGCTGCTGAAGCCCGAGCTGCCGCACGGCTTCGTCGGCGTCCGCGAGGCCTTCGGCAAGCTCGGCGCCATGACGCACGTGCCGCCGAAGAAGGTGAAGTCGGACAGCGCGCCCGTGCAGGAGGTCGTGCTGCACGGCGACGAGGTGGACCTCGACCGGCTCCCGGCCCTGTTCACCTGGCCCAAGGACGGCGGCTCCTTCTTCAACCTGGGGCTCACCCACACCAAGGACCCGGAGAGCGGCGTACGCAATCTGGGCCTGTACCGCCTCCAGCGCCACGACAAGCGCACCATCGGCATGCACTGGCAGATCCACAAGGACAGCCGGAACCACTACCAGGTGGCGGCCAGGAGGGGCGAGCGGCTGCCGGTCGCGATCGCCTTCGGATGTCCGCCCGCCGTGACGTACGCCTCCACCGCCCCGCTTCCCGGTGACATCGACGAGTACCTGTTCGCCGGCTTCGTCGCGGGCAAGCGGATCGAGATGGTCGACTGCAAGACCGTCCCGCTCCAGGTCCCGGCGCAGGCGGAGGTCGTGCTGGAGGGGTGGCTGGAGCCCGGCGAGATGCTGCCGGAGGGCCCGTTCGGCGACCACACCGGCTTCTACACCCCGCAGGAGCCGTTCCCGGCCCTGAAGATCGACTGCGTGACGATGCGCCGCCGACCGCTCCTCCAGTCGATCGTCGTAGGCAGGCCTCCGACGGAGGACGGACCCCTGGGCCGTGCGACGGAACGCTTCTTCCTCCCCCTGCTGAAGATCATCGTCCCGGACATCGTGGACTACCACCTGCCGGAATCCGGCGGCTTCCACAACTGCGCGATCGTCTCGATCGACAAGAAGTACCCCAAGCACGCCCAGAAGACGATGCACGCGATCTGGGGCGCCCACATGATGTCCCTGACCAAGCTGATCGTGGTCGTCGACTCCGACTGCGACGTCCACGATCTGCACGAGGTCTCCTGGCGGGCGCTCGGCAACACCGACTACGCCCGTGACCTCACGGTCGTCGAAGGCCCCGTCGACCATCTCGACCACGCCTCCTACCAGCAGTTCTGGGGCGGCAAGGCCGGGATCGACGCGACGAAGAAGTGGCCCGAGGAGGGCTACACCCGCGACGGCGGCTGGCCGGACATGGTGGAGTCCGACCCCGAGACGGCGGCGAAGGTCGACCGCCGGTGGAAGGAGTACGGACTGTGAGCAGCGCCTCCGCGGCGATTCCGCAGCCAGGACGCACGAAGGCGTTCCTCCGCCTGGTCATGATCGAGCACTCGGTGTTCGCGCTGCCCTTCGCGTACATCGCCGCGCTCTCCGCGATGTTCCAGTGGGACAGGAACATCCACTGGGGGCGGCTGCTCCTTGTGACGATCTGCATGGTCGGCCTGCGCACCTTCGCGATGGCGGTCAACCGGATCATCGACCGTGAGATCGACGCGCGAAACCCCCGGACGGCGCACCGCGAGCTGGTCACCGGCGCGATGTCGGTCCGCCACGCCTGGACCGGCGCGCTGATCGCCCTGGTGATCTTCCTGGGCTCGGCGGCCCTGCTGAACCCCCTGTGCCTGGCCCTCGCCCCCATCGCCGTGATCCCGATGGTGGTCTACCCCTACGGCAAGCGGTTCACGAACTTCCCCCAGGCCATCCTGGGTCTCGCCCAGGCGATGGGCCCGGTCGGCGGCTGGCTGGCCGTCACCGGCACCTGGTCCTGGGACGCGGTGATCCTCGGCCTCGCCGTCGGCGTCTGGATCGGCGGCTTCGACCTGATCTACGCCTGCCAGGACGTCGACACCGACCGTGAGATCGGCGTCATGTCGGTCCCGGCCCGCTTCGGCATCCCGGCGGCGATCTGGGGCGCGCGGGTCTGCCACACGGTCACCACGGCCCTGTTCGTCTGGTACGCCCTGGCCACGGACGCGGGCGCCTTCTTCTGGCTGGGCCTGCTGATCGTGGCCGCCGCGTTCCTCTACGAGCACTCGATCGTCCGCCCGCACGACCTGTCCCGCGTCAACAGGGCGTTCTTCAGCGTCAACGGGTTCATCGGGATCGCCCTGTTCGTGTGTGCGCTGCTGGATCTGCTGGTGCGCGGGCTCAGCGTCTGACGGATACGGAGCGGGGCTCTAGGCGATGAGTTCCTGACCCGAGGAGGTCCTGCGGCGGCGGAACACGAACGCCGCCGTCACTCCCGCCACCAGCCCCACCAGATGCCCCTGCCAGCTGACGCCGGACTGGGTCGGGGCGAGGCCCGCCAGGATCGAGCCGCCCCAGACCGCGGCCACCAGCAGGCCGGCCAGCACGCCGAGCGGACGCCGCTCGACGAACCCGGTGACCAGCAGGAAGCCGAAGAGGCCGAAGATCAGGCCGGAGGCACCCGCGGTGTTGGTGCCGGACGGCGATATCAGCCACACGCCCAGGCCGTCGGCGACGACGATCAGGGCGCAGACCAGCGCGAACCGGCGTATGCCGCCGAGCGCGGCCAGGAAGCCGAGGACCAGTAGCGGCACGCTGTTCGCGGCGACGTGGGCGAAGCCGAAGTGGATGAAGGCGGCCGGGACCACGTCCACCAGCTCGGACGGGGTGCGCGGGACGATCCCGAAGCCGTCCAGCGCGTGTCCGCTGATCACATCCGCCACTTCCAGCAGCCACAGCAGCGCCACCCAGCCCAGCATCAGCTTGGCCGCCGTCAGCGCGCGCTCACCCCGCGACCCGTCGCGCTCGGCACCCCACACACCCCGCATGGCAACCCCACCGTCCAACTCGTCCCCAAACGGGAACGCCTGGCCCCCCTTGGTCGGTTCCCACCCCGCGACGCCGGATAGGCTCGGAGTCGTGAACCCAGCCAAGCCAGGAGAGACGGCACGTACGCCTTGGATCGTAGGGGTGTCCGGCGCTTCCGGCACCCCATACGCCGCCGCCGTGCTGCGTGCGCTCCTTGCCGCCGGGGAGACCGTCGACCTGGTCGTCAGCCGGGCCTCGCGGCTCACCCTGCTCGATGAGACGGGCATCCCGTTCCGGGACGCGCACTGGCAGGACGACCTGCGGGAGTGGCTCGCCCGGGGCGCCGACGGCAAGCCCGGGACCTTCGGCGTCGACGTCAGCGGCGTGCGGTACTGGGCGGCCGGTGACCTCGCCGCCGGGCCGTCCTCCGGGTCGTACCCCGCTAAGGGCATGCTGATCGTGCCCGCCTCCACCGCCTGCGTCGCCGGTGTCGCCCTCGGGCTGTCCAAGGACCTGCTCCAGCGGGCGGCGAGCGTGACACTTAAAGAGGGTCGGCAGCTCGTCGTCGCCATACGGGAGACCCCCCTGGGCGGGCAGACGCTGCGGCACCTCGTGACACTGGACGACGCGGGAGCGACCGTCGTACCGGCCTCGCCCGCCTTCTACGCGGGCGCCACCCATATCCAGGACCTGGTCGACTTCGTCGCCGGACGCGTACTGGACGCGGCGGGCGTCGAACACCGGCTCTACCGCCGCTGGAAGGGCGAACTCGGCGGCGGACCCCGCACGACATGAACGCCAACTGAGCAAGTCGCAGTACCTCTCATTCACTTCGGGAACTCTTCAGCGGAAGGCTTCGAATCGCATGGACGCGGTGGACAGGCAGCTCATCCAGGCCCTGAGGGAGAACGGCCGGGCCTCCTACGCGGAGCTGGGACGCCTTGTCGGCCTGTCGGGACCCAGCGTCACCGACCGCATCAACCGGCTGGAGGCGGCCGGTGTCATCACCGGTTACCGCGCCACCGTCGACGCCGCCTCGCTCGGCCTCGGCGTCACCGCGCTCATCGGAATCTCCCTCTCCGACGCGGTCGACCACGAGGACGTGGCCCGCCGGCTGAAGGACCTGCCCGAGATCGAGGACTGCTGGTTCATCGCCGGCGACGACTCGTACATGCTCAAGGTGCGGGCGGCCGACGTGGACGGGCTGGAGAAGATCATCCGGCGGCTCAGCGGGACGAAGGGCGTGTCCCGGACCCGTACGACGATCGTGCTCTCCACGAAGTGGGAGAACCGCGTGGGTGAGCTGCCCGAAGAGGTGTAGGGGCGTAGGCGTACGGTTGGCAGGGCTGTCGTAGAAAGGTTGTGGGCATGGACGTCGGGCTCAAGCGCGAGCTGGAGGAGAAGGTCAGGGCCGGTGAGCGGCTGACCCGTGAGGACGGCATCGCGCTGTACGAGTCGGACGACCTGGCATGGCTGGGCGGCCTCGCGCACGAGGTGCGTACGCGCAAGAACGGCGACGTGGTCCACTTCAACGTCAACCGTCACCTCAACATGACCAACGTGTGCACGGCCTCGTGCGCGTACTGCTCCTTCCAGCGCAAGCCGGGCGAGAAGGACGCGTACACGATGCGCATCGAGGAGGCGGTGAAGCTCGCCAAGGCGATGGAGGGCGAGAACCTCACCGAGCTGCACATCGTCAACGGCCTGCACCCGAACCTCCCGTGGCGCTACTACCCGCGCTCGCTGCGGGAGCTGAAGGCCGCCCTGCCGAACGTGTCGCTGAAGGCCTTCACGGCCACCGAGATCCACCACTTCGAGACGATCTCCGGGCTGTCGGCGTCGGAGATCCTCGACGAGCTGATCGACGCGGGCCTGGAGTCGCTGACCGGCGGCGGTGCGGAGATCTTCGACTGGGAGGTCCGCCAGCACATCGTGGACCACCGGACGCATTGGGAGGACTGGTCCCGTATTCACCGGCTGGCGCACGAGAAGGGTCTGAAGACCCCGTGCACCATGCTGTACGGCCACATCGAGGAGCCGCGTCACCGCGTCGACCACGTCCTGCGCCTGCGTGAACTCCAGGACGAGACCGGTGGCTTCCAGGTCTTCATCCCGCTGCGCTACCAGCACGACTTCGTGGACATGAAGGACGGCAAGGTACGCAACCGCCTCCAGGCCCGCACCCAGATGGCCACCGGCGCGGAGGCCCTGAAGACCTTCGCGGTCTCCCGTCTGCTCTTCGACAACGTCCCGCACGTCAAGGTCTTCTGGGTCATGCACGGCGTTCAGACCGCCCAGCTGGCCCTCCAGCACGGCGCCGACGACATGGACGGCTCGGTCGTCGAGTACAAGATCACCCACGACGCGGACAACTACGGCACCCCGAACAAGCTGACCCGCGAGGACCTGCTGGACCTGATCCGGGACGCCGGGTTCCGGCCGGTGGAGCGGAACACGCGGTACGAGGTGATCCGGGACTACGACGGCCCGGACCCGCTGCGCCGGGAGTCCCCGCAGCCCATGCGCCTCTGAGCGCACCGGCTCATGGCGGGTACTCGGCCTCCATGGTGACCACCCGAGCGCCCGAGGACGCCTACACCGCGGAACCCTTCGTCCCCTCTCGTGCCGGTCTGCCCTCGCTGCGTCGCGCCGCCGCCGACTGCCGTGGCTGCCCCCTGCACCGGGACGCGACCCGGACCGTGTTCGGCGAGGGCACGGCCGACGCCCGCGTCATGCTCGTCGGCGAACAGCCCGGCGACCAGGAGGACCGCCAGGGCAGACCGTTCGTCGGCCCCGCGGGCAAGCTGTTGGACCGGGCTCTCGCGGAGGCCGGTATCGACCCGGCGGACGCGTATGTCACCAACGCCGTCAAGCACTTCAAGTTCACCCGGGCCGAACCCCGTAAGCGCCGTATCCACAAGGCACCGTCCCTTCGGGAGATGACGGCGTGCGGTCCCTGGCTCGCCGCCGAGCTGGCCGTCGTGAAGCCGGAGCTGATCGTGCTGCTGGGCGCCAGCGCGGGGAAGGCGCTGCTGGGGTCGTCGTTCCGGGTCGGGGAGATGCGCGGGGCGGTGCTGGAGCGGGAGGTGCACGGCCGGCGGGAGAGGCTGGTGGCGACGGTGCATCCGTCGTCGGTGCTGCGGGCGCGCGACGACGCGGACCGGGAGGCGGCGTACGAGGGGCTGGTCGCCGATCTGAAGGTGGCGGCGCGAGCGCTGGAGTAATGGCTACGATGGCTCGGTGCCTCTTACTTTCACGCTCGATCCCGCCGTCACCCCCGCCCTGCGCGACGGCATCCTCGACCTGTGGACCGATGTCTCCAACGCGGGCGGAGCCGTCGGCTTCGTGCCGCCCGTGACCCGGGAGGCGGTCCGGCCGGAGCTGGTGCGGCACCTCGCGGCGATGGCGGAGGGGCGCAACCGGCTGCTGGTCGGGCACGACGAGGCGGGTGACGTGGTCACGACGGCCTTCTTCACCTTCAACACGCACCGGCTGATGACGCACTGGGTGTGGCTGTACACGGTGATGGTGCACCCCCGGCACCAGGGCAAGGGCTACGGCCGCGACCTGCTGACCGCCGCCGAGGAGGCGGCCCGCACCTTCGACGGCATCGAGGCGATACGGCTCACCTGCCGCGGCGGCCTCGGCCTGGAGCGCTTCTACGGCTCCTGCGGCTACAAGGAGGTCGGCCGCATCCCGAGCGCCATCCGCCTCGCACCGGGCGACGACCGCGACGACGTGATCATGCTGCTGCCGCTCGACTGAGCCCTGCGCCAACCCCCCTGCAAGATCGGTGGCCCTCCGTGCTTCACTGGACAGTGGCCCTTTTTGGAATCGGAAGAGTGGATTGAGATGCTCCGGTACACGCTGATGCGCCTCGGAATCTTCGTGGGCTGCCTCGTGGTCGTCTGGGGCCTCGTCTACTCCGGTCTCGCCCCGCGCGGCCTCGGCGCCTCCAACGGGATGTGGCTCATCCTGCTCGCCCTGGTGATCTCGGCCCCGATCAGCTTCGTCGTGCTGCGCAAGGAGCGCGACCGCGCCTCCGTGCGGATCGTGCAGAAGGTCGACCGGGTGAAGGCCAACCTGGAGGCGAACCGCAGCCAGGAGGACGACGTGGTCGACGAGGCCGCGAAGGCGCAGGGACAGGCTTCTCCCCAGGCCTAGCAAGACAGGTAACTGCGCGGGGCCACCCCCCTTACCCTTGTCCGGATCATGCTGTGAGATGACTGGAACCACATCGGCCCGACCGGTGTATCACCAGTAGGACCCGCAGCGAACGGGCATCGGAACACAAGGGGGAAACGTGGCACGAGCGCGCGCCAAACAGGGCGCACGACGCGTCGCCGAGGCCGTAGCCTCCGGCACCGATCCGCGGAAGGCCGCGCAGGAAGAACTGCAGCGGCAGGCCGGCGGACGCGGAAGCCGGGGAGCCGGCGGCGAGGAGTACGACGCGGAGGGCTGGGCCATCGACCCGGCCGACTTCCTGGCCGCCCGGGAACAGGGCGGCTCCACCGCCACCGTCATGCGGCAGAAGACCGTGCCGCTGGACGAGGCCGGGGAGGCGCTCGGCCGCAGCGAGCAGGTGCGCGAGGGCGGCGAGGTGGTGCACGCCATCTGCCCGATGGTGATCCCCAAGGGCCGCTCGATCGTCTCCATGCTGCCGGTGCTGACCCTGCTCGTGCTGGGCGCGGTGGGCGCGGCACTGGTCGGGGCCGCGGGTGACGACGTCCTGACCAACCCGCTGTTCGGCGTGCACTACTGGGTCATCGCGCTCTTCGCCGTCGCCTTCGTGTGGTGGCGGCAGGGCATGGTCATGGTGCCGGACGGCTGCCAGGCGCTGATCACGCGCTTCGGCAAGCTGGAGAAGGTCGTCGGCCCGGGTCGGATCGTGCTGCTGAGCCCGTGGAAGCGGGTGTCGTACATCGTCAACACCACGATCGAGTACCCGTTCAACGCGCCGGTGCGCGAGGCGCCCACCAAGGGCGGCGTGAAGGCGTCGATCGACCTGTTCATCCAGTTCCGGATCAGCGACCCCACCGAGTTCGTCTACACCCTGGGCGCGGTGCGCGGCTTCGAGGAGAAGCTGAGCAACGCCGTGAGCGAGACGATCCGCAGCCTCATCTACGAGCAGGAGGCCGCCGGTATCTACGACATGGTCGGCGAGGACAGCGGCCGGCTCCTTGAGCAGCTCAACCAGCAGTTCCGCCCGGCCGTCGAGCTGACCAACGCCAACATCACCCACGCCGAGCCCTCCGACCAGCGCTACCGCATGGACCTGGCCGCGCCTGAGATGGTGCGGGTGGCCAAGGAGGCGTACACCCACGAGTACGCACTCCAGCTCCGCAAGGAGCAGGACGAGGGCGACCTCACCCGGGAACTGGCCTCCAGCCTGGAGACGCTCTCCGCGATCCAGGCCGACATCGCCCAGTACCAGGCGCAGATGGACACCGCCGTGGAGCGCGAGACCAACCGCGCCGAGGCACTCGCCCGCCAGCGCTACGTCCAGGCCGAGTCGGAGGCGAAGGCCAACGCGGCCCTCCTGGAGGCACAGGCCCTCGACATCCGCGCGGTGACGGCCGCGGAGGCGCCCGAGATCCTGGAGTACCGCTACCAGCAGCAGGTGCTGGACACCCTGGAGCAGGTCGCCGACCATCTGCCGCGCCTGGTGCGCATCGGCGGCGCCTCGGACGGCGGCGCCGGGATCGACTTCCTGGAGCTGGCCCGCGAACTGGTCGGCGAGCGCGGCACGGAGCTGTTCAGCGACGAGGACATGGCCGCCGTACGGTCGCGGCTCACCGAGGTGTCCGAGCGGATCGCCGCGCGTGAGGCGGAGATCGGCGCGCTGCTGGCCGCCGACCGGCCCACGGTGCCGCACGTGCCGGGCCCGGCCGAGGCCCCCGACGGCGCCGAACCGACCGACCTGACCGAGCCCGCCGAGGAGGCCGCCCAGTGAGCACCGCCCGTTCCCACCGCAGGTCGGTCGTCTCCGAGGCCGTCGCCCCCTGGAGCGACATCGCGCGGCTGCTGCGCGGCGGCGAGGCCGACACCCTGATCCCGGTGATCATCCCCCGCCACCGGCGCCGCCTGTGGTGGATGCTGCCGCTGTGGCTCGGCGTCTACGCCCTGTTCATGGGCGTGATGCTGTCGCTGCACGGGGCGGACGCCGAGTCGACCGCCGGAGACCTCGCCTACGGCGCCCTCGCCACCCTCTCCTACGTCGGCGGTGTCGTCCTGGTGCTGATCGGCGCGCTGTGGTGGTGGCGCTCCTCGATCGTCGAGATCGAGCAGGGCACCAACGGCGTGCTGACCCGCTACGGCGCCGTCACCCGCACCCTGGACGCCGGCCGCCACTACCTGTGGCACCCGTGGTCCCGGGTCGACTTCGTCGTCGACACCGCCACCGAGATCCCGTACTCGGCCCCGGTGATGGCCTGCCCCACGCAGGAGAACGTCCCGCTGCGCTCGATCGAGTTCTTCCTGAAGTTCCGCATCACCGACGCCGTGCTGTTCGTCCGCACCATCGGCGCGGGCAACTTCGACCTGGTGCTCTCCAGCGCCGTACAGGACGCGATCCGGCAGCGGGCGCGTCTGATGCGCACCGAGCGGGCGTACGACCTGCGCGGCTCGGACGTGGCCGACATGCAGGAGCTGCTCAACCGCCAGCTGTCCGGCTACGGCGTGCGCATCACCGGCTGCAACATCCCGGATGTGCAGCTGCCGGCGCAGTACCAGCAGCACCTGGCCACCCGGGAGCGCATCGCCAAGGAGCGCACCGCCTACGACCAGGAGTGGGGACTGATCCGCAAGCGCCGGATCGACCAGCTGGGCATGGACATCGAGCGTGCCAAGAAGGTGCGGGACGCCCGGATCGTCGAGGTCAAGGCAGCGCTGAACCGGGCCCGCGAGGAGGTCGCCCAGCTGCTTGAGCAGCAGGAGACCAACGCCCAGCGCGTGCGGTTCGAGATCGAGACGCGGGGCCGCAGCGGTCTGATCGCCGCGGAGAACGAGGCCCGCGCCCAGCGCGCCCTGGCCAAGGCCTACCGCGACAACCGCGCGGTGCTGCAGTACGAACTGGCCCGGCGCCGCCTGGAGGTGGGCGCGAAGCTCGCCGGAAGAGCCCCGCAGCCGGTGGTCGTCCGGACCGACGGCACGGGCGCCGACACCTCCGCCCTGTCCACCCTGCTCACCGCCCAGCTGCTGCCCCGGCTGACGGCCCTGCCGTCCGGCGACGGGCAGCCGTGGGCAGACAGGACGGAGCGGCTCGCGCGGCTCGTGGACGACGTGAGCGGCGAGGAGTAGAGCGGCCGGTTGCAGCGGGCCGGGTGGGAACGCCCCTCCCGGCCCGTACGCTAATCGGCATGGGTGCTGTGAAGACCAAGCGGATGCCGCGTGCCGTCCGTGAGCAGCAGATGCTGGACGCCGCCGTGCGGACCTTCGGTCAGCGGGGGTACATGGCCGCGTCGATGGATGAGATCGCCGAACTGGCGGGCGTGTCCAAGCCGTTGGTGTACCTGTACCTGAATTCGAAGGAAGACCTGTTCACCGCCTGCATCCGCCGCGAGTCGGCGGCGCTCACCGCGGCCGTGCGGGCGGGCGTCCAGACCGAGCTGCCCGCCGACCGGCAACTCTGGGACGGGCTGCGGGCGTTCTTCACGCACACCGGGCAGAACCCGGACGGCTGGTCCGTCCTGCACCTGCAGGCCCGCACCCACGGGGAGCCGTTCGCCTCCGAGGTCGCGGCGATGCGCGCGGAGATCGTGGCGTTCGTGACGCAACTGATCCTGGCGGCGGCCCGGGAAGCCCATCGCGACCCCGACCTGCCCGAGCGTGAGGTCGCCGGTCTCGCCGAGGCGCTGGTCGGCGCCGCCGAGTCGCTCGCCGCCTGGGCCAACGCCACGCCGGGCGTGACGGAGACCGAGGCGGCGGCCACCCTGATGAACTTCGCGTGGTCGGGCCTGGGCAACCTCATGGCCGGCCGGCCATGGACACCGCCGGAGGCCGCGGCTCAGACCAGCGGATGAACCCGCCCGGCCATGTGCAGGCGCTGCGCCGCCCCACCCCGCAGCTCGAACCGCCCGCCCTCGGCCGCGTACGTCACCGTCCCCGGCAACAGCACCGGCGCCCGGAACTCCGCCTCCACCCGGGCCCGCGCGGGCACCCCGTGCGCGGCGAGGCAGCGGGCCACCGTCCACATGCCGTGCGCGATGGCCCGCGGGAAGCCGAACAGACGGGCGGTGAGGGGGTGGAGATGGATGGGGTTGCGGTCACCGGAGGCGGCACCGTAGCGGCGGCCGACGTCCCCGGCGAGGCGCCATTGGGCGACTTCGGGGAGCGGCTTGAGCTCCTCGGCCGTACGGCTCCCGGCGACCTCGTCCGTACGGTGCCGGGCGAGATAGCTGCTCCTCGACTCCCATACGACGCCGTCCTGCGCCCGCACCTCGGTGACCACCACGGCCTCCGTCCCCCGGCGATGCGGCACCAACCCGTCGACATGAACGCCGAGTTCGTACGCACCGGTCGCCGTCATCGGCATGTGCCGGGTGATCTCGATCGACGTGTGGACGAGCCCGAGCAGCGGCAGCGGGAACTCCCGCGCGCTCATCAGCCGCATGGCCAGGGGGAAGCCGAGGACATGCGGATAGGTGACCGGCAGCGCGTCGTCGCCCGTGGCGAAGCCGCACACCCGCTCGTACGCCGCCAGTCGCGCGAGGTCGACGCGAACGCCGGGCAGAACGAGCCGGGTGCGCGGGAACTCCGCGTCCGGTGCGGGACGTTTGAAGAGTGAGAGCAGGGCGCCCCGGGCGAGCAGGGGCGGAAGGGAAGGAGGAGTCGTGAGGACGAGAGACATCAGGCCCCCAGCAGGCTCTGGCCGCATACCCGTACGACCTGCCCGTTGACGGCACCGGAGCCCGGATCCGCCAGCCAGGCGGTCGTCTCGGCGACATCGACCGGCAGCCCGCCCTGCGCGAGGGAGTTCATCCGGCGCCCCGCCTCCCGGATGAACAGCGGAACCGCGGCGGTCATCCTGGTCTCGATGAAGCCCGGCGCGACCGCGTTGACCGTCACCCCGTGCTCGGCGAGCGCGCGCGGCGCGAGGGAGCGGACCAGTCCGACGACGCCCGCCTTGCTCGCACCGTAGTTGGTCTGACCGGCGTTCCCGGCCAGCCCCGCGATCGACGCCGTCGCCACGATCCGGCCGCCGCGCCGCAGCGTCCCGCGCGCCAGCAGCGCGTCCGTCGTGCGCAGCACGCTCGCGAGGTTGACGTCCAGTACCGAACTCCAGCGCTCGGCGGGCATGTTGACCAGCCGTCGGTCGTGGGTGATCCCGGCGTTGTGGACCAGGACGTCGATCCCGTCGGGTAGCGCGGCCGCGATGCGTTCGCCGGCGTCGGGTGCGGTGATGTCGAGCGCGAGGGCGGTGCCGCCGAGCCGGTCGGCCACGCGCCGGGCGTCCTGCTCGGCCTGCGGCACGTCGAGTACGACGACCCGGGCGCCGTCCCTGGCCAGCGTCTCGGCGACGGCCTCACCGATGCCGCGCGCGGCGCCGGTGACCAGGGCGGTGCGGCCGGTCAGCGAGCGGTCGGGGTCGTAGGGGGAGAGGTCGGGGGCGCCGGACCCGGCGTCTGCGGCCTGCGCCGAGCCCGTCTCGGCGGCCCTCGCCTCGGAGGCCCCCGCCCCGGCCGCACCCACCTCGATGACCTGCCCACTGACGTAAGCCGACTTGGGGGAGAGGAGGAAGCGGAGGGTCGACTCGGCGGCGTGTGCGTCCGTCAGGCGGACGAGATTCACGGTCCTGCCCCGCCCGACCTCCTTGCCGAGCGAGCGCGTGAAGCCCTCCAGGGCCTGCTGGACGGCGGCCTGGTGATGGTCGGCGGGGTCGAGGGGGGCGCCGAGCACGACGAACCGGCCGCTCTCGGCGACGGACCGTACGACGGGGTGGAGGGCGGCGTGGACTTCGGCGAGCGTGTCGACGTCCCGGACTCCGGTGGCGTCCAGGACGACGGCGGCGGGCTTCTCGGCGGATGCCGTCAGGCCGAGGTTCGTCGAGGTCAGGTCCAGGTCCGACTTGCCGGCCGTGAGCAGCAGCCGGTCGCCCGGCAGCGAGGGCCGCTCGGCCGACCAGCGTTTCAGTGGCGAGGGCTGGGGCAATCCGAGACGGCGGGTGAGGAAGCGGCCGGGTGTGGTGCCGGTGAAGCTCAGATAGCGGTCGGGCATGTGCGACTCCCAGTGCGCTCCGGAACTGACTCCGGAGTAAGGTTACCGGAGGTAAGGGCACCGTGACGTGAGGAGTGGGTGGAGATGAGCACGCTGTTGGCGCCGGCGGTACGGCGCGTCGCGGTCATCGGCGGCACGCGTATCCCGTTCGCCCGCTCCGACGGTCCGTACGCCACCGCGTCCAACCAGGACATGCTCACGGCGGTGGTCGACGGCCTGGCCGAGCGGTACGGGCTCGGCGCACCGGGCGCGGTCGGGGAGCTGGTCGCCGGGGCCGTACTCAAGCACAGCAGGGACTTCAACCTCGCCCGTGAGACCGTGCTCGGCTCGAAGCTGGACGCGCGTACGCCCGCGTACGACATCCAGCAGGCCTGCGGCACCGGACTCCAGGCGGTCATCGCCGCCGCCAACAAGATCGCGCTGGGGCAGACCGAGTCGGCGATCGCGGGCGGTGCGGACACGGCGAGCGACGCGCCCCTCGGCGTCAACGACGAACTCCGCCGGATCCTGCTGGAAGTCCGGCGGGCCAAGTCGCCGGGCGGCCGGGTCAAGGCGCTGACCCGTGTCCGGCCCACCCACCTCGTCCCCGACATCCCCCGCAACGCCGAGCCCCGCACCGGGCTCTCCATGGGCGAGCACGCCGCCGTCACCGCCCGCGCCTGGGGTGTCACCCGCGAGGCCCAGGACGAGCTGGCGGCGACGAGTCACCAGCGGCTGGCGGCGGCGTACGAACGCGGCTTCCTCCAGGATCTGGTCGTGCCCTTCCGGGGGCTGGACCGCGACCAGAATCTCCGCCCCGGCTCGACGCCGGAGAAACTGGCCGCGCTGAAGCCGGTGTTCGGTCTCGACCGGCCCGGCGCCACCATGACGGCGGGCAACTCGACGCCGCTGACGGACGGGGCGGCGGTCGTGCTGCTGGCGAGCGAGGAGTGGGCGGCGAGCAGAGGGCTGGAGCCGCTCGCCTACCTCACCGCCTATGAGACGGCGGCCGTGGACTTCGTACGCGGTGATGTGGCGGACGGCGAGGACGGGCTGCTGATGGCACCGGCGTATGCCGTCCCGCGCATGCTGGAGCGGGCCGGACTCGCGCTCGCCGACTTCGACTTCGTCGAGATCCACGAGGCCTTCGCGTCCCAGGTGCTGGCCACGCTGGCGGCGTGGGAGAAGCGGGGGCTCGCCCCCGTGGACCGCGCCCGGCTGAACGTGGCCGGATCGTCCCTGGCCACCGGTCATCCCTTCGCGGCGACGGGGGCGCGGATCGTGGCGACGCTCGCCAAGTTGCTGGCGGAGAAGGGCGGTTCGGGCCGCGGGCTGATCTCGGTCTGCGCGGCGGGAGGGCAGGGGGTGACGGCTGTGCTGGAGCGGGCGTGACGGCTGTTTCGGAACGGACGCGAAGGTCGTGGTCGGCCGGGCGTGACGGTCGTCCGAAGTGAAGGTAAGGGGACGGTGAGACGAAGCTGAGGGGCCCTCACATAACCCGCGACGTTGCACATACCCGGCCCCGGACCCCCGCCGAACCCGCACAACGCCCACACGCGGGAGCCGTACGATCACCTGCCTAACCAGCGGTAACACCGTTCCGCAGGCCTCCGCAGATGAACGCCAGGGTGCGCGAGGCACGTACGTCATGCAGCAAGCAGTTTCTTCGCTGCACGCCCGCCGCAGGAGCCGCCCGTGTCCACCCCGCTTCCCTCCTTCGCCCCCTCGGCCGCCTTCGACGACGCTCCCGGACCGACCCTGGTCCAGCCGGAGACGCGACGGCTGGACGGGGCCGTGCGGGAGGCGCACGTACCGCCGTTCGCGCCCACGGTGACCCATGGGTCGCTCGCGGATCTGCCGTTCGACAACGCGAGCGCGGTGCCGGGTGCGGTGGTGCTCAGCCGCAGGAGCGAGGACGGGCAGTGGTCGGACGTGACGGCGACCCAGTTCGCCGATCAGGTGCAGGCGGTGGCGAAGGGGCTGATCGCCGAAGGGCTGATGCCGGGGGACCGGATCGCCGTCATGGCCCGCACCCGCTACGAGTGGACGCTCCTCGACTTCGGGGCATGGGCGGCCGGCCTCGTCACGGTGCCCGTCTACCCCACCTCGTCCGTCTTCCAGACCCGCTGGATCCTCCAGGACTCGGGCGCGGTCGCCCTGGTCACCGAGACCGCCGCCCAGGCGGCCGCCCTCGGCCCCGAGCTGCACCGGGTGCCCGATCTGCGTCACATGTGGGTGATGGAGAAGGGGCACGTGGAGCGGCTGGCGGAGTACGGCGCCCAGCAGCCGGACGGGGAGGTGGGCGTACGGCGCGGCATGCTGGCGCCGGACACCCTGGCGACGCTCATCTACACCTCCGGCACGACGGGCCGCCCCAAGGGCTGCGCGCTGACCCACGGCAATTTCTTCGCCGAGGTGGACAACGCCATCGAGCTGCTCTACCCGATCTTCAAGACGAGGACGAGCGAAGAGGCGTCGGTGCTGCTCTTCCTCCCCATGTCGCATGTCTTCGGCCGGATGGTGGCGGTGGCCTGTATCCGGGCCCGGGTCCGCCTGGGCCACGCGCCGAGCCTGAAGGCGGAGGACCTGCTCCCCGACCTGGCGGCGTTCCGCCCCACCTGTCTCCTCACCATCCCCTACATGCTGGAGAAGATCTTCAACTCCGCCCGCGCCAAGGCCGAGACGGGCGGCCGGGCGTCGTCCTTCGACCGCGCGGCATCGGTCGCCGAGCGCTACGGCGAGGCGCTGGAGGCCCGGGCGGCGGGGACCGGCTCGGGCCCGAGCACGGCCCTGAAGACGGCCCGCGCCTTCTACGACCCGCTCGTCTACCGCCGTATCCGCAACGCCATGGGCGGCAGGGTGAAGTACGCGATCTGCGGCGGCTCACCGCTCGGCCGGCGCCTGGCCGCGTTCTACGCCGGTGCGGGCATCGAGATCTACGAGGGCTACGGCCTCACGGAGACGACGGGCGCGGCGACCGTGACGCCCCCGCTCAAGCCCCGTCTGGGCACCGTGGGCTGGCCGCTGCCCGGCACCAGGATCCGGATCGCCGCGGACGGCGAGATCCTGATCGGCGGCGAGCAGGTGCTGCGCGGCTACTGGGACCCGGCCGCGGGCGGCGTCGTCCCCGCGGCGGCGGACGGCTGGCTGCCGACCGGTGACATCGGCGAACTCGACGACGAGGGCTACCTGACGATCACCGGCCGCAAGAAGGAGATGCTGATCACGGCCGGCGGCAAGAGCGTGGCCCCCGCGCCCCTGGAGAACTGGCTCCGCTCGCACCCCCTGATCTCCCAGTGCATCGTCCTCGGCGACCGCAGGCCCTTCGTGTCCGCCCTGATCACCCTGGACATGGACGGCGTCTCCCACTGGCGCCGCATGAACGGCAAACACACCGTCCCCGCCGAACTCCTCGTCACCGACGCCGAGTTGCGAGCCATCATGCAACGCGCCGTGGACGAGGCCAACAAACTCGTCTCCCGCCCGGAATCCATCCGCCGCTTCGCCATCCTCCCGACCGACTTCACCGAGATGGACGGCCATCTGACACCGTCGATGAAGCTGCGCCGGGACGCGGTGCTGCGGGACTTCGCGGCGGAGGTGGAGGGGCTCTACCAGGGGTAGCGGCGGCTCAGGGCGTGCCGTTGGCGGTCTTCAGGGCCCTTTCCAGCAGGCGGTCGGCGAGCCCCGCGAAGGCCGTGCTCAGGGCCTCGTCCGTGATGCGGTGGGCGTAGGACTGGAAGACCAGGGCGGCCGAGGCCTGGACGGCGGAGGAGACGCGCTGCGGGTCGTCGGCGAGCTGTTGCCGCAGTTGGACGGGCACGGGCCACTTCTTCGGCCAGGGCATCTTCGGCGGCTCGGGGCAGATGTCGTCCCCGACCTCCTGCACGATATCGGCGGGCTTCTGCCCTGCCAGGCTGGCGGCGATCGTGGCCTCCGCCACGGCCACGGACATGTCCCGGACAGCCGGCAGCAGCGTGCTTCCGGGCGGGATCGGCTGGGGGTTCAGGCGCTCCCCGTCGCCGGCCGCCGAACGGAAGCCGAGACGGTGGCCGACGCCGTGGCCGATGCCGGCGGCGTGGACGGGGTGAGGCGGGAGGTCCGGCTCGATGATCTCCCACCACCGGGGGTCGTAACGGGCCAGCAGCTCGATGAACTCGACGGTCAGCGCCGTACGGGAGACGGTTGCCATGGGGGCTCCCTTCCTGGATCTCGATGACAGCCTGAGACCGTAGGTCGGGTTGGTACGACTGTTCGGGCATTGACCCGATCGAGGGCGCGCCCGTCAGAAGCGGGGCCGCGCCCGCCGTTGCTCCAGCCGTGCCGGCGTGTTCGCCCTGATGCTCCGCATCTCCTCGTCCAGGGCCGGCCGTCCGGTGTCGAGCGGATTCGCGGCCACCAACAGGACCTTCACGGACACCGCCCCAGGGATGCGAACTCACTGTTGCCGACAGGGAGTTGATGTTACATCGGGGCCTTTCGTGCGGCGGCGTTCGCCTCCCACTCGCGGCCGATGGAGCGCATGAGGGCCGGGTAGACGCCGATGTACCGGAAGGGCTTGATGGCGGCCATGTAGAGCGCCCCGAACAGCCCGTTCGGCTTCACCAGCACGGTCATCTGGCCTCGGTAGCCGCCGGATGCGTCCGGGACCCAGCCGATGTGCATCACCGCGTGCACGGTCTTGTTGCCCATCTCGGCGGCCCATTCGTCCTCCCGCTGATAGAGGGAGGTGAAGGGGGACGAACCGAGGTCGGGACCCCGGGGACCGTCGCGAAGGTCCGCCGGCAGCCGGTCGCGCAGGGAGGGCAGCCGCGCTCCGACGCCGGTCCCGTCCTTGTCCCAGCCGAGCAGCGCGCCGAGCTTCCAGCGGACGGTGAAGAGCACGCGGGAGACGAGGCCCTCCCCCTTCACCCCACCACTGATTCCGTCGGCGGTCTGGCGCACCAGCCACTTGAGGTCGTCGGGTCCGCCGGGGGTGGGCAAGGCCCACACGTCCTCGACCGTGAAGTCGGGCGCGATCTCGTGGATCCGCCAGGGGCGGTCGGTGTGGGCGGTTCGGGGAAGTCGCATGATCAGGCCCCTGTCCCTATGGCTGTCCAGCTGTCTATACGGTGGCGTATAGATCCAGCGTAGAGCTATCTATACGCCACCGTATACTCGGCCGGCGGGGACGTGAGGAGGCACACAGCATGGGCGCGACCCGCACGCCACGGGGCAAGTGGATCGAGGAAGGCCTGCGGGCGCTTGTCGCGGGCGGCCCCGAGGCCGTCCGGATCGAGGCACTGGCGCAGGCACTCGGCGTGACCAAGGGCGGCTTCTACGGGTACTTCCGCAACCGGGACGCACTGCTCACCGAAATGCTCGACACCTGGGAGTACGAGTGCGCCGAGGGCGTGATCGAGCAGGTCGAGGGCGAGGGGGGAGACGCCAGGGCCCGGCTGGAGCGGCTGTTCGGCATCGTCGCCGCCGCCACCGACGGACCCGTGCGCGGTGTCACCGCCGACATGGCGATCCGCGACTGGGCCCGCCGCGACCCTGCCGTCGCCGAACGCCTGCGCCGCGTCGACAACCGCCGGATGGACTACCTGCGTTCCCTGTTCTCGTCCTTCTGCCCCGACGAGGACGAGGTCGAGGTCCGCTGCCTGCTCGCCGTCTCCGTCCGCATCGGCAACCACCTCAACGCCGCAGACAACGGCAGACGCAGCCGCGCGGAAGTGATGGAGCTGATCAGGCAACGACTGCTGGAATAACGGCTGCTGGAATAGCGGGTGTTGCTGCCGCATGGGTGGGTTGGCGGCTAGCGTCCTGCCATGAGGCGGGCGTCGAAGCAGGTGCGCGTGGGCGGAGAGCGGGCTGTCGGGGCTGGCGGGGATGTAAAGGCCGCCGCGACCGGGGATCACGGCACCGCGTCGTACACGCACATCGAGAACCAGTACGTACAGTCGCCGGTCCGGGAAGTGCTGGAGCTGTCTGCGGAGGAGAGGGACGAGGCGTTACGGCGGTACGCCACCCGCATCCGTGAGTGCTACGGCCGCCTGGACCTGGACGTCCTCATCCCCACCGAGGAGGGCGAGCATCCGCCCGTCGGCCTGGACGAGGTGTTCGTGGCGCCGACGGTGCGGGCGGATCCGCCGCCGGTGGAGTTGCCGCGCGACATCAGGCAACGGCTCGTCGACTCGGGGGAGTGGCCGTCGAGCCTGCCGCCCGGGGTGGAGCGGGAGGCGTTGGAACGGGCGCGGCGGGCCTATGCGGACCGGCCCGCACGGGACGTTCTTGAGGTGTTGGCCGGACCGGGGGAGCACCGCGTCGTGCTGCTCGGCGACCCGGGGGCGGGCAAGTCGACGCTGGCCCGCCTCCTCGCGCTCACGCTCACCCAGGAGGTTCCGGCCGACGATCCGCTGGAGCCGCTCGCCGGCCGCGTACCCCTGGTCGTGGAGCTGCGGGAGTACGCGGCGGGGGAGTGGCGGGAGCGGACCTTCGAGGACTTCCTCAGGCATCTGCACGGTACGAAGGGGATGGCGCCGCCGATGGCGGTCGTGGACCGGCTGCTGGCCGAGGGACGTGCGGTCGTCGTCTTCGACGGGCTGGACGAACTCTTCGATCCCGCCGCGCGGGAACAGGTCGGCCACCGGATCGCGGACTTCGCCGGGCGGTACGGGGAGGCCGGGGTGCGTGTGGTGGTGACGTCCCGGGTCATCGGGTATCGGCGGGGGGTGCTGGACAGCGCCGGGTTCGCGCACCACATGATCCAGGACCTGAGCAAGGAGCAGATCGCTCGGTTCGCCGGGCAGTGGTACACGACCGCGTATCCGCGCGACGAGGAGCGAGCGGCCCAGCTGCGCCGACGGCTGACGGATGCGGTGGGGTACTCGCGGCCGGTCGGCGAACTGGCGGGAAATCCACTGCTGTTGACGATCCTCGCCATCATCGGCCGGCGCCGGGAGCTGCCCCGCGATCGGCAGGGCGTCTACCGGCATGCGGTCGCCGTCCTGGTGGCCCACTGGGACGACCACGCCAAGAACCTGCGCGCTCCCACCGACGTCGAGGCCCTGTCGTACCTGGGCGACGAGGACCGTCATGAGCTGCTACGGCTGGTGGCTCGGCGGATGCAGGACGGGGACGGCGGGATCGCCGGGAACCACATCCACCAGGACGAGCTGCTGGACACGTTCAAGGCGTACCTGCGCGAGCAGTACGAACTGCCGGTCGCTCAGGCGGTGTCGGCGGCCCGGACGATGGTGCGGCAGTTCCGGGAGCGGAACTTCATCCTGAGTCATTACGGGGGCGGGGTGTACGGGTTCGTGCACCGTGCGTTCCTGGAGTACTTGGCCGCCGAGGACATCGATCGCCGGTACACGCGCGAACGCGAGTGGACCCAGGAGGAGTTCATCGAGCGCGTCTTCGTGCGGCACGCGGAGGATCCGGCGTGGCATGAGGTGTTGCTGCTGCTCGCCGGGCGGATCGGGGAGCGGGACGCGGCCGCGGCGATCGACCGGCTGTTGGAGATGCATCGGCGATGCGTCACCACGAACGCGCAGGCGCGGCTTCTCGCCCTGAGTGTGCGGGCGCTGGCGGAGGTACGCAGGATCGGTGCGCTCTCGGCGCAGAGCAGAGCTGTCGTGGACGGGATCATTGCGGCTCTGGAGCGAAACGGCCCACACAGCCTGTTCCATGTGGTGGAGGAGATCTCGCACGCGCTGAAGACGTTTCCGCCGCACTGGAGTGGGCGGCCCCGATTCCTACGCTGGTTCCACCTGTGCGGCCAGTTCGCCCATTCACCGCATGCGGGCGAGTTCGCATCCGCGCTCTACCAGGGGCAGGCGCTGGCGCAGGCCGTGGCGGTGCATTCCCATGACTACCTGGCCCGCGGGGGATTGCTGGAGATGCTGGCGGCGCGCTGGGGCACCGAGCGGGGCGTCCGGGAACTGCTCCGGGCTCGTCTGTTCGTGGATCCGGACGAGGAGGTCCGCACAGCGGCATTGGAGGCCCTGTTCCAATGCGGCGAGAACGAGGCTGAGATGAGCGACCTGATCCTGGACCGTTCCGTCAACGACCCCTCGCTGCAGGTGCGCGCCCATGCGCTGCACCTCTGGAGAGGTCCCGACGTCCCCGGCTTGTGGGCGCCGATCCTCGACCTCCTCTTCTATCACTGGTACGGGGACCGGCCTGAGGCGTTGAATCTGGTCCTCAGGTACAGGGCTGAAGATCCGCTGGTCCAGGCTCTGCTGTGGCGCCTGGCGGTCGACGACCCGGAAGGCGCGGTGCGGGACATTGCGGTCGAATGGGTGAGCAAGCTCTTTGACGATGAAACCGTCCAGAAACTGCTGCCGGACCTGGCGATCGAGGACCCCGATGAGGCCGTACGGCATGTAGCCATGTCCCAGTTGGTCACCAAGCAGAGGGACTGGCGACTCGCGCGCAGACTCGCCGTCGAGGACGACCACGCCTTTGTCCGATCGAGTGCCCTGCGCGCACTGGGAGAGGTGAGGGGCGAGGAGCCCGACACCTGGGAACTGGCCCGTCACATTGCCCTTGCGGACCGGGACGGAGAGGTCCGTGAAGCCGCCTGCGATGTGCTGGTGCAGACAGCGGTGGCGTCATCCCGGACCGACACGTGGGAATTCCTGCGCGATCGTCTCTCCGAGGACCCCGGTGACGATGCTCGGAGAACTGCGCTCGCCGGACTGGCACTGCTGCGGACGCGGGAGACCGAGACCTGGTCGCTGGTCCGCGAACACCTGGTCAACGACCCTGACACCGGCGTCCGCCACCGCGCGGCGGAGGCATTGTGCGACTACTGGAGTCACGAGCCCAGTACCTGGGAGTTGGTGTTCGACCGGCTCAGAAATGAACCGGATGAAAATGTCCGCCACGAGATTGTGGACGCCATCCGGCACTGCCCGGATTCCGTCGACGGCTGGGCAGCGGTCCGCGAGCGGGCGTCCGAAGACAGTTCCGAGAAGGTGAGGGGCAAGGCGCTGACACTCCTGGCCACAGACCGGGGTGACGACGCCACGACCCGAGAGCTGTTGCGCGCCAGGGCGGTCGCTGACCCCGAACAGTGGACTCGGGCCCTTGCCCTGCGCTGGTGGGCCGTACACGAGACGGACGACAGGGCGGTCGGGTTCCTGCGGGACCGGGCCGTCGCCGACCCCCAGGCCCAGCCCCGGATCGCCGCCCTCCAGTCGCTCGCCTTCGCCTGGCCCGCCCACCCACAGACGCTGCCGCTGCTGCGGGAGCGGGCCGAGGCCGACGAAGAGAAGGAGGTACGCGAGGCGTCCGCGCGAGCCCTGGCCGCGGCCGAGGCGCTAGCCCCGCTCGCCGGCCAACTCCCCTGACAGGAAGGCCGACCAGGTGGTGGGGGAGAGGGTGAGGTGGGGGCCGGTGGGGTTCTTGGAGTCGCGGATGTGGATGGTGTGGGGGCAGGTGGCGACCTCTACGCATTCGCCGCCTTCGCCGCTGCTGTAGCTGGACTTGATCCAGTCGAGTCTGTCGGTGTTCACAGTTCCCCCAGCTTCTTCTCGATCAAGGCGCGGGACTCCAAGGGATTGAGGGCCAGCGCCCGCATAATCCCATAGCGTTCGGCGAGCTTCCGCACCTCCTCCATGTCAGTGATGAGCCGCGGATAGCCCTGCGCTTCCGTATAGCCCACCTGCGCATGCTTCTGCGGTGTGAGCAGGTTGAACGCGCTGTCCAGGTTGGGGTGCGCCTCGACCCTGGTCGGCATGACCTGGAGCTCGACGTTGCGGAGGTCCCCGATCCGCAGCAGACGCTGCAACTGCTCTGCGAAGACGGCCGTCCCGCCAATTGGCCGGTCAAGGATGGCCTCTTCGAGGATGTAGCTGATGACGGGCAGGGGGTCGCGCTCGAAGACCTGCTGCCGGGACAACCGGTCCGACACCCGCTTCTCGATAGCCTCCTCGGTCAGTAGCGGACGCCGTTTAACGAACACGGCGTGCGCGTAGTCCGCGGTCTGGAGCAGCCCCGGCATGCCATGGTTGGCATAGAAGTGCAGCTCAACCGCCTCCGCCTCCAGCGCCGCATAACTCCGGTACCACTCCGGATGCCGAGTCCGCCGCTTGGACATCGCCCGCTCGACGTCCTCCATCGCGTCCGTCAACAGCCCGCCCGCGTCGAGGAGTTCGTCCGCCTTCTCCAGGAACTCCGGCCGCGGCACCCGCACACCCCGCTCCATCGCGGAGATCTGGTCGGGCCCGTAGCCGACCATCTCGCCGAACTCCTTCTGCTTCAGCCCGGCCCGCTCGCGCAGCCGCCGCAGCATCTTGCCGAGCGTGCTGAACAACTCGATGGTTCCGTCGGCCTCGGCCGGGGTCTCCGGCCTACGCTCTCGTTCGTCCGTCACGTACGTCCCCGTCCTCACGTCGTTGTGGTCACGGCCGACCCGCCGACTCCGCACCCGCCGCAGCCGTACTGCTACCCAGAGTCGCGCAATCGCCCTGGCCAGAGTAAATACAACCGGCCACTCTCAGTGACGTGAACGCAGAAACCGCCACCCCCACGAGCACCCCCACCCTCACTCAACGCCTCAGCGCCACCCCCCGAGGCGCCCGCCTGGCCAGACGCCTCACCGCCCATCAACTCGCCTCCTGGGGGCACCCGTACGACAGCGACGCGAACCACACCGCCCAGCAACTCGTCGCCGAGCTCGCCGCGAACGCCGTCACCCACGGCCGCGTTCCCGGTCGCGACTTCGAACTGCGGCTCGTCCTCCTCCCCGAGGACATCCTGCGTATCGAGGTGAGCGACGCGCGCGGCGACCGGCAACTGCGGTTCGTCACCGAAGCGGAATCGGGTGGTGAGAGCGGGAGGGGACTGATTCTCGTCCAGCTCCTCGCACTGACCTGGGGGGTTTCGGAGCGGAATGTCGGGAAGACTGTCTGGGCGGAACTCCGCCTCAAGGAGCTGTACTCGTGAGTACGGTAAACGGTTGCCTTCTCGTTACGACAACACCTTGACGTGACATGCCGAGTGCGCGTTGGCTACCGCCAACCCGGGTCGCACCGCCGCTCCTCCACTCAGAAGGCACCACTCGTGAACGCACGTACCCCCCACACCTCCGCCGTACGCCGTACAGGCATAGCCCTCGCCGCCTCCGCCGCGGCCCTCGCGCTCACCGCGTGCGGGGTCGTCGACGGTATCGGGGGCGGTGACAGCTCGGAGGCGCCGGAGAAGGGTGACGACATCACGGTGGGGCTGCTCCTGCCCGACAAGGACACGGCGCGCTTCGAGAAGTTCGACTACCCCCTCATCAAGAAGGAAGTCGGCGTCCTCACCAACGGCAAGGGGAAGGTCGTCTACCTCAACGCCGAGGCGAGCCCGAAGAAGCAGAGTCAGCAGTTCCAGCAGATGATCGGCGACAAGGTGGACGTCATCCTGGTCGACGCGCTGGACGCCAAGGCCATCGCCTCGGACGTGCAGAAGGCCAAGGACGCGGACATTCCGGTCATCGCCTACGACCGGCTCGCGGAGGGGCCGGTCACGGCGTACGTCTCGCACGACAACGAGCTGGTCGGCGAGGTCCAGGGCCGCTCCATCGTCGAGGAACTCGGCTCGAAGGCGGCGTCCAGCAAGGTCGTCATGATGAACGGCGACCCCGCCGACCCGAACACGGGCCGGTTCAAGAAGGGCGCGGTCGGCGAGCTGGAGGGCGCGGTCGACATCGTCAAGCGGTACGACACCGACAAGTGGTCGCCCGAGGTCGCCAAGAAGAACATGCAGACCGCGATCGCCTCCGTCGGCGTGAACAACATCGCCGCCGTCTACTCGGCCAACGACGGTATGGCGGGTGCCGTCATCGAGGCGCTCAAGGACGCCGGTGTCAGCAAGATGCCGCCGGTGACCGGGCAGGACGCCAACCTGGACGCGGTGCAGCGGATCGTCGCGGGCGAGCAGTTCATGACGGTGTACAAGCCGTTCGCGCTGGAGGCGACCGACGCCGCGAAGATGGCCGTGTACAAGGTCCAGGGGCGTGACATCGAGTTCGACGCGCTGACCCAGGACTCGGTCGACAGCGGGTCGCAGGAGGGCATTCCGGCGCAGCTGGTGTCGGTGGTGCCCGTCACCAAGGACAACGTCAAGAGCACCGTGGTCCGGGACGGCGTCTACACCGTCAAGGAGATCTGCACCGCCGAGTACGCGGCGGCCTGCGCGGCGATCGGCCTCAAGTAGGCCTCACCTGACCTGACCCATCAGCCCCGCCAGGCTTGACGTCAGCCCCGCCCCGTCGGCGATACCCCTCCACCAGGTCCGCGAACGCCCTGGCCGGTGGGCTGAGCGCGTCCCAGCGGCGGACCGCCCAGCCCACCGGGAGGGGGCGCAGGGCGGGGACGGGGATCAGGCGCAGGGTGCCGTCGCCGGGGACCCGCAGTCCCGGCAGCGCCGGCACCACCGCCCGCCCCACCCCCAGCTCGGCCAGCAGCAGTGCCGTGTCCCAGTCGGCCACGCTCGTGTCGTGCGCGAAGCGGACGCCCGACTCGGCGCAGGCGGCGTCCAGATGCGCGGCCGAGGCGGAGTTCGGCGGCAACCGGATCAGCCGTACGTCACACAGGTCGGCGCTGGCATCGACGTACGGCCGCTCGGCGAGTGGATCGTCGGACCGTACCGCCAGCACCCAGGGCAGCTCCACGACCGGGCGCTGCTCGATGCCGCGTACCGGTGGGCCGAGGGTGATCCAGGCCAGGTCCAGGGTGCCGTCGGCCAGCGCGTCGAAGCTGCCCCGGCCCGAACTCACCGTGCGGAACTCCAGGTTGACCCGGGGGTGGCGGCGCCGGTACGCGACGACGGCCTCCGACATGAAGTGCCGTACGGTCGTCGCGCCCGTGGCCACGCGGACGTACCCGCTCTCGCCGTCGACGAGATCCCGCAGCTGCCGTATCGCCAGATCCAGCCCGGAGATCCCCTCGGCGGCGGCCGCCTCCAGCACCCGTCCGGCCTGGGTCGGTACGACCCCCCGCGGCTGCCGTTCCAGCAGCGCGACCCCGGTCTCCCTCTCCAGCCGCTTCACATGCTGACTCACCGCCGACTGTGTGCACCCCAGCTCCCGGGCCACCGAACTCAGACTCCCGGCCCGGCACACGGCCACGAACACACGCAGATCATCAAGGGTCATGAACCCCAAGTTAACCCTTGGGGATGGCTACAAATCCCAAGGATTGACTGGGCTTTGGCCGATGGGCGACGATCCTGAACGGGCCCGGGCGGCAACCCGCTCCACACCCCCGCCGAGTCCGGACAGCGCGGGGGAGGGGGCGGGTGCCGACCCAAAGACGACCACGAGCTCCGAAAGGACGGCATGTGTCGACTCCCGGCCGTGACGCCGAATCCCTCCTGGAGGACCTCGGCGCCGGAACCGTCCCGCACCCCGGTGGCACCCTCCTCGCCCATCTGCGCCGGGTACGGTCCCGCCTCGCCGGCTGGAACGCCCGCCCGGATCTCCAACTCGCCGGTCTCTGCCACGCGTTCTATGGCACGGACGGCTTCCCGACGGCCCTGCTGCCGCTCGACCGGCGTGGCGAACTGACGGGAATCATCGGAGCGGAGGCGGAGGCGATCGTGTACTTCTACGCCTCGTGCGACCGCAAGGTGTCGTATCCGGTTCTCGCGGACCCGGACTCGCCCTTCCGTGACCGCTTCACCGGCGGCTCCCACACACCGGATCCCGGCCTGCGCCGCGACTTCGCCGAGCTGACCGCCGCCAACGAACTCGATCTCGCCGACCACGATCCCGCGTTCCGCGAACGGTACGGCGCCGACCTGTTCGCCCTGTTCACCCGCTTCCGGCCGCTGCTGAGCCGGGCGGCCTGGACGGATTGTCTGGACTGTCTGAGCCTTGACGACGGTGCGGGCCCTACCCCATGACTTTGCCGACGCCTCCCAGGACCTCGGTGGCCCGCTTGTCGATCTGCCACAGCTGGCCCTCACGGTTGCTCACGTAGATCTGGCCGGCGACGGTGTCCAGCGCGAGGCCTTCGCACGTCCCCAGGCCTGTGGCCACCACGCGGTACCCGCCGTCGGCGAGGGAGATGTCGTACAGACGCCCGTTCAGGTGGTCGATGGTGAACGCCTTACCGGCCCCGTCGAGTTCCACACGGATGGTGCTCGCCCCGGGGACGCTGGTCACGACGCGGTGCGTGCGGGCGGTCAGGTCGACCTCGAACAGCTTGCCGGCTCCGTCCTTCTGACCGACGTACGCCTTGCCCTTCCCGTCCAGTGCCACCGCGGAGATGCCGCCCCCGAGGGTGCCGTCGACCGTGGTCTTCTGTCCGCTCGCCAGATCGACCGCGATCAGCTGTCCGTCGGTCCAGTTGGCGACATAGGCCTTGCCCGCTCCGTCGAGCGCGACGCCGTACGCGCCGTTGACGCCGGCGACCGTGCGGGAGGTGCCGGCGGCCAGGTCCACCGCGAGGAGGCGCGCACCGCTCCAGTCGGCCACCGTCGTGATCAGGGCGAAGTGCCGCCGGTTGTCGGTGATCTTCGACAGTTCCCCGGCCGTCGGCATGTCGTCGTCGCCGATGCTCACCTTCAGCGGTCCGAGCGCCTTCAGGCCCGACGACGCCATGCCGGACGTCGAAGCGGGGTCCTCGGACACCTGCCGCTGGGCGGCGGCCACGTTCTGGGCGTTCTGGAACAGGGTCCGTCTTCGAGGCCTCAACGCCCCTGCCTATGACTTGACTTCACAAGGCGACCGCGCCACATTCACGTTCCTGACACACCCTCAGAAACGTGGCGTCGTCGTCCATACGGGAGCGGCCTCCATGCCCACCAACTCCGTCTCCACCAGCGCGAACCCGTCCCGAAGACACGTCCTCGCCGCCGGTGCCGCGGGCTCCGCCACCGCCGCGCTCGGACTCGTGGGAGCGGCCCAACAGAGCGCCCTGGCCGCCGACCTGCCCCTCCTCGGCACCTACGACGTCGTCGTCATCGGCTCCGGAGCCGCCGGCATGACCGCAGCGCTGACCGCGGCCAAGCAGGGCCTGAGCTGTGTCGTGCTGGAGAAGGCGGCCACCTTCGGCGGATCCGCCGCCCGGTCCGGTGCCGGGATCTGGATCCCCAACAACTCGGTGATCCTCGCGGCCGGCGTACCGGACACGCCCGCGAAGGCCGCCGCCTACCTCGCCGCCGTCGTCGGCCCGGGCGTCCCCGCCGACCGGCAGCGGGCCTTCCTCGCCCAGGGCCCGGCGATGCTCTCCTTCGTCATGGCCAACAGCCCGCTCCGGTTCCGCTGGATGGAGGGGTACAGCGACTACTACCCCGAGCTGCCCGGCGGTCTCCCGAACGGCCGCTCCGTCGAGCCCGACCAGCTCGACGGCAACCTCCTCGGCCCCGAACTGGCCCGGCTGAACCCGCCGTACATGGACGTGCCCGCCGGCATGGTCGTCTTCAGCGCCGACTACAAGTGGCTGGCCCTGGCCGCGGTGAACGCCAAGGGGGCGGCCGTGGCCGCGCAGTGTCTGGCGCGGGGTACGGCGGCCGCCCTGCGGGGCGAGAAGCCGCTGACGATGGGGCAGTCGCTGGCGGCGGGGCTGCGCGCGGGGCTGCGGTCCGCCGGGGTCCCCGTCTGGCTCGGCACACCGCTCACCGACCTCCACGTCGAGAACGGCACGGTGAGCGGCGCGGTCGTCACCCGGGACGGCGGCCCCGGCCTGGTCCGCGCCCGCCGGGGCGTGATCGTCGGCTCGGGCGGCTTCGAGCACAACGCGGCGATGCGCGCGCAGTACCAGCGCCAGCCGATCGGCACGGACTGGACGGTCGGTGCGAAGGAGAACACCGGCGACGGCATCCGGGCCGGGCACCGCATCGGCGCCGCCCTCGGCCTCATGGACGACGCCTGGTGGGGCCCGGCGATCCCGCTCCCCGGCCAGCCGTACTTCTGCCTGGCCGAACGCACCCTCCCCGGCGGCCTGCTGATCAACGGCGCCGGCGCCCGCTTCGTCAACGAGGCCGCCCCCTACAGCGACGTCGTCCACACCATGTACGACGTGAACGGCACCGACCCGGCCATCCCGTCCTGGCTGATCGTCGACCAGCACTACCGCAACCGCTACCTCTTCAAGGACGTCCTGCCGACCCTGCCGTTCCCCAACGCCTGGTACGACTCGGGCGCCGCGCACAAGGCCTGGACCCTGGACGCCCTCGCCACCTCGATCGGCGTCCCGGCGACGGCCCTGCGCACGACCGTGGACCGCTTCAACTCCCAGGCGCTGAAGGGGAACGACCCCGACTTCCACCGCGGTGACAGCGCCTACGACCACTACTACACGGACCCGTCGATCCTCCCCAACACCTGCCTGGCCCCGCTCTGGCTGCCCCCGTACCACGCCTTCCGGATCGTCCCGGGCGACCTCGGCACCAAGGGCGGCCTGCGCACGGACGCGCGGGCGCGGGTGCTGCGGGACGACGGCTCGGTGATCCCCGGCCTGTACGCCGCCGGGAACGCCAGCGCGGCCGTGATGGGGCACAGCTACGCGGGGGCGGGCTCGACGATCGGTCCGGCGATGACGTTCGGCTATGTCGCGGCGCGGGACATCGCCGGGAATCTGTAAGTGAGCGTTACGCGGACTTCCTGGCGATCAGGAACGCCTGCTGGCTCGTCTCGTCCAGCGTCGGGTCCGGTTCGCGGACCGTCCGGGAGAGCAGGGCGAAGCCGGCCGCCGTCAGCAGGTCGGCCATGTCCTCCGGGCGGCGGCGCTGGAAGGTGAGCGCGACGGGGTGGCCGAAGGGGCGGTCGTGGTGCCGGTGTTCGTCACCGGCCTGGAAGGCGAGCAGCAGGGGCGCGCCGGGTGCCAGCACACGGTGGAACTCGGCGAAGAGGGACGGGAGTTGATCCACGGGGGTGTGGATGGAGGAGTAGAAGGACAGGGCGCCCGCCAGCGCGCCGTCCGGGAGATCCAGCTCCAGCATCGAGCCCTGCTCGAAACGCAGCCCCGGGTTCTCGCGGCGGGCGATCGCGAGCATCGACTCCGACAGATCGACCCCGAACACGGACAGCCCCAGCGCGGCGAGCCGCGCGGTCGTCCGACCGGGCCCGCAGCCCAGGTCGGCCACCGGCCCGTCCCCCTCGACCAACTCGGCGAACACCCCCAGCACCGCCCGCTCCACGGGCCTTCCCACCAGCTCCTCCCGGAAGAGCTCGGCGTAGTCCTCGGCGATGGCGTCGTAGAAGGTACGGGTGGTGGCGAGAAAGTCGGCTTCGGTCATGAGCGGGACCCTAGCGATGCCCGTGTCTCCCATGCGCCTTCTTCAAGCCACCCCCACCACCCGCAGCACCGCAGCAACCCCCGCCGCCCCCAGCACCACCACCGGGAACGGCGCCCTGCGCCACGCCAGTACGCCCGCCACCAGCACCCCGGCCGGCCGCGCCCACCCCGCGAAGCCGCCGCCCTCGGTCAGCGCGCCCGTGGCCAGCAGGGCCGCCAGCAGGACGATCGCGCCCGCGGACAGGAGCTCCTGGACCCGGGGCGGGAGTTCCACGCGCCCGTGGAGCACGGGCCCGACCAGCCGGAAGGCGTACGTCCCGACCGCCAGCGCCAGCATCATGGCCACCGTCGCGCTCATGCCGTACGCCTCTCGGTGCCGCGTCCGTACGCGGTGAGCCCCGCCAGCGCCACCAGGACCGGGACCCCGGCCGGGACGCCCGGCGTCACCGCCAGCGCCAGACCGGCGCCGAGCAGTGCGGACCGCCGTACGGCAGGGTTCTCGCGCAGGGCGGGCAGGACCAGGGCGACGAGGACGGCGGGGAAGGCCGCGTCCAGGCCGTAGGTGGCGGTGTCGCCGAGCGCGTCGCCGGCCAGCGCTCCGGCGAGGACGCCGAGGTTCCACACGGCGAACAGGCCGAGGCCGGAGATCCAGAAGGCGGCTCGGCGTCGTGCCGGGTCCGGCTGGGCCAGGGCGAAGGCCACCGTCTCGTCAGTGACGAGGTGGGCGCCGAGGAGACGGGTGAGGCGGCCCCGGCCGATGACGTCCGCCACGGCCAGGCTGAACGCCGCCGTGCGCGTGTTGAGCAGCAGCCCGGTGGCCGCCGCCGCCAGTGGCCCGCCCCCGGCCAGCAGCACCCCGACCGCGCTGAACTGCGCCGAGCCCGCGTACACCACCAGCGACATCACCACCGGCACCCACACCGGCAGCCCGCCCGCCACGGCGATCGCCCCGAAGGAGACGCCGACGACACCGCTCGCCAGCCAGACGAGGGCGCTGTCGCGCACCAGGGATGCCATCAGAGGTGCCGTCAGAGGTGTCATCATCGGTGTTCGGAGTAGCGAACGCATGTTTTCCAGAATGAACAGCCGAGGGTTCGTTCGTCAAGGCGAACGAACGTACTCGTAGAGCGAACGGCAGGAAGTGGACCCATGAGCGAGCCCCTCACCTGGATCGCCGCCTCGCTGCGGCGCGAGCGCACCCGGGCCGGACTGTCCCTGTCCGAGCTGGCCAAACGGGCCGGGATCGCCAAGTCCACGCTGTCCCAGCTGGAGGCGGGCGGCGGAAATCCCAGCGTGGAGACACTGTGGGCGCTGGGGGTCGCGCTCGGTGTGCCGTTCAGCGTGCTGGTGGAGCCACCGGCACCGGCCGTGCAGGTGATCCGGGCGGGCGAGGGGCCCACCGTCGCCTCCGAGCGGTCGGACTTCGTGGCGACCCTGCTCTCCGCCAGCCCGCCCGGCGCCCGCCGGGACCTCTATCACCTGCGCGCGGAACCCGGCCCGGCCCGGGAGTCCGAGCCGCACATTCCGGGGAGCATGGAGCATCTGATCGTCAGTACGGGGCGGGTGAAGGCGGGGCCCCGGGGCGAGGAGGCCGAGCTGGGGCCGGGCGACTACATGTCGTATCGCGGGGATGTGCCGCACTCGTACGAGGCGCTGACGCCCGGGACGACGTTCGTGCTGGTCATGCAGCACATCTAGGCCGCCGGGCGGGAGACGTGCGGAGAAAAGGCAGGAGCCCCGTTGCCTTGCGGCACGGGGCTCCTTGGGTACTGCTATCAGTTCCGGATCAAAGCACCAGGCTCCGAGACCGAATCAGACGGGGGTGACGTTCTCCGCCTGCGGGCCCTTCGGGCCCTGGGTCACGTCGAAGGAGACCTGCTGGTTCTCCTCCAGCGAGCGGAAGCCGCTCGCGTTGATGGCGGAGTAGTGGACGAAGACGTCCGGGCCGCCACCTTCCTGGGCGATGAAGCCAAAGCCCTTTTCGGCGTTGAACCACTTCACGGTTCCGGTAGCCATAAGCCCTCCTTGGGCCCAAAGGGTTGCCCTGCTCCAGAACCTGCAAGTGTGAAAACAGTGCTGCACAACTGCATACGTCTGAAAACGACGAGAGCCCGCGGTTACATGCTCCGCAGGCTCTGTACTGCAAGGGAAACCAAACTGCAACTTGCGGCGAGCCTAGCACGCGGGCAGCCGAAAGCAATAGAGGTCAAGATCACGTCACCCGGACGTTTGATGTCCCGTTTCGGGATTGACGGGAGTGGTGGTGACCTGGGTGTAACCGGAGAGTCGCCACCCTGAAGGCTGCACGCTACCTCATAGGGTCTAGCCTCGCGATGTGGACAATCCTCGCAACCGGCCGCGCGTAGGCCACATCCAGTTCCTGAACTGCCTGCCCCTGTACTGGGGGCTTGCCAGAACGGGCACACTCCTCGATTTCGAGCTGACCAAGGACACCCCCGAGAAGCTCAGCGAGCAGCTGGTGCAGGGCGACCTCGACATCGGGCCGATCACCCTCGTCGAGTTCCTGCGCAACGCCGACGACCTGGTCGCCTTCCCCGACATCGCGGTCGGCTGCGACGGCCCGGTGATGTCCTGCGTGATCGTCTCGAAGGTCCCCCTGGACGAGCTGGACGGCGCCCGGGTCGCCCTCGGCTCGACATCCCGTACGTCCGTCCGCCTGGCCCAGCTGCTGCTGGCCGAGCGCTACGGCGTACGCCCCGACTACTACACCTGCCCGCCCGACCTCAGCCTGATGATGCAGGAGGCGGAGGCGGCCGTACTCATCGGGGACGCGGCGCTGCGGGCGAACCTCCTCGACGGGCCGCGCTACGGCCTTGAGGTGCACGACCTCGGCGCGCTCTGGAAGCAGTGGACCGGCCTGCCCTTCGTGTTCGCGGTGTGGGCGGCGCGCCGGGACTACCTGGAGCGCGAGCCGGTCATCACCCGCAAGGTCCACGAGGCCTTCCTCGCCTCCCGCAACCTCTCCCTGGAGGAGGTCGGCAAGGTCGCCGAGCAGGCGGCCCGCTGGGAGTCCTTCGACGAGCAGATCCTGGAGCGGTACTTCACCACCCTCGACTTCCGCTTCGGCGGCGCGCAGCTGGAGGCGGTCGCCGAGTTCGCGCGGCGGGTCGGGCCGACGACGGGATTCCCGGCGGATGTGAAGGTGGATCTGCTCCAGCCGTAAAGGGCGGGGCGCTCGCGCACTAATCTGCTGGGAGTCCTACGGGGGAGGGGTGGACGCCGATGCAGCCGCTCGGAGTTGACGAGCCGACCGCGGTCGGGCCGTACCGGCTGCTCGGGCGGCTCGGCTCCGGCGGGATGGGGCGGGTGTACCTGGGGCGCAGCGCGGGCGGCCGCACCGTCGCCGTCAAGATCGTGCACCCGCACTTCGCGCTGGACGAGGAGTTCCGCGCCCGCTTCCGCCGGGAGGTGGAGGCGGCGCGGCGGGTGGGCGGCGCCTGGACCGCGCCCGTGCTGGAAGCGGACCCGGAGGCCCCGGTGCCCTGGGTGGCCACGGCGTACGCGGCGGGTCCGTCGCTGACGGCGGCGGTCGCCGACCCGGGCGGCCCACTGCCCGCCCATACCGTACGAGTGCTGGGGGCGGGGCTGGCCGAGGCGCTGGCGGCCGTCCATGAACTGGGCCTTGTGCACCGGGATGTGAAGCCGTCGAACGTGCTGCTCACGCTGGACGGCCCCCTGCTCATCGACTTCGGCATCGCCCGCGCCATGGACGGCACGGCGTCGCTGACGTCGACCGGCGTCTCGATCGGCTCGCCCGGCTACATGTCGCCGGAACAGATCCTGGGCAAGGGGATCACCGGGGCGGCCGACGTCTTCTCGCTGGGCGCGGTGCTGGCGTACGCGGCGAACGGGGAGCCGCCGTTCTCCGGGGACACTTCGGCGGCGCTGCTCTACAAGGTCGTGCACGAGGAGCCCGAACTCGGCCCGCTTGAGGGTGAGCTGCGGGAACTGGTGGCTGACTGTCTGGCCAAGGAGCCGGGTGCGCGGCCCACGCCGGGGGAGGTCGCGCGGCGACTGGCTCCGGACGGCGCGGCCCGGTCGGTGGCGGGCGGGTGGCTGCCGGGGGCACTGGTCGAGCAGGTCAGCCGCGGTGCCGTACGACTGCTGAACCTGGAGGCCGGGACTGGGGCGGGGGACGACGCCCCGTCGGGGCCGGTGCCCTTCAGCCGACAGGCGACCGCGGGGGAGTTCGGGCCGCCGCCGGTGATGCCGGGGGCCGTGACCGGGGCTGCGACCGGGGCTGCAACCGGGGCCGCTTCCGCCCCTGCCCCCGGGGCCCCCGTCGTCGTACCCGAGGCGCCCGTCCTCGTACCCGAACCCCGTGATGCCATGCCTCGTGATGCTGTGGCTCGTGATGCCTCGGCCCGTGATGCCGTGGCTCCCCAGGACACCGCCCCGGCGTCGGGGGAGCGTCCCGGCAAGCTCTCGCTCTCCGTCGCGGCGGCCTCCGCGCCGGGGGAGGGGGGCCGTGGACGGCGGTTGAGCTGCACGGTGGCGCTTGCCGTGGCGGGGGCGTTGGCCGCGGTGACGGTGGGGTCGGTGTTCCTGTTCGACGTGTTGCCGGGCGGGGACCGGGACGCCGCCGGTGGGGACTCCGGGGCCGCCGCGTCCAAGGCGCCGGACGAGCAGTCCGCCGACGCCGTGCCCGCCCGTTACCTCGGTACCTGGGAGGGCAAGGCCAGTGTCCTGGACGGCGCGCTGCCGGCCGGCACCTTCCGGCTTACCGTGCACAAGGCCCAGGTGGGCGACGAGGTGGGCACGCTCCGGCAGACCGACCTGATCGGCGGCGTCTGCAACGACGTACTGACCCTGAAGAAGGCGACGGCGAAGGAGCTCGTCGTGACGTCCGTGGGCCGCAGGACCAACCACAAGGGCTGCAACCCGACCCCGCACACCGTCCGGATCACCCCGGCCGGCGACGACCTCCTCTACCGCTCGGAGAGCAGCGCGGAGGGCAGCCCCGAGGCGCGGCTGTCGAAGGTCGAGCCATAGCAGGGGCCCTCTACCGGAACCGGCGGACGATCCCCAGCAGGCCCGCCACCAGCCCGAAGACCAACCCGGCCGCCACCCCGCCCATGAGCAGGGTCGGCCAGAAGTCGCTGCCGAAGAGCGGGGGCAGGTCGTCCTCGGTGACCGGGTCGGTCACCGGGTACGGGTCGCCGGGGGAGTTGGGTTCGTCCGTGCGCGGGGTCTTTTCGAGGATCGTCATCAGGGCGCCCAGACGCTCGCCGAGGAAGTGGTCCGCGGCCTCGTCCGCCTTGCCGTCGCCGTGGGTGATGGATTCCGGCAGGTCGAAGAGAAGGCTGTAACCGTCCAGCCGCAGGCCGTGGTTGAACACGTCGATGTAGCCGCTCGCCGGATCGGCCACGATGTACACCCCGTCCTCGCCCAGCTTGTCGTGGACGGCCGCGGCGAACGCCTCCTCGTCGCCGCCGGACTCGTCCTCCGCCAGCTGCGGGACGAGCGAGACGAAGACCGGGCCGCCGTTCTGCGAGCGTGCGAACGCGCGGATGCGGTCGTGGAGGCGGGCCGACTGGGCGGAGTCCAGAACCCGCGGGCTCTCCGGGTCCGCGTACACCGGGTCCTGTGCCAGGCCCTCCGCGACCCGGTCGAGGCGGGCGTTGAGGTCGATCGCCCTGGGCCTGGGAGACCAGCTCGACCTGGTCTGGTCGAAGACGACGGGGGCGGTCACGGCGACCGCGACGGCCGAGGCGAGGGCCAGCACCGGAAGGGTCCGGCGCAGGGCGCGGCTCGCCTTGACCTCCTTGCGCCAGGCAGCGCCGGTCGTCCCGGCGGGCCTGGGACCGCGGAGCCACCAGCGTCGTACGTACGGAACCAGCAGCAGAATCAGCAGCGGCACGCCGGTGAGCAGGGTCCCGGTGAGGAACGACTGGTCGCTGCGGTCGGACGGCCCGATGTACAGGGCGGCCGGCTCCTCGTCGCCGTCGCCGTACTTGGCACGGGCCGCCTTCGCCCGCGCCGCGGCCTTCTCCCCGCCCTGCGCGACGACCTCGGCGAAACGCTCGAAGCGGCGCAACGGGCCCGCGTCGTAGGGGACTTCGTAGAGGGCGACCGTCCAGGCGTCCTCCGCCGGGGCGCCGACTCCGTGCGCCTCGGCCTCCGCCACGAACGACTCGTCCATGAGCACGTACAGCCCGTCCCGCCCGAGCCGCTTGTGGACCTTGGTGAGCAGGCCCGGGTCCGCCGCGTTCTGGCTCGGGAGGACGATGACGTACGTCGGTACGCCGGTGCGCCTCGCCACCTCGGCGAAGGCGGGGGCCGTGGACTGCGGGACCTCGCGCGGGAGTTGGTCGGTGACGTAGACCGGGTTCGCGCGCAGGCGGTCGGCGAGGTGGGCGGCCTGGGCGGAGCTGTCGGTGCCGGTGGCCGCCTGGGCCGGGCCGGTGACGGCTGCGAACAGGGCGGTCAGGGTGCACAACACGGTGCACAACAGGGTGCGGAGGAGGCGAGGGACGCGTCGGGTGCCGCGTATGCCGGACGTCTTGCCTGTGCGCACTGCCGCGTTCCCCCGTGTCCCGCCGAACTGCTGTACCCCGGCACTCTACTGAGCGGGGCCGGCCCATATTTACGGCTGATACGGTGCCATGATCATGAGCACCACCCTGTTGGCCCTCACCGCCGCGCTCTGGGGTGCGGCGGCGGGAGCGTTGCTGCCGAAGGCCGCCTATCGGTTCTCCGTTCCGGAGGACGAGGGATGGCGGGAGCTGTGTCCGGGCGGGCACGCGATCGGCGGACGGTTCGGGGGGTGGCTCGGGCGGGGCCGGTGCGGGCGGTGCGAGGCCGGAACGCCGCCGTACGGCTCCGGCGCCCCGATGCTCGTCATCGTCACCTCCCTCGTCTGCGCCGCCCTCGCCGCGGCCACCGGCACCCGGCCCGAGGTGGGCGTCTGGCTGCTGCTGGCGCCGGTCGGTGTGCTGCTCGCGGCGGTCGACCTCCGGGTGCGGAGGCTGCCCGACCCGCTCACCCTCCCGCTCGCCGGCGCCGCGCTCGCGCTGCTCGGCCTGGTCTCCCTCGTCCCCGAGCACGCCGGTGACTGGCCGACCGCCCTGTGGGCCGCGCTCGCGCTCGGCGCCGGTTACTTCGTGCTGTGGCTCATCAACCCCGGCGGCATGGGCTTCGGCGATGTGAAGCTGGCCCTCGGGGCGGGGGCGGTACTGGGCTGGTACGGCTGGCCGACGGTGATGCTCGGCACCTTCGCCGGGTTCCTGTCCGGGGCGCTGTACGGCTGGGGGCTCGTCCTCGTACGGCGGGCCGGGCGCAGGTCGGCGATCCCGTTCGGGCCGTTCATGATCGGCGGGGCGTTCGCGGGGCTGCTGATCGGGGCGTACGCGGCCTGACTGGCGAGGCGGGCGGCGCGGCCTGGCGTCGATCGTCCAAAACGCCTGGCGTAGGCTGGTTCGGTCCGTCCAACCCCTTGACGAAAGGGACGTCCCGGTGACCGAGAAGGCCGACCTTCAGTCCGTCCTCGACCGTGCCGCAGCGGGCGGACGCATCACCCCCGAGGAAGCGCTCGACCTCTACCGCGACGCCCCGCTGCACGCGCTGGGCGCCGCCGCCGACGCCGTACGCCGCCGCAGGTACGCGGGCACCGAGCACATCGCGACGTACATCATCGAGCGCAACATCAACTACACGAACGTGTGCGTCACGGCGTGCAAGTTCTGCGCCTTCTACGCCGCCCCCAAGGACAAGGACAAGGGCTGGACCCGCGACCTGGAAGACATCCTGCGGCGCTGCGCCGAGACCGTGGAGCTGGGCGGCACCCAGATCATGTTCCAGGGCGGACACCACCCGGACTTCGGCGTCGAGTACTACGAGAAGCACTTCGCGGCCATCAAGAAGGAGTTCCCGCAGCTCGTCATCCACAGCCTGGGGGCGAGCGAGGTCGAGCACATGGCGCGGATCTCCGGTGTGTCGGTCGAGGAGGCCATCACCCGGATCCACGAGGCCGGGCTCGACTCCTTCGCGGGCGCCGGTGCCGAACTGCTGCCCGCGCGGCCGCGCAAGGCGATCGCCCCGCTGAAGGAGAGCGGTGAGCGCTGGCTGGAGATCATGGAGATCGCGCACGGGCTGGGCGTGGAGTCGACGTCGACCATGCTGATGGGCACCGGCGAGACCAACGCCGAGCGCATCGAGCACCTGCGGATGATCCGTGACGTCCAGGACCGCACGGGCGGCTTCCGGGCCTTCATCCCGTACACCTACCAGCCCGAGAACAACCACCTGAAGGGCCGTACGCAGGCCACGATCTTCGAGTACCTGCGGATGATCGCCATCGGGCGGCTGTTCATGGACAACATCGCCCACATCCAGGGCTCCTGGCTGACCACCGGCAAGGAGATCGGCCAGCTGTCGCTGCACTACGGCGCCGACGACCTGGGCTCGATCATGCTGGAGGAGAACGTCGTCTCCTCGGCCGGTGCCAAGCACCGCTCCAACCGGATGGAGATCATCGACCTGATCCGCAAGGCGGGCCGGGTGCCGGCGCAGCGGGCGACGACCTACGAGCACCTGGTGGTGCACGACGACCCGGCGAACGACCCCGTCGACGAGCGGGTCATGTCCCACATCTCTTCCACGGCGATCGAGGGCGGCACGGCGCACCCCGAGCTGAAGATCCTCGCCTCCAACTGATCCGCCCGTGCTGACGATTCACGCCGACTCCAGGGGCGACGCGCTCGCCGTCAAGGGCGCGTGGATCGCCGACTCGGGGTCACTGGAGGAACTCGTGGCCGCGCATCCGGGGGCGCGGGTGCGTCAGTGGCCCGGCATCCTCACGCCGGGCCTGATCAACATCCACGGCAACGAACTGCTGGAGGAGGCGTACCACCCCGATCCGCGCGAGGCCGACGAGCTGGGCACCGAGCCGCTCACCGGCGACGCGCTGGCGGCCCTCGCCATGGACGACGCTCGCTGGGGCGCGAGCGCGCGGCGGGCGGTACAGCGGATGCTGGCACACGGCACGGTCCGGGCGGCCTGCGAGTCACTGACCAATCGGGCGGTGCGCGACGCCGTGCACCGCTCCGGCCTGGCGGTCATGGGCCGACTGGGGCGTCCTGGCGGGACCCCCGCACTCGATCCGTACGACGCCGGGTGGCCGGTGGAGTTCGCGTCCCCGAGGGAGCGTGACTCCGCCGCCCGGTTCGCGGTGTTCGACGTACGGGACGAGACGGAACTGGCCGAGCGGGGTGCGGGGACGTGCGTGGCCACGGTGGCGGAGGGACGGATCGTCTACCGTCGACGGTGAGGGAACGCCCCGTCTTTCAGGGGCGAACTCCCGAGCTCATCCCGAAAACGCCTCCGCGAACGCACCGTTCTCCTGACCGACCCCGCTGCAGTTCGTCAACGCGTCATCCGAAGACGAATCGTCACCACACTCCTGATCCCGAAACGTCGCCCACATCGACACCCACCCAACCCCCTTCTCCTCCGCGAATTCCCGCACCTGCGCCGCGTCGTCGAGTGAGAACGTCTCGTTGTCGACGTCGTTCACTCCGAGCATCGATGTCAAGGCCATCGCTTTCCACGCGGTCGCGTCGGACGTACCGAAGATCTCCTTCAGCTGGGAATGGGTGGCCTTCGCCGACGTGACCGCGTAGTCACCCATGTCTCCGGTGTACGACTCGCCGTAATTCATCGTCATGATGTTCACGGTGGAGACCTGGACGTCGTGCTCGTTGGCGGACTCCAGCAGCGCCACGCTGTCGTCGTCGAGACCGGACGGCATCACCGGCAGCGTGAAGGAGACCTCCAGCCCGCCGCGTTCCTTCTGCAGCAGGGCGATCGCCTCCGAACGCAGGTCGACCGAGTCGGAGTCGGTCAGCTCGTCGCCCTCGATGTCGAAGTCGGCCTGCGAGGAACCGGCCGCGTCCAGCGCCTTCCCGTACGCCTCCGCCAGCCTCGACGCGCTGTCGCAACTCGCCGCCAGCTCCTTGCCGGAGGCCCCGCCGAAGGAGACGCGGACGGTGGCGCCGTCCTGGGTGAGCTTGGCGATACGGGACTTCACTGCCGCGTCGGACAGGGCGGTCGTGCCGTTCCACTTGGGTGTGCAGTCGCTGCCGTCCGCGATCACGAAGGCCAGGTTGTACGTCGCCGGTGAGCCGGCGGAGTCGTAGGCCGAGGCCTCGGTGGCGCTGACGTAGGGGGCGTACGACGTGCTCGACGAGGCGCTCTGTGAGGCGTTCTGCGAGGCGCTCCGGGAGGGCGGCGCCGCGTCCGCCGTACCGTCGTCGGAACCCGCGGAGCACCCCGTGACGGCCAGTGCGAATACGCAGGTGAGTCCGGCCGCCGATTTCCCTGGGTACGTATGCATGACGGCAAATCTCTCATCATTCCGCGGCCGTCCCCGAAAACTCTCAGGCAAAGGACAGACTCAGGCGTTTCTCATATGCGTCTCACATAGAGAGCGAGTTCGGGGCACATAAAGGCTCCGTAACGTCCGGGGAATGCAATCCGAGACTGCCATCGACAAGCAGGCCGACGTGCGCGGCCGCCGCCGCAGGCGCGGCAAGGGCCCCGCCGAGGGACCCGTGTTCGTCGACAACTCCGGACGCCGCTCCAAGCTGCTGCGGCGCATCGGCCTCCTGGTGGGCGTCGCCTGCCTCGGGTACGCGGTCGTGCTGGGCATGGCCTTCATGGGCTTCGGCACCTCGCTCACACCGTCCGAGCTGCTGCCGTTCGGAGGCAGAGGTCCGGCCGGTGCCCCCAACTCGGGCCCCGGCGGCGCCCAGCCGCAAGGCGGCATCGGCACGCCGCCCGCGATGCCCAGCGGTACGCCGCCGACGGGCACCGCGACCGGCGAGCCGCCCGGCGCGGCCCCGACCGCTTCCGCCGCCCCGACCGCGTCCGCCTCCGCTGCCGCCGACAACTGACCGGAACCCACCCACACCCATGACTACGACGACTCCCTCACGGGGCCGCCGCCGTGCCCCCACCCGGATCCAGCGGGCGGCCGGCAAGGCCGCGGCCCTGCAGAAACCCCGTGTCATCCTCGCCGGACTGCTCCTGCTCGCGCTGACCAGCGTCATGCTGCTCGACGGCTATCTGCGCGCCGAGGTCGGCGGCGACCAGCGCGTGCGCACCGGCGCCAGCTCCAGCAAGGTGCCCGACAAGATCCTCGACGGCGGGCCGATCCTCACCTTCCGGGGCGGTCAGGCCACCACGGTCTCCGTGCCGGACAAGACGATCGCGCTCACCTTCGACGACGGTCCGAACCCCACCTGGACCCCGCAGGTCCTGGAGATCCTCAGGAAGTACGACGTACCCGGCACGTTCTTCGTGGTCGGCTCGATGGTCTCGCGCTACCCGTCGATCGTCTCGGACATGGTCGAGCAGGGGAACGAGGTGGGCATCCACACCTTCACCCACGTCGACCTCTCCTACCAGAGCGACGCCCGCGTCAACCGCGAGATGCAGCAGACCCAGCTCGCGCTGGCGGGCGCGGCCGGCATCACGACGACGCTGTTCCGGGCGCCGTACTCCTCGGAGACGGACGCCATCGACAACTACAGCTGGCCCGTCTACGAGAAGCTCGGCGAGGACGGCTACACCAGCGTGTTCGTCGACACCGACAGCGACGACTGGAAGCGGCCGGGCGTCTCGAAGATCATCAAGTGGGCCACGCCGGAGGACGGCGAGGGCGCGTCCGTGCTGTTCCACGACGCGGGCGGCGAGCGGTCGCAGACGATCAAGGCGTTGCCGACGTACATCGAGAAGATGAAGGCGAAGGGCTACACCTTCACCACGATCAGCGGGGCCCTTCAGGAGGAAGAGGCGGCGGCGAACGGCGGGCAGGCCGGGAGCGCTCAGCAGCCCGGAGTCCAGGGGCAGCCGGGTCAGCAGCGTCAGCAGGGGTCGAACGGGGCCTCGAATCTCCAGGCCGCCCACCGTGAGGCGACCGGCGCGACCCTGTACGAGGGGAAGGCCCTGATCGGGGCGGTGGCCGTCGCCGAATGGACCGTACCGGTGCTGTCGGTCGGCCTGCTCGTCGTCGGCGTCGCCGTCATGGGCCGCTTCGGCATGATGCTGCTCCTCGCCCGGCGCCACTACCGGCAGCGCAACAGACGCCGGTTCAGCTGGGGGCCGCCGGTCCACGAACCGGTGAGCGTGATCGTCCCGGCGTACAACGAGAAGGAGTGCATCGCCAACACCCTCAAGTCGCTGGCGCAGAGCACCCACCCGATCGAGATCATCGTGGTCGACGACGGCTCCACCGACGGCACGTCCGAGATCGCCCGCACCGCGGCCTGGGAACTCGGCATGACGAACGTCCGCGTCATCCGGCAGGAGAACGCGGGCAAGCCGGCCGCGCTCAACAACGGTGTGCGCAGCGCCAGTCACGACATCGTCGTGATGATGGACGGTGACACGGTCTTCGAGCCGGACACCGTACGGCAGCTGGTGCAGCCCTTCGCCGACCCCGAGGTCGGCGCGGTCGCCGGCAACGCCAAGGTCGGCAACCGCAACACCGTGATCGGGGCCTGGCAGCACATCGAGTACGTGATGGGCTTCAACCTCGACCGGCGGATGTACGACCTGCTGCGCTGTATGCCGACCATCCCGGGCGCGATCGGCGCGTTCCGCCGGGAGGCGGTGCTGCAGGTCGGGGGCATGAGCGAGGACACCCTCGCCGAGGACACCGACATCACCATCGCCATGCACCGCGCGGGCCGGCGGGTCGTCTACCAGGAGCACGCACGCGCGTGGACCGAGGCGCCGGGCTCGCTCAAGCAGCTGTGGTCGCAGCGGTACCGGTGGTCGTACGGCACCATGCAGGCGTTGTGGAAGCACCGCAAGTCCCTTACGGACAAGGGTCCTTCGGGCCGCTTCGGCCGCGTCGGCATGCCGCTGGTCGTGATCTTCCAGATCGTCACGCCGGTCTTCGCCCCGCTCATCGACGTGTTCACCGTCTACTCGATGATCTTCGTCGACTTCGAGGCGGCGCTCCTCGCCTGGCTGGCGGTGCTCGCGGTGCAGCTGTTCTGCGCGGCGTACGCCTTCCGTCTGGACCGCGAGCAGTACCGCTACCTGCTGATGATGCCGCTCCAGCAGCTCGCCTACCGCCAGATGATGTACCTCGTCCTCATCCACTCCTGCATCACGGCGCTGACGGGCGGCCGTCTGCGCTGGCAGAAGCTGAAGCGGACCGGCGAGGTCGGGACACCGGCGGGGGCGAGCTGATGGGGGCGCACAGCAAGGGGGCGGTGCGGCCAGGGAAGAGGGCGGTGCGGCCGAGCCCGGCGGCGGACACCGCACCGCTCCCGCAGGTACGGCCGTCCGGCCGCGACCGCTACTTCGACACCCTTCGCGCGGTCGCCCTCATCCGCGTCGTCACCTACCACACCTTCGGCTGGGCCTGGGCGGGCATGGTCTTCCCTTCTATGGGGATCATGTTCGCGCTGGCCGGCACGCTGATGGCGAAGTCCCTGGAGCGTCCCCCGCTCAAGGTGATCCGCGGCCGACTGCGCCGCCTGCTGCCCCCCTTCTGGTTCTGGGGCTTCTTCGTGGTCGTGGCGATGCTGATCCACGACTGGATACCGGGCTGGCAGATCGTCTACTGGATCGTGCCGCTCGGCGACCCGCCGGGCAACGCGTGGGGCGAGCAGGCCTGGGAGATCCTCTGGTACCTGCGCACCTACCTGTGGTTCGTCCTGCTCTCCCCGCTGCTGCTGAAGGTGTTCCGGCCGGCCCCGATCCCCGTGCTGCTGCTGTCCCTGGCCCCGATCCTGGCCTTCCAGTTCGTGTGGGAGCCGCCGGACAACCGCTTCGGCACCGCACTCACCGACCTCGCCACGTTCCTGTTCTGCTGGATCCTCGGCTTCGCGCACCGCGAGGGCGTCCTGAGCCGCCTCAAGCCGCTCGCCGTCACGGTCCTCTCGCTCGCGGCGATCGCCTTCGGCGGCTGGTACGCCTTCACGCACCAGGCCGAGACCGGCTCGTACGACCTGGACGACATCCCGCTCGCCCAGGCGTTCTGGTCGGCGGGCTTCGTGACGCTGCTGATGTACGCCAAGGAGTTCTTCCGGATCGACTTCGCCCGGCTGACCCGCTTCCGCCGCACCGACCGCCTGGTCACGGTCTTCAACGCCCGCGCGGTGACGATCTATCTCTGGCACGAGATCGCCCTGATCCTCGCCGTCCCGCTGATCGACCAGTTCTGGAACGTGCCCGCGTTCGAGAAGTACCTCCCGCTGGAGAGCCAGTGGTTCATGTTCGGCGTCGGCTGGATCCTGATCGCCGTCTTCGTGCTGCTGTGCGGGTGGGTGGAGGACGTGGCCGGGAAGAAGAAGCCCAGGCTCGTTCCGTGAGGGCCTCAGCGGCTTCCCCGAGGGCTTCGGCGGCTTCCCAGAGGGCCTCGGCGGCTTCCGCGGGGGCGGCTGCAAGAATGAGCACGTGACCCGCGCTTCCCTGAACAAGCAGCCGCACGAAGTCGCCTCGATGTTCGACGACGTGGCGGAACGGTACGACCTGACCAACGACGTGCTGTCGCTCGGCCAGGACCGTGTGTGGCGCAAGGAGGTGGCGAAGGCGGTCGACGCCCGCCCCGCGCAGAAGGTCCTCGACCTGGCGGCCGGCACGGCCACCTCGTCGCTGCCCTTCGCGCAGACCGGCGCGTACGTCGTCCCCTGCGACTTCTCGCTCGGCATGCTCCAGGTCGGCAAGAAGAAGCACCCGTGGCTGCCGCTCACGGCCGGCGACGCGACGAAGCTGCCGTTCCGGGACGACACCTTCGACGCGGTCACCATCTCCTTCGGGCTGCGCAACGTCCAGGACTTCGACGCCGCGCTGCGCGAGATGTACCGGGTGACGCGGCCCGGCGGCCGGGTCGTGATCTGCGAGTTCTCGCACCCGACCTGGGCGCCCTTCCGCACCGTCTACACCGAGTACCTGATGCGTGCCCTGCCCCCGGTCGCGCGCGCGGTGTCCTCCAACCCCGACGCCTACGTCTACCTCGCCGAGTCCATCCGCGCCTGGCCCGACCAGCCGGCCCTGGCGGAGCGCCTGCGCAAGGCGGGCTGGTCGAAGGTGGCCTGGCGGAACCTGACGGGCGGGGTCGTGGCCCTGCACCGTGGGTTCAAGCAGAGCTGAGCGCCGGGTTCAGGCCGAGCTGACCACAGGGTACGAGTCCTCTCCGGGCTCATCGAGCTCGCGTTGCAGCCCGCCCGAGGGCGGCCGCGGTATGCGTGGCTCGCGTATTCCTCCGCCGCCCTCGCCCTCACCGAAGTCGAACCAGACGTAGACCATCGAGTCACGCGGCACCTCGGCACCGGGCTGGGGATATTGGCGTACGACGTAGTCGACGACGGTGAGATGGAAGTCCGGTCGGTCTGGTGCGTTCAGGAGCAGGCCGTGCGACTTCGCTGCCTCGCGCGCGTCCATGGCCATCAGTCCGACGAGTTTCGGTACTCGCACCTCGGGCGTTTTGGGTGTTATGCGCACAGATGTCACCCCCAGCGGTACTGGCAGGGTAACCGCCCGGGGGTACCGTCCGGAAGCGGCATGTACCTTTCTGTAACAGTCGGTTACTCGTAGTCACGTAACCGGAGTGGATGATTTCGGAGTCACGGACGGGGATCGTGGACCCGGCGTCACAGATCGAGCCGGTAGCAGTGCCCCTCCCGCTGTGCGCCCGGTGTCGTGAACACCTCGGCGAGCTGCATCCCCAGCCGTCGCGTCACCGCGATCGAGCGCGCGTTGCGGGCGTCGACCATCGCCACCACGCTCGGCACCCCGGCCGCCCGCACCCGCTCCAGCGTCAGCCGCGCGGCCGCCGTGACGTACCCCTTGCCCCAGTACTCCCGCGCCAGCCGCCAGCCGATCTCGATCTCGCCGACGGGGCCCCAGCCCATCTCCCAGGGCTGGGCACCCGTGAAGCCGATGACCTGCCCGTCCTCGTCGAGCATGGTCCACAGACAGAACCCCCGCTCGGCGTCGTGCCGGCGCTGGCGGGCGGTGAGCTCGTCGTAGACGGACAGCTCGGCGGCCTTGCCGCCCTGGAACTCCATGACGTCCGGGTGGGCGAAGGCCCGGTGCCAGGCGACAGCGTCCTCGTCGGTGGGGACGCGGAGCTGTACGACGGGGAGAGCTTGGTTCACGGAGGCGGCCCTTCAGTCGGTTGATCAATGCTGCTGAATAGACTGCCCCTGTCCAGTGCCGGTCGGCACACAGATTTCGAACTTGGGGAGATCCCGCCGTGACCGACGTGACCGAGCCACTCTCCTCACCTCTCTCCTCGCCCCTCTCCGAGAACACCGCCGATGTGATCGTCGTGGGCGCGGGGCCGGCCGGCTCCACCACGGCATACCACCTGGCCAAGTCCGGCCTCGACGTACTCCTGCTGGAGAAGACCGAGTTCCCGAGGGAGAAGGTCTGCGGTGACGGTCTGACCCCGCGCGCGGTCAAACAGCTCGTCGCGATGGGCATCGACATCTCCGAGGAAGCCGGCTGGCTGCGCAACAAGGGCCTCAGGATCATCGGCGGCGGCGTACGCCTCCAGCTGGACTGGCCTGATCTCGCCTCCTTCCCCGACTACGGCCTCGTCCGCAAGCGCGACGACTTCGACGAGCAGCTCGCCCACCAGGCCCAGAAGGCCGGAGCCCGGCTCTACGAGCGCTGCAACGTCGGCGCCCCGATCATCGACGACCGCACCGGCCGGATCACCGGCGTCCACGCCAAGCTCGGCGAGGAGAAGCGCGAGGTCACCTTCCACGCGCCGCTGGTCGTCGCCGCCGACGGCAACTCGACCCGCCTCTCCCTGGCGATGGGCCTGCACCGCCGCGAGGACCGCCCGATGGGCGTGGCCGTACGGACGTATTTCGAAAGTCCCCGCCACGAGGACGACTACCTGGAGTCCTGGCTGGAGCTCTGGGACCGCCGAGGGCCGGGCGAGGACCGCCTGCTCCCCGGCTACGGCTGGATCTTCGGCATGGGCGACGGCACCTCGAACGTCGGCCTGGGCGTCCTCAACACCTCCGACTCCTTCAAGGAACTGGACTGGCGCGAGGTCCTGAAGGCCTGGTGCGCGTCGATGCCGGAGGACTGGGGCTACACGCCGGACAACATGACGGGCCCGATCCGCGGCGCCGCCCTGCCGATGGCCTTCAACCGCCAACCGCACTACACCAAGGGCCTGCTCCTGGTCGGCGACGCCGGCGGCCTGGTGAACCCCTTCAACGGCGAGGGCATCGCCTACGCCATGGAGTCCGGCCAGATCGCCGCCGACGTCATCGTCCAGGCCCACGCCCGCTCGACCCCCGCGGGGCGCGAACTGGCCCTCCAGCACTACCCGCGCGTCCTGAAGGACACCTACGGCGGCTACTACACGCTGGGCCGCGCCTTCGTGAAGCTCATCGGCAACCCGAAGGTCATGAAGATCGCGGCCCAGCGCGGCCTGACCCACCCGCTCCTGATGAAGTTCACCCTGAAGCTCCTCGCGAACCTCACCGACCCGACGGGCGGCGACGCGATGGACCGCATCATCAACGGCCTGAGCAAGGTGGCGCCCAAGGCGTGACGAACGATCTCCGCCCGGTGCCATAGTCGAGTCACGCCCTCACGAATGGTGAGTGCGCGGGAACGCGTGGTACTCAGGGGGACCGATGGGATCGTTGGCGCTGCTCGTTTTCGCCATTCTGATCGGAGTGGCGTTCTGGGCCCTGGTCCGTTCCTTCAGGGCGCTGGGCACCGGCCGGCCGGGCGCCGCCGCGCCGAGGGCAGGCCGGCCGCCCCGCCCGGAGCTTGCCGGGCCACGGCGGCCACTGCTCACCGTGGCCGCCGAACTGGCCGCGATCGTCGGCCTGTTCATCGCCTTCATCGCGCTCATGAGGTGAGTGCCCGACCTGCCGTACCCCGTTCAGGACCCCCTGGCGCGGGTTGTGAGGATGCTGTGGCCGGGCGGGAAACAGGCTTCCGGCCTGTGTAGTCCCTCCCTACCCTCCGGGACTCATGACAACAGAACACACGCACGAGCCCCAGGAGAACGCGGGTCACGCGCAAACCGGCCACACCCGCAGACGCTTTCTGGCCGGTGCCGGGGGAGCCGCGGGTGCCGTCGCCTTATGGCCCGTCGGCACCGCGAAGGCCGCCGCAGGCAAGCGCGTCGCCGTCCTCGGCGGCGGAGTCTCCGGCCTGAGCGCCGCCCACGAACTCGCCGAACGCGGCTACGCCGTCACCGTCTACGAGTACTACGACACCCTCGGCGGCAAGGCCCGCTCGATGCCCGTCCCCGGAACCGCCGCCGACGGCCGCGCCGACCTCCCCGCCGAGCACGGCTTCCGCTTCTTCCCCGGCTTCTACCGGAACCTGCCGGACACCATGCGCCGCATACCCGTCCCCGGCAACGCGCACGGCGTCCACGACAACCTCGTCAGCGGCACCGAGGCCCTGTTCGCCCGCACCGGCGGCCGCCCCGACCTGCACTTCCCGCTCCGCCGCGCCACCACCCCGCCCCGCCCCGGCGATCTCACCCCCGGCTGGATCCGCGACCAGATCCTCTCGGCCCTGGACCTCGGCACCCGTCTCCCCGCCCATGAGGCCGCCTACTTCGCCGACCGCCTCCTGGTCCACCTCACCAGCTGCGACGCCCGCCGCGAGGAGCACTGGGAGAAGGTCGCCTGGTGGGACTTCATACGCGCCGAGGAGATGAGCGCGGAGTACCAGACCCTCCTCGGCATCGGCCAGACCCGCAATCTGGTCGCCACGCGCGCGGAGGTGGCGTCGACCAGGACCGTCGGCCGCGTCATCATCGAGGCCCTGCTGCTGTGGGGCCTGCTCGGTCGCGGCATGGACGGCGACGCCGACGTCGACCGCGTCCTGAACGCCCCCACCAGCGAGGCCTGGATCGACCCCTGGGAAACCCACCTGCGCTCCCTCGGCGTCGAGTTCGCCCTCGGCACCCAGGTCCACGAGGTCGGCCACGCCGGCGGCCGGGTCACCGGCGTCCGTGTCTCGGCCCGCGACGGCGGCGACGAACGTACCGTCACCGCCGACCACTACATCTCCGCCCTCCCGGTCGAGCACGCGCGCCAGACGTGGGGCCCGGGACTGCGCGCGGCCGACCCGCAGCTCGCGCGCTGCGACGCCCTGCGGACGGACTGGATGACCGGCGTGATGTTCTACCTGCGCACGCCCACCCCCGTCGTGCACGGCCACATCAACTGCCTCGACTCACCCTGGTCGGTGACCGCCGTCGGCCAGGCCCAGTTCTGGGCCGGACGGGACTTCTCCCGCGACTACGGCGACGGCCGCGCCCACGACTGCCTCTCCGCCATCATCTCGGAGTGGGACAAGCCGGGCATCCTGTACGGCAAGACGGCCAAGGAGTGCACCAAGGAGGAGGTCGTCGCCGAACTCTGGGCCCAACTGAAGGACGGTCTGAACGACGCCGGCAAGACCACGCTCCGGGACGAGGACCGCCTCGGCTGGTTCATGGACCCGGCGGTGACGGGCCTCGGCGGCCCCGATCCGCGCAACCGCGAGCAACTCCTCATCCACCCCACGGGCACCCTCTACAACCGCCCCACGGCCCGCACAAAGGTCCCGAACCTCTACCTCGCGGGCGACTACGTCCGCACCGACGTGGACCTGGCGACGATGGAAGGCGCCAACGAGTCGGCCCGCCGCGCGGTCAACGCACTCCTGGACGCGGACAATTCGGGCGCCGAGCGATGTGAGATCCAGGAGCTCTACCGGCCCCCGGAGATGGAGCCCCTCAAGCGGATCGACGAGGTGCGCTACCGGCTGGGCCTGCCCAACACCTTCGACCTCGGCTGAGACGTAAGGGCCGCTGCCCCCGAGCGGCTGCGGCCCTTACGGTGATCCCTGAGAGATCCTGAGACTCAGAGGACGCGCACCGCGCCCGACGCCGGGTATCCGGAAAGGTCCTGGATGACGACACCCTTGGACGGGTTGGCCGCGTCCAGGTACTGGCCGTTACCGATGTAGACACCCACGTGGTACGCGGAGCCCTTGCCGCCCCAGTAGAGGATGTCCCCCTCCTGGATCTGCGACAGCGGGATGTCGGTGCCCTGCATCGACTGGTCCTGCGAGACGCGCGGCAGGTCGACGCCGACCTGCTTGAACGCGGCCTGGACCAGGCTGGAGCAGTCCCACGCGCTGGGGCCGGTGGCACCCATGACGTACGCGTCGCCCAGCTGCGCCTTGAGGAAGGAGATGACGGTCCCGACGCTGCCGCTGGCGGGAGCGGACACGTCGGCGCTCGCCGAGGCGGACAGGGTGGCGCGCTCGGCGCTGCGCGAGGTGGCTTCCTCGGCGGCGGCCCTGCGGGCCTCCTCGGCCTTCTTCTTCGCCTCGGCCTTCTTCTTGGCCTCGGCGAGGTCCTTCTTGGCCTCCTTGGCCGCTGCGGCGGCCGCCGCGTCACGCTCGGCGTCCAGCTCGTAGTTCGCCGCCGCCAGCTGAGTGGCGTCCGCGGACTGGGAGAGCTGGTCGGCCAGGTCACCCGTGAGGGTGGGCAGTTCGATGGTCTGCGTCACCGGCTCGGCGGCGTTCGCCGTGGCGGCAGCACCGGCGCCTGCCATGCTGAGGACGCCACCGGCAACTCCGGCACGCATCGCGATCGTCGTGGACGAGCTGCGGCGGGGCTTCCGGTGGCTACGTATGTGAGCGGTGTGGGACATGAGAGCAATCGGTATCAGGGGCTCCTCCATACCTTCAAGAAACGTGTGCTGCGCCACAGTTGTTCAACGGCCGCTCCAATTCCCCTGCGGACCACCCTTTATTGACGCCGTAACGGACATTGCGGACGCCGCCGATCTCGCCCGTGATCACGGCCTTTCATCATTAAGTCCGGATTGCCCACCGCCTACCACTTGTTGGGACAGGTGGCCAAGCCCGGTTCTCATGGGTCTCTCATCGATGTGGTGGAGGTCACGCAACGATTACGGCGCCGTGCGCGTCCTGTGCCCGAATTCCGCCCCGCACCGCTCGTGAACGCATGCACGCGTCCACATGCCGCTCCGGCCCTCCCCCTGATGTGTGAACGCGGTCCCCTATCAAGCGGTCCCGTCCAGCACCAATTTGCATGCAAGAGAACTCTCTTGATATTGAGACGCACCCTCCGAGCTGCGGCGACGAGCGGAAATGTCACCTCTGGTGATCACTCGGACCCTTCTCGTATGAAGATCGCCGCTCATCCGGCTTCATGATCCTTCGTCAGGTGGTGGAGATCACAAAGCTTGTGTAATACCCCGTGTCGCAGATCACAGAGCGGCGGGCATAAGATGCGAGGCAGTTGGGCTTGTGACCTGCTTCACATGTTCTCGATCTTCGCCGGGACGAGCGGGGCTCTTGGAACTGGTGGGGCGGTTGTGGGCTCAGTGCAACCGCCAGCAGTCAGTGCCGACTGAGAGGAGCGAGGAGCGGTGAACGCGTATGCGCCCATCCTCGTACTGGGAGCCCTCGGGGCAGGCTTTGCGATCTTCTCCGTGGTCATGGCCACGCTGATCGGTCCGAAGCGATACAACCGGGCCAAGCTCGAAGCCTACGAGTGCGGTATCGAGCCGACCCCCACGCCGGCCGGCGGCGGGCGCTTCCCCATCAAGTACTACCTGACGGCGATGCTCTTCATCGTCTTCGACATCGAGATCGTCTTCCTCTACCCCTGGGCCGTCACCTTCGACGCCCTGGGTGTTTTCGGGCTCGTGGAGATGCTGCTCTTCGTGCTCACCGTCTTCGTCGCGTACGCGTACGTATGGCGGCGCGGCGGCCTGGAATGGGACTGAGGGGCCTTTAACGACATGGGACTCGAAGAAAAGCTGCCGAGCGGATTCCTGCTGACCACCGTCGAGCAGGCCGCGGGCTGGGTGCGCAAGGCGTCTGTCTTCCCGGCCACTTTCGGCCTCGCCTGCTGCGCCATCGAGATGATGACCACCGGCGCCGGCCGCTACGACCTGGCGCGCTTCGGCATGGAGGTCTTCCGCGGATCCCCGCGCCAGGCCGACCTGATGATCGTCGCCGGCCGGGTCAGCCAGAAGATGGCGCCGGTGCTCAGGCAGGTCTACGACCAGATGCCGAACCCCAAGTGGGTGATCTCCATGGGGGTCTGCGCCTCCTCGGGCGGCATGTTCAACAACTACGCGATCGTCCAGGGCGTCGACCACATCGTCCCGGTCGACATCTATCTCCCGGGCTGCCCGCCACGGCCCGAGATGCTGATGGACGCCATCCTCAAGCTGCACCAGAAGATCCAGACCTCCAAGCTCGGCGTGAACGCCGAGGAAGCGGCCCGCGAGGCGGAGGAAGCGGCGCTCAAGGCCCTGCCCACGATCGAGATGAAGGGGCTGCTGCAGTGAGCGACGCGAACGGCACCAACGGGGCGAACGGGTCGAACGGGGTCAACCCCGAGAAGGACCTCTCCGCCTCCAACCTCCCCGGCCAGCGCGGCCAGGGCGGCGAGGAGATCCGCGTCCAGCGCGGCATGTTCGGCGCCGACAACGGCGGCGACACCTCCGGCTACGGCGGCCTGGTCCGCTCGGTCCGGCTCCCGGGCCCGGCGAGCCGCCCCTACGGAGGCTGGTTCGACGAAGTCGCCGACGAACTCGAAGGCGCGCTGGAGGAACAGGGCCTCGTGCCCGACAACGCCATCGAGAAGACGGTCGTCGACCGAGGCGAGCTCACCTTCCACGTCGAACGCGAGCACCTGCTCCGCGTCGCCCGCACCCTGCGCGACGACCCGGCCCTGCGCTTCGAACTGTGCACCGGCGTCAGCGGCGTCCACTACCTCAGTGACAAGGGCCGCGAGCTGCACGCCGTGTACCACCTGCGCTCGATCACCCACAACCGGCTGATCCGCCTCGAAGTCAGCGCCCCCGACAGCGACCCGCACATCCCGTCGCTCGTCTCCGTGTATCCGACCAACGACTGGCACGAGCGCGAGACGTACGACTTCTTCGGAATCGTCTTCGACGGTCACCCCGCCCTGACGCGGATCATGATGCCGGACGACTGGCAGGGCCACCCGCAGCGCAAGGACTACCCCCTCGGCGGCATCCCCGTCGAGTACAAGGGCGCCCAGATCCCGGCTCCGGACCAGCGGAGGTCGTACTCGTGAGCACGCAGTCAGCATCCGCCCGTGAAACCACCGAGGGCACCGTATATACGGTCACCGGCGGCGACTGGGACGAGGTCGTCCAGGCCGCGGCCCGCGCCGACGACGAGCGCATCGTCCTCAACATGGGCCCCCAGCACCCCTCCACCCACGGAGTGCTCCGCCTGATCCTGGAGATCGACGGCGAGACCGTCACCGAGGCCCGCTGCGGCATCGGCTATCTCCACACCGGCATCGAGAAGAACCTCGAATACCGGACGTGGACGCAGGGCACCACCTTCGTGACGCGCATGGACTACCTGACGTCCTTCTTCAACGAGACCGCCTACTGTCTCGCCGTCGAGAAACTCCTCGGCATCGAGGACCAGATCACCGAACGCGCCAAGATCATCCGGGTGCTCCTGATGGAGCTGAACCGGCTCTCCTCCCACCTGGTGTGCATCGCCACCGGCGGCATGGAGCTCGGCGCCACCACGATCATGATCTACGGATTCCGTGATCGTGAAATGATTCTCGACATCTACGAGCTGGTCACGGGCCTGCGCATGAACCACGCGTACATCCGGCCCGGCGGACTCGCCCAGGACCTGCCGCCCGGCGCGGTGGACCAGATCCGCGAGTTCGTGAAGAAGATGAAGAAGAACCTCCCGGAGTACGACAAGCTCGCCACCGGGAACCCCATCTTCAAGGCCCGCATGCAGGACGTCGGCTATCTCGACCTGGCCGGCTGCATGGCCCTCGGCGCCACGGGCCCGATCCTGCGCTCCACCGGCCTGCCGCACGATCTGCGCAAGGCCCAGCCGTACTGCGACTACGAGACGTACGACTTCGAGATCCCGACCGCCGACACCTGCGACTCCTACGGGCGCTTCCTGATCCGCCTGGAGGAGATGCGCCAGTCGCTCGGGATCGTCGAACAGTGCCTGGACCGGCTCCAGCCCGGCCCCGTCATGGTCGCCGACAAGAAGATCGCCTGGCCCGCCCAGCTCGCCCTGGGACCCGACGGGCTCGGCAACTCCCTCGACCACATCAAGAAGATCATGGGCACCTCCATGGAGGCCCTGATCCACCACTTCAAGCTGGTCACCGAGGGCTTCCGCGTCCCGCCGGGACAGGCGTACGCGGCCGTCGAGTCGCCCAAGGGCGAGCTCGGGGTGCACACCGTGTCCGACGGCGGCACCCGCCCCTTCCGGGTCCACTTCCGCGACCCGTCCTTCACCAACCTGCAGGCCATGGCGGCGATGTGCGAGGGCGGCCAGGTCGCCGACGTCATCGTCGCCGTCGCGTCCATCGACCCCGTGATGGGAGGCGTCGACCGGTGACCACCTCATCTTCCGAGCGGGGCGTCAGCCTGGGCATGCCCGAACTGCCCGCGCCCGGCTACCCGGACGACGTTCGTGAGCGGCTTGAGCGGGACGCGCGCGACGTCATCGCCCGCTACCCGGACTCACGCTCCGCCCTCCTGCCGTTGCTGCATCTCGTGCAGTCGGAGGAGGGCCATGTGACGCGCACCGGGATGCGGTTCTGCGCGGACATGCTCGACCTGACCACGGCCGAGGTCACCGCGGTCGCCACCTTCTACACCATGTACCGGCGCAAGCCGAGCGGTGACTACCAGGTGGGCGTCTGCACCAACACCCTGTGCGCGGTGATGGGCGGTGACGCGATCTTCGAGGAGCTCCAGGACCACCTGGGCGTCGGCAACGGCGAGACCACCGGCGACGGCAAGGTCACCCTGGAGCACATCGAGTGCAACGCGGCCTGCGACTACGCGCCGGTCGTGATGGTCAACTGGGAGTTCTTCGACAACCAGACTCCGGCGAGCGCCAAGCGCCTCGTCGACGACCTGCGCGCGGGGCGGCCCGTCGATCCGACGCGCGGGGCCCGGATGTGCACCTTCAAGGAGACCGCGCGGATTCTGGCCGGCTTCCCCGACGAGCGGCCCGGGGCCGTCGAGGCAGGCGGCAGTGCGGGACCGGCGTCGCTGGTGGGCCTCCGCCTGGCCAGGGGAGAGACCGCACCCGCGCGCGTGGTCCATCCGCGGGAGGGCGGCCCGCACGAGGAGCCGCAGGACGGTGCGGTGCACGAGCCGTCGCCGGCCGAACACCTCAGTTCGCATGACGCGCCGCAGGACACATCGGCATCCGACCCAGCCCACCCGGCAGGGCCTACGGCCGAGGAGGGGGAGTGATGACGTTGGCACCCGAGCTGAAGGACACCAGCCCCGAGAAGCTGCTCGCACCCGTGCTGTCGGCCTTCTGGGACGACGACAGGTCCTGGACGCTGGACGTCTACCGAAGGCACGAAGGATACGAGGGGCTCCGCAAGGCGCTCGCCATGTCGCCGGACGACCTGATCGCGTACGTCAAGGACTCCGGTCTGCGCGGACGCGGCGGCGCGGGATTCCCGACAGGAATGAAATGGCAGTTCATTCCCCAGGGTGATGGAAAACCGCACTATCTAGTTGTCAACGCCGACGAATCGGAGCCCGGAACGTGCAAGGACATTCCGCTCCTCTTCGCGAACCCGCATAGCCTCATCGAGGGCATTGTCATCGCGTGTTATGCCATCAGGTCTTCGCATGCCTTCATCTATCTGCGTGGTGAAGTCGTCCCTGTGCTGCGGCGGTTGCACTCGGCCGTGAGCGAGGCCTATGCGGCCGGCTACCTCGGCGAGAACATCCTCGGCAGTGGCCTCGACCTCGAACTCACCGTGCACGCGGGCGCGGGCGCGTACATCTGCGGTGAGGAGACCGCACTGCTCGACTCGCTCGAAGGCCGTCGTGGTCAACCGCGGCTTCGTCCCCCCTTCCCTGCGGTGGCAGGTCTCTACGCCTGCCCGACTGTTGTGAACAACGTCGAGTCGATCGCGTCGGTTCCCGCGATTCTGCATCGGGGCAAAGAATGGTTCCGCTCGATGGGCAGCGAGAAGTCCCCGGGCTTCACGCTGTACTCGCTCAGCGGCCATGTCGCCAGCCCCGGCCAGTACGAGGCACCGCTAGGCATCACGCTCCGCCAGCTCCTGGAGATGAGCGGCGGCATGCGCCGCGGCCATCGCCTGAAGTTCTGGACGCCGGGCGGCTCCTCGACGCCGATGTTCACCGACGAGCACCTCGACGTCCCCCTCGACTACGAAGGGGTGGGCGCCGCCGGTTCCATGCTCGGCACCAAGGCCCTGCAGTGCTTCGACGAGACGACCTGCGTCGTCCGCGCCGTCACCCGCTGGACCGAGTTCTACGCCCACGAGTCCTGCGGCAAGTGCACGCCCTGCCGCGAAGGCACGTACTGGCTCGTGCAGTTGCTGCGTGACATCGAGGCCGGCAAGGGCGTCATGAGCGACCTCGACAAGCTCAACGACATCGCCGACAACATCAACGGCAAGTCCTTCTGCGCCCTCGGCGACGGTGCCGCCTCGCCGATCTTCTCCTCGCTGAAGTACTTCCGCGAGGAGTACGAGCAGCACATCACGGGCCGTGGCTGCCCCTTCGATCCGGCCAAGTCGACGGCCTGGGCCGATCACCGCACGGAGGTGAACGCATGACCGTGACCACCAATGCTCCCTCAGGAGGGGGAGAGGCGGCGGTCCCGCCGGAAGATCTCGTCTCGCTGACGATCGACGGCGTCGAGATCAGCGTGCCCAAGGGCACCCTGGTCATCCGGGCCGCCGAGCAGCTCGGCATCGAGATCCCCCGCTTCTGCGACCACCCGCTCCTCGACCCGGCCGGCGCCTGCCGCCAGTGCATCGTCGAGGTCGAGGGCCAGCGCAAGCCGATGGCGTCCTGCACGATCACCTGCACCGACGGCATGGTCGTCAAGACGCACCTCACCTCGCCGGTCGCCGAGAAGGCCCAGAAGGGTGTGATGGAGCTCCTGCTCATCAACCACCCGCTGGACTGCCCGGTCTGCGACAAGGGCGGCGAGTGCCCCCTGCAGAACCAGGCCATGTCGCACGGACACGCCGAGTCCCGCTTCGAGGGACGCAAGCGGACGTACGAGAAGCCCGTCCCGATCTCCACACAGGTGCTGCTCGACCGTGAGCGGTGCGTGCTGTGTGCCCGCTGCACCCGGTTCTCCAACCAGGTCGCGGGCGACCCGATGATCGAGCTGCTGGAGCGGGGCGCGCTCCAGCAGGTCGGCACCGGTGAGGGCGACCCGTTCGAGTCGTACTTCTCCGGCAACACCATCCAGATCTGCCCGGTCGGCGCGCTCACCTCGGCGGCGTACCGGTTCCGTTCCCGCCCCTTCGACCTGGTCTCCTCGCCGTCGGTGTGCGAGCACTGCTCCGGCGGCTGCGCCACGCGCACCGACCACCGGCGCGGCAAGGTCATGCGGCGCCTCGCGGCCAACGACCCCGAGGTCAACGAGGAGTGGATCTGCGACAAGGGCCGGTTCGGGTTCCGCTACGCCCAGCAGCGTGACCGGCTTCAGACACCGCTGGTGCGCAACGCCGAGGGCGACCTGGAACCGGCCTCCTGGCCGGAGGCGCTGCAGATCGCGGCCCAGGGACTCCTCGCCTCACGCGGCCGCACCGGTGTGCTGACCGGTGGCCGGCTCACCGTCGAGGACGCCTACACGTACAGCAAGTTCGCGCGCGTGGCGCTCGACACCAACGACATCGACTTCCGCGCGCGCGTGCACAGCGCCGAGGAGGCCGACTTCCTGGCGGCCCGGGTCGCCGGTCACGGCCGTGACCTCGACGGTACGGGCGTCACGTACGACCTCCTGGAGAAGGCCCCGGCCGTCCTGCTGGCAGGGTTCGAGGCCGAGGAGGAGGCGCCCGGGATCTTCCTGCGGCTGCGCAAGGCCTGGCGGGGGCACGGCCAGCGGGTCTTCTCGCTCGCCACGCACGCGACGCGCGGCCTGGAGAAGGCCGGCGGCACGCTGCTGCCCGCCGCTCCCGGCACCGAGACCGAGTGGCTGGACGCGCTCGCGAGCGGAGTCGGACTGGACGAGGCCGGTGCGAAGGCCGCCGAAGTGCTGCGCGCGGAGGGCGCGGTGATCGTCGTCGGCGAGCGGCTGGCCGCCGTGCCGGGTGGACTCACCGCCGCCGTACGGGCCGCCACCGCGATCGGCGCCCAGCTGGTGTGGATCCCGCGCCGGGCGGGCGAGCGCGGCGCCGTCGAGGCCGGTGCGCTGCCGACGCTGCTGCCGGGCGGGCGTCCCGCGACCGACCCACGCGCGCGTGACGAGGTCGCCGCCGTCTGGGGGCTGGCCGAACTCCCGCTCCGCCACGGCCGTGACACCGGCCAGATCGTGGAGGCCGCCGCGACGGGCGAACTCCAGGCCCTGCTGGTCGCGGGCGTCGAGGTCGCCGACCTGCCCGATCCGGCACGCGCGCGTGAGGCGCTCGCCGAGGTCGGTTTCGTGGTGTCGCTGGAGCTGCGACCCGGTGAGGTGACCGAGCTCGCCGATGTCGTGCTGCCCGTCGCCGCGGTCGCCGAGAAGGCCGGCACCTTCCTCAACTGGGAGGGCCGGGTGCGGTCCTTCGAGGCCGCGCTCAAGCCCGACCAGATGACCCGCCGCCTCGCCCCGACCGACGCGCGCGTGCTGCAGATGCTGGCCGACGCCATGGACGTACATCTGGGTCTGCCGGATCTGCGCACCACGCGCGCGGAGATCGACCGGCTCGGACCCTGGGACGGACCGCGGGCCACCGAACCCCTGGCAACCGCCGACCCGTTGCCGCGACCGGCCGCCGGGGAGGCCGTTCTGGCCGGGCACCGGCTGCTGCTCGACCAGGGCCGCCTCCAGGAGGGCGACGAGGCGCTCGCCGGTACCCGGCACGCCGCCCACGCGCGCGTGTCGGCCGCAACCGCTGCCGAGGCCGGCATCAAGGGCGGCGACATCCTGGCCGTGACCGGCCCCGCCGGAACCGTCGAACTGCCGCTGCAGATCACGGAGATGCCCGATCGGGTGGTGTGGCTCCCGCTGAACTCCACCGGCGGTGGCGTTGCCTCCGACACCGGGGCGCTGCCCGGCTCACTCGTCCGCATCGGCCCGGCGACGCCCGCCGGCGAGGCCCCCAAGGAGGTGGAGGCATGACCCCGTACCTCGCCGCTGAAGACCTCTCGATGTTCGGCCGCGACCCCTGGTGGCTGGTCGTCATCAAGGCGGTGTTCTGCTTCGCCTTCCTGATGGTGACCGTGCTGTTCTCCATCGTCTGGGAGCGCAAGGTCGTCGCCTGGATGCAGCTGCGCATCGGACCCAACCGGCACGGCCCCTGGGGCATGCTCCAGTCGCTCGCCGACGGCATCAAGCTGATGCTGAAGGAAGACGTCATCGTCAAACGCGCGGACAAGGTGGTCTACGTCCTCGCGCCGATCGTCGCGGCCATCCCGGCCTTCATGGCGATCGCGGTGATCCCCTTCGGCCCGGCCGGCAACGAGATCTCGATCTTCGGCCACCGCACCACGATGCAGCTCACCGACCTGCCGATCGCGATGCTTTACATCCTCGCGGTCGCCTCGGTCGGCATCTACGGCATCGTGCTTGCGGGTTGGAGTTCTGGATCCACCTACCCGCTGCTCGGCGGCCTGCGTTCCTGCGCGCAGATGATCTCGTACGAGATCGCCATGGGTGCCGCGTTCGCCTCGGTGTTCCTCTACTCCGGGTCGATGTCGACGTCGGCGATCGTGGAGGCGCAGCAGGACCGCTGGTACGTCGTGCTGCTGCCGGTGTCCTTCGTGATCTACATCATCACGATGGTCGGCGAGACCAACCGCGCCCCCTTCGACATGCCGGAGTCCGAGGGCGACCTGGTCGGCGGTTTCAACACCGAGTACTCGTCGATCAAGTTCGCGATGTTCATGCTCGCCGAGTACGTGAACATGGTGACGGTCTCGGCCGTGTCGGTGACGCTCTTCCTGGGCGGCTGGCGGGCCCCGTATCCGATCAGCGCCTTCTGGGAGGGCGCGAACCACGGCTGGTGGCCGCTGCTCTGGTTCGTGATCAAGGTTCAGCTGCTGCTCTTCTTCTTCATCTGGCTGCGCGGCACGCTGCCCCGCGTCCGCTACGACCAGCTGATGAAGCTCGGCTGGAAGGTCCTGATCCCGGTCTCCGTCGTCTGGCTGATGCTCGTCGCGACCGTGCGGACTCTTCGCAACGAGAACTACGACTTCGCCGACATCGCCCTCTACGTCGGCGGCGGCGTCCTCGCCCTGCTGCTCCTCTCCTTCGTCGCGGACATGTTCCGCGACCGGTCGAAGGCGGCCGAGCGGCCCGCGGAGGAACCCGCCGGCTTCGACGCGATGGCGGGCGGATTCCCCGTACCTCCCCTGCCCGGACAGGAGCTTCCGGCAGTGCCGCGGCGCGGCCCGCGCCGTGAGCGGGAGCTGATTGTCAGTGGTGGGCCCGATACTCAGAGTGACGGATCTCTGGATGGAAAGGAGGCGTCCGATGGCTGAGGAGCCCAAGGAGACCAAGCCCGGTTTCCTGAACCCCGTAGCCGGCTTCGGCGTGACCTTCAAGGCCATGTTCAAGAAGCGGCTGACCGAGCAGTACCCGGAGCAGCAGAAGACCACCGCTCCGCGCTTCCACGGACGGCACCAGCTCAACCGCCATCCGGACGGCCTGGAGAAGTGCGTCGGCTGCGAGCTGTGCGCCTGGGCCTGCCCCGCCGACGCCATCTATGTGGAGGGCGCCGACAACACCGACGAGGAGCGCTACTCGCCGGGCGAGCGGTACGGCCGCGTCTACCAGATCAACTACGCCCGCTGCATCCTGTGCGGCCTGTGCATCGAGGCGTGCCCCACGCGCGCGCTCACGATGACCAACGAGTTCGAGCTCGCCGACTCCAGCCGCGCCAACCTCATCTACACCAAGGAGCAGCTGCTCGCCGGTCTTGAGGACGGCATGGTCGACACGCCCCACGCCATCTACCCGGGGACCGACGAGCAGGACTACTACCGGGGGCTGGTCACGGAGGCCGCGCCGGGCACCGAGCCCCAAGTCGCCGTGTCCAAGGGCGAGCTGCATCCATCGGCAGGCCCTTCGGGCGCGGCAGAGGAAGAGGAGGTGGACGTATGAGCGCGCAGCTCGCCGCCTACTCCACCTCCACGGGCGAGGCCTTCCAGTTCTGGATCCTCGGCACCGTCGCGGTGATCGGCGCCCTGTGCACCGTATTCATGAAGAAGGCGGTGCACAGCGCGCTCTGTCTCGCCGGGACCATGATCATCCTGGCGATCTTCTACCTCGCCAACGGCGCCTACTTCCTCGGGATCGTGCAGATCGTCGTCTACACCGGCGCGATCATGATGCTGTTCCTGTTCGTGGTGATGCTCGTCGGCGTCACGGCCGCCGACTCCCTGAAGGAGACCATCAAGGGCCAGCGGTGGCTGGCCCTCCTGTGTGGGCTCGGCTTCGGCATCCTGCTCGTCGGCGGCATCGGGAACGCCTCTCTGACCGAGTTCAACGGCCTCACCCAGGCGAACGCGAACGGCAATGTGGAGGGCCTCGCGACCCTCATCTTCACCAAGTACGTCTTCGCGTTCGAGATCACCGGCGCCCTGCTGATCACGGCCGCCATCGGCGCCATGGTGCTCACCCACCGCGAGCGCACCGAGCGCGCCAAGACCCAGCGCGAGCTGTCCGAGGAGCGCATCCGGGAAGGCAAGCACATCCCGCCGCTGCCGGCCCCCGGCGTCTACGCCCGGCACAACGCCGTGGACATCGCGGGCCTGCTGCCCGACGGCACCCCGTCCGACCTCACGGTCAGCAAGACGCTGCGCGAGCGCGGCCAGATCCGTGACGTGTCCACCGAGGCGCTCAACGACCTGCGGGCCCTGGAGCAGCGCGCGGAGGAACGGCTGGAGCGGACCGAGATCGAGCCGTCGACCTTCAAGCGGCCCGAGGAGGCGTCGAAGTGAACCCGGTCAACTACCTCTACCTCGCCGCCCTGTTGTTCACGATCGGCGCCACCGGCGTGCTGATCAGGCGCAACGCGATCGTCGTGTTCATGTGCATCGAGCTCATGCTCAACGCCTGCAACCTGACGCTCGTCGCCTTCTCCCGGATGCACGGCAATCTCGACGGCCAGATCATCGCCTTCTTCACGATGGTCGTCGCCGCCGCTGAGGTCGTCGTCGGGCTGGCGATCATCGTGTCGCTGTTCCGTTCCCGCCACTCGGCCTCGGTCGACGACGCCAGCCTGATGAAGCTCTAAGGGGTCGGAAGAATCGTGGAGAACCTGATTGCGCTGCTGATCGCGGCGCCATTGCTCGGAGCGGCCCTCCTGCTGTGCGGCGGCCGGCGCCTGGACGCCGTCGGCCAGTGGATCGGCACGCTCCTGTCGTTCATCTCCTTCGCCTTCGGCGTGGCCCTCTTCGCCGACCTGCTGGGCAAGGACCCCGAACAGCGGACCCTCACCCAGCACCTGTTCAGCTGGATCCAGGTCGAGAGCTTCCAGGCGGACGTCGCCTTCCGCCTCGACCAGCTGTCGATGACGTTCGTGCTGCTGATCACCGGCGTCGGCTCGCTGATCCACCTGTACTCGGTCGGGTACATGGAGCACGACGAGCGGCGCCGCCGCTTCTTCGGCTATCTGAACCTGTTCCTCGCGGCGATGCTGCTGCTCGTCCTCGCCGACAACTACCTGCTGCTGTACGTCGGCTGGGAGGGCGTCGGTCTCGCGTCGTACCTGCTCATCGGCTTCTGGCAGCACAAGCCCAGCGCCGCCACCGCCGCGAAGAAGGCTTTCCTGGTCAACCGCGTCGGCGACATGGGCCTGTCGATCGCGATCATGCTGATGTTCTTCTGGTTCGGCACCTTCGCCTTCGGGCCGCTGCTCGGCGGCGAGGGAGAGCCCGGCCTGGTCGGGGACGCGAGCGAGGGCAAGCTCACCGCGATCGGCCTGATGCTGCTGCTCGCCGCCTGCGGCAAGTCCGCCCAGGTGCCGCTGCAGTCCTGGCTCGGGGACGCGATGGAGGGCCCGACCCCGGTCTCGGCCCTCATCCACGCCGCGACGATGGTGACCGCGGGCGTCTACCTGATCGTCCGCTCCGGTGCCATCTTCAACGCGGCGCCCGACGCGCAGCTGGTCGTCACCATCGTCGGTGCCGTCACGCTCCTCTTCGGTGCGATCGTCGGTTGCGCCAAGGACGACATCAAGAAGGCGCTGGCCGGCTCGACCATGTCGCAGATCGGCTACATGGTCCTCGCGGCCGGCCTCGGCCCCATCGGCTACGTCTTCGCGATCATGCACCTGGTGACGCACGGCTTCTTCAAGGCCGGGCTGTTCCTCGGCGCCGGTTCGGTCATGCACGGCATGAACGACGAGGTCGACATGCGCAAGTACGGCGGCCTGCGCAAGTACATGCCGGTCACCTTCGTGACGTTCGGCCTCGGCTACCTCGCGATCATCGGCTTCCCGGGTCTGTCCGGCTTCTTCTCCAAGGACAAGATCATCGAGGCGGCGTTCGCCAAGGGCGGCACCGAGGGCTGGATCCTCGGCGGCTGCGCGCTGCTGGGCGCGGCCATCACGGCGTTCTACATGACGCGCGTGATGCTGATGACGTTCTTCGGCGAGAAGCGCTGGCAGCCCGACGAGAACGGCAACGAGCCGCATCCGCACGAGTCGCCCAGGGCCATGACGATCCCGATGATCGTGCTGGCCGTCGGATCGGTGGCCGCCGGTGCGTTCTTCAGCATCGGCGACCGCTTCATCCACTGGCTGGAGCCCATCACCGGGCACGCGCACGGCCACCCGCCGATCAGCGCGGGAGTGATCACCGGCGCGACCGTCGCCTGCATGGTCATCGGCGTCGCCATCGCCTACGGCCAGTACGGCCGCCGCCCGGTCCCGGTCGTCGCCCCGCGCGGGTCGCTGCTCACCCGGGCCGCCCGGCGCGATCTGCTCCAGGACGACTTCAACCACGTCGTCCTCGTGCGCGGCGGCGAACACCTCACGCGCTCCCTGGTGTACGTCGACCACACCCTGGTCGACGGCGTCGTCAACGGTACGGCGGCCTCGATGGGCGGTCTGTCCGGACGGATGCGCAGGTTGCAGAACGGCTTCGCGCGGTCGTACGCGGTCTCGATGTTCGGCGGTGCGGCGATCCTCATCGCCGCGACCCTGCTGATGAGGGCGGTCTGATACCGATGTCCTTTCCTCTGCTGACAGCCACGGCGGTGCTCCCGGCGATCGGGGCGATCGCCACGGCCGCCGTACCGGCCGCGCAGCGCACCGCCGCCAAATGGCTGGCGCTGCTCTTCTCGCTCGGCACACTCGCCCTCGCGATCACCGTCCTGGTGCGCTTCGACCCGGACGGCGACCGCTACCAGCTCACCGAATCCCACTCCTGGATCGCGGACTTCGGGGTCCGCTACGAACTCGGTGTGGACGGCATCGCGGTGGCGCTGATCGCGCTGACGGCGCTGCTGATCCCGTTCATCGTCCTCGCGGGCTGGCACGACGCCGACCCGCTGGAGACCGGAAGCAGGCGCTGGCGGCCGACGCAGGGCTTCTTCGCCCTGATCCTGGCCGTCGAGGCGATGGTGATCATCTCCTTCGAGGCCACCGACGTCTTCCTCTTCTACATCTTCTTCGAAGCCATGCTCATCCCGATGTACTTCCTCATCGGCGGCTTCGGGGACCGTGCCCACGAGCACGGCGAGAAGGTGGCGTCGACCCAACGGTCGTACGCCGCGGTGAAGTTCCTGCTCTACAACCTGGTCGGCGGTCTGATCATGCTGGCCGCGGTGATCGGCCTCTATGTGGTCGCCGGGAGCTTCAGCCTCCAGGAGATCGCGGAGGCTCGCGCGGGCGGCTCGCTCGACATGGCGACCAACACCGAACGCTGGCTGTTCCTCGGGTTCTTCTTCGCCTTCGCGGTGAAGGCGCCGCTGTGGCCGCTGCACACCTGGCTGCCCAACGCGATGCAGGAGGCCACCGCTCCGGTCGCCGTCCTCATCACCGCGGTCGTCGACAAGGTGGGCACCTTCGCGATGCTCCGCTTCTGCCTTCAGCTGTTCCCGGAGGCCAGCAAGTGGGCGACGCCCGCGATCCTCGTCCTGGCGTTGATCAGCATCGTCTACGGGGCGCTGCTGGCGGTCGGCCAGCGGGACATGAAGCGTCTGATCGCGTATGCGTCGATCTCGCACTTCGGCTTCATCATCATGGGTATCTTCGCGATGACCAGCCAGGGCCAGTCCGGCGCGACGCTGTACATGGTCAACCACGGCATCTCGACGGCCGCGCTGATGCTGGTGGTCGGCTTCCTGATCTCGCGGCGCGGATCGCGGCTCATCGCCGACTACGGCGGTGTGCAGAAGGTCGCTCCGGTGCTCGCCGGCACCTTCCTGATCGGCGGTCTGGCGACTCTGTCGCTGCCGGGACTGGCACCCTTCGTCAGTGAGTTCCTGGTCCTGGTCGGCACGTTCACTCGCTACCCGGTGATCGGCATCATCGCCACCTTCGGCATCGTGCTCGCCGCGCTCTACGTCCTCGTCCTCTACCAGCGCACGATGACGGGCCCGGTGAAGCCGGAGGTCTCCGCGATGCCCGACCTCAGGGTGCGTGAACTCGTGGTCGTCGCCCCGCTGGTCGCACTGCTGATCTTCCTGGGCGTCTACCCGAAGCCCGTCACGGACATCGTCAACCCCGCGGTCCAGCAGACCATGTCCGACGTACAGAAGAAGGACCCCCAGCCCGAGGTGGAGGCGGCCAAGTGAGCGCATCAGCCGTCCACAGCCTGTGGACAACCGCGGCCGACCCGATCGCGAAGATCGGCGCGCCGAAGATCGAGTACGGGCAGCTGTCGCCCACCCTGATCGTCGTCGGCGCGGCGATCGTCGGCGTACTCATCGAGGCGGTCGTGCCGCGCAAGGCGCGTTACTACGCCCAGGTGTTCGTCGCCGTCGTGGCGCTCGTCGCGGCCTTCGCCGCGGTCGTGGCACTGGCGGCCGGCGGGTACGCCACGACCAAGTCGGGCATCGCCGCGATGGGCGCGATCGCCGTCGACGGACCGGCGCTCTTCCTGCAGGGCACGATCCTGCTGGCGGCCTTGGTCGGTCTGTTCACCTTCGCCGAGCGGCGACTCGACCCGGAGGCGCACGGCAACCGGGTCGACTCCTTCGCCGCGCAGGCGGCGTCCGTGCCGGGCAGCGACAGCGAGAAGGCAGCGGTGAAGGCCGGGTTCACCACCACCGAGGTGTTCCCGCTGCTGATGTTCGCCGTCACGGGCATGCTGGTCTTCCCGGCGGCCAACGACCTGCTGACGCTGTTCATCGCCCTGGAAGTCTTCTCGCTCCCGCTGTACCTGATGTGCGCGCTGGCCCGCCGCAAGCGGCTCATGTCGCAGGAGGCCGCGGTCAAGTACTTCCTGCTGGGTGCCTTCGCGTCCGCGTTCACCCTGTTCGGCATCGCGCTGCTCTACGGCTACGCGGGCTCCGTGTCGTACGCGACGATCGCGCAGGTCGTCGACGGCACCGTCCCGGACGTCAGCCCGGCGCTCGCCGACACGATGGGCAACGACGCGCTGCTGCTCATCGGCGCCGCGATGATCGTCATGGGCCTGCTGTTCAAGGTGGGCGCGGTGCCGTTCCACATGTGGACGCCGGACGTCTACCAGGGCGCGCCGACGCCGGTGACCGGCTTCATGGCGGCGGCGACGAAGGTGGCCGCGTTCGGCGCGCTGCTCCGCATTCTGTACGTCGTGCTGCCCGGCCTGCGCTGGGACTGGCGGCCGGTCATGTGGGGCGTCGCCATCGTCACCATGCTGGGCGGAGCGATCGTCGCGATCACGCAGACCGACATCAAGCGGCTGCTGGCGTACTCGTCGATCGCGCACGCGGGCTTCATTCTCGCGGGTGTCATCGCGGCGACGCCGTCCGGTGTGTCGTCCGTCCTCTTCTACCTGGGCGCGTACTCGTTCGTGACGATCGGCGCGTTCGCGGTGGTGACGCTGGTGCGGGACGCCGGCGGCGAGGCGACGCACCTGTCCAAGTGGGCCGGTCTGGGACGCCGTTCGCCGCTGGTCGCGGCCGTGTTCGCGGTGTTCCTGCTGGCCTTCGCCGGCATCCCGCTGACCTCCGGCTTCGCCGGGAAGTTCGCGGTGTTCAAGGCGGCGGCGGAGGGCGGGGCGGGCCCGCTGGTCGTGGTCGGTGTGATCTCGTCCGCGATCGCGGCGTTCTTCTACATCCGCGTCATCGTCCTGATGTTCTTCAGCGAGCCGAGTCCGGAGGGGCCGACGGTCGCGGTGCCGTCGCCGCTGACGATGACGGCGATCGGGGTCGGTGTGGCGGTCACGCTGGTGCTGGGTGTGGCGCCGCAGTACTTCCTGGACCTGGCGAATCAGGCAGGGGTCTTCGTGCGGTGATTCGATCCGGAGACGCGGCTGCCCGGCACCTGTTTTCGGGGTGCCGGGCAGCCGCGTTCCTGCGCGGTCGCGGCTACTGGCTCTTCTCGCGGCGGGGCTTGATCTTGGTGAGGTCGAGGTCAACGGCGAAGGGGGAGTCCACCTTCATTCGCCTGCGGAAGATACCCACGCTCGTGTATGCCTGGATGGTGGGCTCCAGCTCGAAGGCATGCACGACCACCAGGCCCATTTCCTTCTCGACGCGCCAGTAGTGCTCGATCCCGGCGCGGGCGTACTTCATCGGCTTGGTCTCACGGTCTCGGGACACGGACTCCGCCGAGACGACCTCGATGGCGAGGACGACGGCTTCTGCGGGGTACCGCGTCTGGTCCGGGTCTTCCACCACGTCCTCACGCACCACGATCACATCCGGCTCCGGCCGGTTCTGATCGTCGATGTCGATGGTGAACTCGCGGACGACCTCGAATTCCTCCGGTGCTAGGGACTGGAGCTGCCATTTGAAGAAATCGACCGCGCGTTCATGAAACAGAGTCTGCGGACTCACGAAGACCAGGCTCCCGTCGATCAATTCCGTGTGCGGAGGAAGATTCGGGAGGCGGTCCAGGTCGTCGGCGGTCCAGCCGCCTTCCGGCGGGGTCGGCCAGCTGGGCGTGGACGCCTTCGGTGCGACGTTCATCAGTGCTCCCATGGGACGGAGTCTCGCCGGTGCTTTCAGGCTATCGGTCGGAAACGGGCAGGTCTCCCGCGAACGTGTGAACGAGTGTCGTGTCCTTGACGGGGCCGTGCGGGGCGACCTGTGGATAACTCCGGCGCTGTCGGTCGCGACCCCTATCGTGGATGCAGTGGTCGAGGGACGACGTACGGGGGCATGGCGATGGGTGCGACGGGCGGGATCAGGGAGATGCCAAGTGTGACCGAGGTGGCAGCGGCGGCAGGCGCGGCCGGGAGCGAGGCGCTGGCCGCGCTGCACCGGGTCTTCGGGTACGACGCCTTCCGGGGTGAGCAGGAAGCGGTCATCGAGCATGTGGTGGCGGGCGGCGATGCCGTCGTGCTCATGCCAACCGGCGGCGGCAAGTCGCTGTGCTACCAGATCCCGTCCCTGGTCAGACCGGGTACGGGCATCGTCGTCTCGCCGCTCATCGCACTGATGCAGGACCAGGTGGACGCGCTGCGCGCGCTCGGTGTGCGCGCCGGGTTCATCAACTCCACGCTGGACTTCGACGAGCGGCGGGTGGTGGAGGCGGAGTTCCTCGCGGGTGAGCTGGACCTGCTCTATCTGGCGCCGGAGCGGCTGCGGCTCGACGCGACGCTGGACCTGCTGTCCCGCGGCAAGATCGCCGTCTTCGCGATCGACGAGGCGCATTGCGTGTCCCAGTGGGGCCACGACTTCCGCCCCGACTATCTGGCCCTCTCGCTGCTCGGCGAGCGCTGGCCGGACGTCCCGCGGATCGCGCTCACGGCGACGGCCACGCGGGCGACGCACGAGGAGATCACCCAGCGGCTGAACATGCCGACGGCCCGGCATTTCGTGGCCAGCTTCGACCGGCCCAACATCCAGTACCGGATCGTGCCCAAGGCGGACCCGAAGAAGCAGCTGCTGGGCTTCCTGCGGGACGAGCACGCGGGCGACGCGGGCATCGTGTACTGCCTGTCACGCAAGTCCGTGGAGGCGACGGCCGAGTTCCTGACCCGCAACGGCATCGAGGCGGTGCCGTACCACGCGGGTCTGGACGCGGGCACGCGCGCGGCGCACCAGTCCCGCTTCCTTCGGGAAGAGGGCCTGGTCGTGGTGGCGACCATCGCCTTCGGGATGGGCATCGACAAGCCGGACGTGCGGTTCGTCGCCCACCTCGATCTGCCCAAGTCGGTCGAGGGCTACTACCAGGAGACGGGCCGCGCGGGACGTGACGGGCTGCCTTCCACGGCCTGGATGGCCTACGGCCTCAACGACGTCATCCAGCAGCGCAAGCTGATCCAGTCGGGCGAGGGAGACGAGGCGTTCCGGCGCCGGGCCGCCTCCCATCTGGACGCGATGCTGGCGCTGTGCGAGACCGCCCGGTGCCGGCGCGGTCAGCTGCTCGCCTACTTCGGCCAGGATCCCGATCCGGCGGGCTGCGGCAACTGCGACACCTGTCTGACCCCGCCGGAGACCTGGGACGGCACGGTCGCGGCGCAGAAGGTGCTGTCGACGGTGGTACGGCTGCAGCGGGAGCGCGGGCAGAAATTCGGGGCGCTGCAGATCGTCGACATCCTGCTCGGCAAGCGCACCGGCAAGGTGATCCAGTTCGACCACGACCAGCTGTCGGTGTTCGGCATCGGCGAGGAGCTGAGCGAGGGCGAATGGCGGGGCGCCATCCGGCAGTTGCTGGCGCAGGGGCTGCTCGCGGTCGAGGGGGAGTACGGGACGCTCGTGCTGACCGAGGACAGCGGCACCGTGCTGCGGCGCGAGCGGGAGGTGCCGCTGCGCAAGGAGCCGAAGAAGCCGGCGACCTCGCGGTCGGCGTCGGGTTCCGCGGGCTCCGGGCGGGGAGAGCGCAAGGCGAAGGCCGCGGCGGCGGAGCTCCCGGAGGCGCTGGTGCCGGCCTTCGAGGCACTGCGGGCCTGGCGTGCCGAGCAGGCTCGGGAGCAGGGCGTTCCGGCCTACGTGATCTTCCACGACGCGACGCTGCGGGAGATCGTGACGGCGTGGCCGACGTCGGTGCGGGAGCTCGGCGGCGTCAGCGGCGTCGGCGAGAAGAAGCTGGCCACGTATGGGGAGGGGGTGCTCCAGGTGCTGGGCTCCATGCGGGGGGAGTCCGATGCGGGGGCGGCGGCGGGGGCGGCTTCCGGGGCCCGTCACGGGGCGGATCCCGGTGCGGATCCCGGGGCGGACGACTGGCCCGAGATGGAGCCGGAGCCGGAGCCGGAGCCGGAGGACTGGGCCTAGGCGGCGGGGGCCTGAGCGTCCGGGCCGGGCTAGGTCTGGACGTCGGGACTGGGGCATAGGGGTCGGGATTGGGGTTGGACGTCGGGACTGGTCTTAGGCGTCGGGAGTAGGACTGGGGCGGACGTCGGGAGTAGGCCTGGCCGTCGGACTGGGGCTGGACGTCCTGAGGGCCTGGGCGTGGGAGGGCCTGGGCGTCGGGACTGCGTCTGGACCTCGGGACTGGGCATAAGGGGCGCGAGCGGGGTCGGTGGCGGCGTGCTCCATCCATCCCGGCCTGCGTGGCCTGCCCGGCGGCAGCCCCGGCACCACGGTCAGTTCAAAGCCGTCAGCCCCGGCGCGAATGTGATCAACAAGGGGAGCAGTGGCACCAGTGCCGCCAGCGTCGTAGTGAGGGCACGGTGGCGGCGACCCAGGCGTGGCGGTGGCTGGAGGAGGCGGTTGACGCGTTCGCCCAGGAGGCGGTTGGTGGAGGCGCAGGAGAGAACGCCCCGGTGCTGGTTGAGCTCGATCAGGGCCAGGGCCGTCGTCAGGTGACCGCAGCGGCGGGACGCGGTGTCGTCGGCGGCCAGTTCGACCAGGCGGTGGGTCTGGTCGCAGAAGTGGGCGAACAACGGGATGCGGGGGAAGCCGGTGGCAAGCGCGGTGGAGAGGTGCAGCAACCAGTCGTGGCGGGCTTGGGCATGGCCACGTTCATGGGTGAGGACGGCGTCGAGCTGGTGGTCGGTCAGACGGTGCAGGGCGCCCGTGGTGACGATCAGCTGGGGCGGGCTGCCGGGCATCCACCAGGCGTCCGGGTACTCGTCCTCCAGCACCAGGAGCGGGCCGCGCGCCGAGCCCAGGCCGGCGGGCAGGTCGGGCGCGCGTTCCCGCAGATGGGCCCTGGCCTGGCCGCGTCGCCGCCGGGCCTCGGACAGCTCGCGGGCCAGCATCGCCGTCGTCCAGGCGGCCCCGCAGGCAAGGAGCACGGTGAGCGCGGCGGCCCAGGCGGGCGCGGCCGAGAGGTCGTACGCCTCGGTCACCGGCGGCGGTGCCGGAGCGAAGAGCTGGGCGCGTACCGTGCCGAAGACGGCGGCGGTGCCCAGGGACAGGGCCGTCAGACAGCACAGCAGGACGGTGGCGACCAGGCACTGCCACACCCAGAGGGCGACCACGGGTTCCCGTTCGGGCCAGGTGGCCCGGGTCAGCGCGCGCGGGACGGGTACGGCGGCCGTCAGAGCGACGATGCTCAACAGGAGCAGGCAGACGGTCATGCCAAGGGCTCCGGATCCTGGTCAGGGAAGGTGCGGGGGCGGCTGTGCGGGGCGGTGGGCGGCGAACGCCGATCGCTGTTCGCTTCCCACCGCCAGCCAGTATGACGGTGACTGTCGCAGGAGTCAGGGGGAAAGACCCGCCGAATGTCCTGTCAGTTCTGGGCCGCAGGCACGGCGTCAGGCCGACACGATCCGCCCCGTGACCTCGCCCAGACCGACCCGAACCCCGTCCGGCCCGGGTGCCCACGCCGAGAGTGTCACGACATCGCCGTCCTCCAGGAACGCCCGCTTGCCGTCCGGGAGTTCGAGAGGGTCGCGGCCGTTCCACGTGAGTTCGAGCAGTGATCCGCGCTCGCGTTCCGTCGGGCCGCTCACGGTGCCCGAGCCGTACAGGTCGCCGGTGCGCAGGGAGGCGCCGTTCACGGTCATGTGGGCGAGTTGCTGGGCGGCCGTCCAGTACATGGTGGAGAAGGGAGGCTCGGAGACGACGTGGCCGTTGATGGCCACGGAGATACGCAGGTCGTAGCCGTCGGGTTCGGTTTCGGCGCCGGAGTCGTCCAGGTACGGCAGCAGGGGGTGCGTCCGCTCCGGCGGTGCGACCCGGGCTTCGTCCAAGGCGTCCAGCGGGGTGATCCAAGCCGACACCGACGTGGTGAAGGACTTGCCGAGGAACGGGCCGAGGGGGACGTACTCCCAGGCTTGGATGTCGCGTGCCGACCAGTCGTTGAGCAGGCAGAGGCCGAAGACGTGCTCGCGGAAGTCGGCCAGCGGAACCGGCCTGCCCAGCTGCGACGGTGCGCCGACCACGAAGCCGACCTCGGCCTCGATGTCCAGGCGGACCGACGGGCCGAACACCGGCGCCGGGTCGGCGGGGGCCTTGCGCTGGCCGGACGGTCGTACGACATCCGTGCCGGAGACCACCACCGTGCCCGAGCGGCCGTGGTAACCGATCGGCAGATGCTTCCAGTTGGGGGTCAGTGAGTCCGCCGCGTCGGGGCGGAAGATCTGGCCGACGTTCCGGGCGTGGTTCTCGGAGGCGTAGAAGTCGACGTAGTCAGCGACCTCGAAGGGGAGGTGCAGGGTCACCGAGGACAGGGGGTGGAGGAGGTCCGCGATGGCCTCCTGGTGCGCCGGCACCGTCACCCACGCCGTCAGCGCGCGCCGTACGTCCGACCAGGTGGTGCGGCCCGCGGCGAGCAGCGGGTTCAGGGAGCCCTGCGCGAGCAGCGGGGCGTAGGGCGAGCCGAGCGCGTAGGCCGCCTTGCCCGCGTCGAGGACGTGGTCGCCGAGCCGGACGCCGACCCTGCGCGCGGAGTCCGAGCCGGGGAGGGAGAAGACGCCGTACGGGAGGTTGTGCGTGCCGAAGGGGTCGCCCTCGGGGAGATCGAAGGGGGGCATGGGGTGCTGCCTCACTCTCATCCGCTCCGTATGCCAATGCCATGTGGTCGGGGCACACGTTACGGGTGAGTCGTCTGTCTTGGGCAGTGCCGACCTCGCCCGCGGATGTCGGCGAACCCCCTGGTCGCCGCATCGGGCCGGTGTTCCGGGGGGCGTCGAAAAAATCTTCGGCCGACCGGTCACAACCAGGTCCTCCGCTCCGTCAGTGCAGTGAAGACGGAAACACGGAACGCGGAAACGCGGAGCCGCGGGATCGCGAGATCGCGGAATCGCTGACATCGGAGGAGAGAACCATGCAGGCACGGATGACCAACCCGGCGTATGTCCTGTCCGGCGCGATGAAGGGGATCGGCACCCTCTTCCAGGCGATCGGCGAGGCCGGTCTGTCGCAGGAGCTGGCCGAGATCGTGGGGCTGCGCACGAGCCAGATCAACGGGTGCGGTGCCTGTGTGCACGGCCACACGGCCAATCTGCGCAAGGCAGGGACGAGCGTTGAGCGGATCGACGCCGTCTCCGCCTGGCGCGACGCGCCCTGGTTCACCGACGCAGAGCGGGCCGCGCTGCAGCTGACCGAGTCGATGACGAGGCTCGCGGACCGTTCGCACGAGTCGGTGCCGGACGAGTTGTGGGACGAGGTGGCCGACCACTTCGACGAGAAGGAGTTGTCGGCGCTGATCCTCACCATTTCCGTTACCAACATGTTCAATCGCATCAACACCACCATCAAGGAGCCCGCGGGCACCACGTGGGGGTGAAATCGCCACAAGCGGAAGGAAGTTGGCGTGCGGAAGGAGCACTGTGGACAGGATCGGAGGCAGAACCGGAACCAGAGGGGCAACCGGAACAGGTGTCAACACATGTGAACACAGCAGCCGTCCGGTTCGCGTCGAGTCGATGGGGCGTCCTGTCCGTATTCTCTGATCATGGCCGCACCTATCGCATATTCACTCATCGCCACTGACCTGGACGGGACGCTGCTACGAGGCGACGACACGCTCTCGGACCGGTCCATCGACGCCCTCGCGCTGGTGGCGGCGGGCGGCGCCCAGCACCTCGTCGTGACGGGGCGGCCGGCGCCCCGAGTTCGGCCGCTCCTCGACGAACTGGGCAGCGCGGGGCTCGCGGTGTGCGGACAGGGCGCGCAGTTGTACGATGCCGGCGCGGACCGTCTGCTGTGGTCGGTCACCCTGGACCGGGAGTTGGCCGAGACCGCGCTCGGCAAGATCGAGGCCGAGGTGGGGCAGGTCTACGCGGCGGTGGACCAGGACGGTGTCGACGGGCTCACGCTCATCGAGCCCGGGTATCTGATGCCGCACCCGACCCTGCCCGCCGTACGCGTGCAGCGTCGGTACGACCTGTGGTGCGAGCCGATCAGCAAGGTGCTGCTGCGCCATCCGAGCCTCTCGGACGACGAGTTGGCGGCGACGGCGCGCTCGGTCGTCGGCTCCCTGGCCACCGTCACCATGTCGGGGCCGGGCACCGTCGAACTCCAGCCATGTGGCATCACCAAGGCGACCGGTCTCGCGCTCGCCGCCGAGCATCTCGGCCTCGGCCCGCACCAGACCATCGCCTTCGGGGACATGCCCAACGACATCCCCATGTTCGACTGGGCCGCCCGTGGTGTGGCCATGGCCAACGCCCACGCCGAGCTGAAGGCGGTCGCCGACGAGATCACCCTGTCGAGGGCGGTGGGGCCGCCAGCCCCCCGGGAGGCCAACCAACAGAAAACACACCCCGGGCGCCAGTGGCTACTAAAAAACACAGGTGTATATGTG
>NZ_JBHYJA010000001.1:134258-137891 GCF_042740355.1 Streptomyces sp. NPDC059010
ACACTCCGCCCCCCCCCGCCCCCCCCCCATCACAACCCCTCTCCCCCCACCCCCCACCCCCCACCCACCCCCCCCCCCCACGACTCTTCACGAGCAGCCTGGCCGACTTTGCCTAATAAGCCCCTTTTGCTCAAAGTGGGGCTATTGCCCCGATTGGTTGGCCGTTGGCCTAGTAAGGTCCGTTCACATTGTCGATCGAGCCATAGCGTGCGGCCGCGTAGTTGCACGCGGCCACGATGTTCGCGACCGGGTCGAAGGGGTCGAACACCGTACCCGGCACGTGGTAGGTCGCGAAGGTCGGGTCGATGACCTGCAGAAGGCCCTTGGACGGGGTGCCCGCGACAGCGTTGGAGTCCCAGTTGTTCATGGCGCCCGGGTTGCCGGACGACTCACGCATGATGTTGCGGTGAATGCCGTTGTATGAACCGGGAATTCCGTTCTGCTCCATGATGTCCAGGGCGTTGCGGATCCAGCCGTCGAGGTTGTCCGGGTACGACTTCACGGAGGCCTGGGTGGCCTTGGCGACGGCGGACTTCTTGGCGGGCGCGGACGCCTTGCCAGCCGTCGTGCTCGCCTTCTTCGTCGCCCGGACCTTCAGATCGACGCCGGGGTGGATCAGCCGGGGGTTGTCGCCGACGGCCTTGCGGTTGTCCTTGTAGAGCTGCCGCCAGCCGCCCTGGGCGTCGTAGCGGTCGGCGATGCCGTAGAGCGAATCGCCCTTCTTCGTGGTGTAGGTGATGGTCCCGGTCTTCGCCGTGGTGGCGGTCTGGACCGGCTCGGCGGCGCTCGCGGTGGTCGCGCTCAGGAGCGGGAGGGCGAGGGCGGCGGTGCCGGTTCCGGCGACGATGACGTGGCGGGTGAGCGGATTGGTGCGGGGGCGGCGGTGCTTGCCTCGGGGCATGGCGCTGTTCCTCTCCGACGCCTGCGAGGTGAGCTGTCGGGTTCGGGCGGGGAGGTGCCCGGTCGCGCCTGTGGCGGCGCGACTTCACCCCGAGCCGCTCCGGTGCGCCATCAAGGCGGCCGGTCCGGCGACTTACCTGGGTCCCCCGCTCCTGCCGTGCGTGTGTGAGTGCGTGGGTGGGTGGGTGACTCGGGCGGCGGCAGGATTCGGCGTCCGCCCGACGAGCGGGAACGTATGCGAGAGCACATGCCCGGAACAAGTGTCATGGGTGCCTGTCGTGCCGGTTGACCATGGTCTGGTGTGTATGGGGCGCTTGATCCTTTGCGGTTGCCAAGTCTCAACTTGGGCTTGATGCAAGGGGGGAAGGGGTGCGCCGGGCCGGGCGTGTCGCCCTCGCCGCGTGACTCAACTCACTGGCATCCACAAGAGCGGCAAATCGGGCAATGGCTCCAACTCGCCGTTATCCGGCTGTCCGTGGAGTCCGTTTCTCCCGTGTCTGACGGAAAAGCACCTCTTCGCCCTCCAGGTAGAACGCCACGGTGAACTCCATTCCGTCGGGGTGCACGCGCGTGCCGCCGTAGCGGGGGTCGACCGTCAGGCGCCCCAGGCGCGCATGTCGACCGCGAGGACGGAACCTCCCATGTAGTGCGCGTCGTTGTCATAGCGATCGTCCGTGGAGCGGACCGTGACGATCGCCTTGAGCGGCTCGGGCGTGAGGGCCGCGATCTGGAGGGAGCTGAAGCCGCCCCAGGAGATGCCGAACATGCCACCCGGCCAGTTCCGTCGCCGAGTGCGTCAGCGGGCGCCACACGCGCGCGTGGAGCAGCGTCCCGTCCGGGAACGGGATCCGCAGGTCGTCATGAGCCGTATCGAAGGGGAAGGACGTACGGATGCGCAAAGTAGGCGGGCAGGGAGGCGTCGTCGTAGAGCTTCACGGTCTCGGCCTGGATGCCGGTGGCGAGGGTGGGGGAAAGGGGCCAGAGGGGCATGACGTAGTCGTCCCAGGAGTGCCCGGACGTCGGCAGCGCCGTCAGCAGGAACGGCAGGCCGCCGAAGCGGTCCACGGTCGGCCGGTCCGCGGCGGCATGCTGCCGTCCGGCCAGGTCGCGGTGGCCGACGGCGTACTGGACCAGGCCGAGGGGCAGCCTGCCGGCCATGGTGGCGGCATTGGGCTTGAGCGGCCCCGTGCCCGGGCTGATCAGGCCGAGGTCCGACCGCGTCATGGCGGCGGTCGGCACCGCCACGCGGTCGGCGAGCGGGTCGTCGGCGACGGACGGGGCAGCGACGGGGGTGGGGGCGACGGAGACGGAGGTTCCGGCCGACATGCCCATACCGTCGGAGGAGGCAGTGAGCAGGCCTCTGGGCTGGCCGAAGAGGGCGTGGTCGTCGCGGGGCGGGGGTCCGCTGCCTGGCCCGATGTCGACGTCGATACGAGACATCGGCCGCTACTTCCATATAAATGGATAGATGTGCGGCCTTATCAGGTGATCAAAAACATACCGGTCGTGATCCGATACCGCCCGTCGTGGACGGGTGGGCGGCATCGGTGATCGAAACGTGACCGGATACGCTGACTTGAGTGATGTCAGCGACCTATCGACAAACCGTGTAACCGCCAGTGGACACCAGCAGACAGGAGACCCCTCGTGACCGTCGTCGGGCCGTTCGGGCTGAGCGTGCGGGACCAGGCTCTGGAAGCCGATGTCCAGGCCGGAATGGCGGCTGTCGAGGAGGGATTGCTCGAAGCCACCAAGAGTGAGGTCCCCTTCATCACCGAAGCAGCCCAGCATCTGGTGCGAGCGGGGGGAAAGCGGTTCCGGCCGTTGCTCGTGATGCTCACTGCCCAGTTCGGGGACCCCTATGCACCGGGCGTCGTGCCGTCGGCCGTGGTGGTGGAGCTGACCCATCTGGCGACGCTGTACCACGACGACGTGATGGACGAGGCGGCGGTACGGCGCGGGGTCGACAGCGCGAACGCCCGCTGGGACAACTCGGTTGCCGTGCTGACCGGGGACTTCCTGTTCGCGCGCGCGTCGCACATCCTCGCCGACCTCGGGCCCGAGGCGGTGCGGGTGCAGGCCGAGGCGTTCGAGCGGCTGGTCACCGGGCAGATCCTGGAGACGGCGGGGCCGCAGGACGGGCGGGATCCGGTGGAGCACTACCTCGATGTGCTCAGCGGGAAGACCGGGTCGTTGGTGGCGGTGTCGTGCCGGTTCGGGGCGATGATGTCGGGCGCCGACGAGACGGTCGTCGATGTGCTGACCCAGTACGGGGAGCGGCTGGGCGTCGCCTTCCAGTTGGCGGACGACGTGCTGGACATCGCGAGTGAATCCCGGGAGTCCGGCAAGACGCCGGGGACGGATCTCCGGGAGGGGATTCCGACGCTGCCCGTGCTGCGGTTGCGGGAGCGGGCCGAGCGGTTGGGGCTGGCGGAGGATGTCGCGCTCCGCGAGCTGCTGGACTCCGATCTGAGTGACGACGCGCGGCTTGCGGAGGCGTTGGCTCAGCTTCGGGTGCATCCGGCGTTGGAGCAGGCTCGGCGGGACACGGTGCGGTATGCGGAGGATGCGCGGGCCGCGCTGGCGCCGTTGCCGGACGTTGACGCCAAGGCCGCGCTGATGGAGCTGTGCGACGCGGTGGTGCATCGGGCCGGGTGAGGTGAGGGGGTTCTCGCCCCCGCCGCCCCTACCCGTCCCATCCGCAGGGGCTTCGCCCCTTCGACCCCACCAGGG
>NZ_JBHYJA010000001.1:137901-211671 GCF_042740355.1 Streptomyces sp. NPDC059010
GTGCCCCCTGGACCCCCGTCGGCCCCTAAAGGGCCTTGTCCTCAAACGCCGGACGGGCTGGGTGGGCTGATCGACCCCCCCCAAAAAAGTGGTGTGTGACGCACGTCACAAGTCTGGACTGAGTCCAAACTAAGATCGCCTCCGTATGAATGCCCAGAAGCTGACGCAGGGGGCGTCAGCTGCATTACGGGGAGAAAACAGAATCATGGGCATTGACGCGACGTTCTCGAAGCGCCGTAAGAGCCTGATCGTCACCGCTGTCGCGGTGGTCGCCGCCGGTGGTGTCGCTGCCGCGGTGATTCCCGCCTTCGCCGCCGGAGGGGACCGCACCGACCACGCGGCCCACGCCGGGAGCGACGCGCAGGGGATCGTGAGCCAGAGCGGGGCCCTCAGCGGTGGCAGCGGGGGCACCGTCCTCGCCGCCTCCCTGCATGGGGCGAACGAGGTGCCCGTCGAGGGCGGGCCCGCCGTCGGGGACAAGGACGGTGCCGCCCTGGAGTTCGTGAAGGTCAAGGGCGACAAGGTGTCCGTCGCCGTCACCTGGCGCCACACCGGCAAGCCGACCGCCCTGCACATCCACCAGGGCGCCAAGGGCACCAACGGCGGCATCAAGGTCGACTTCGGCGGCCTTCTCGGCAAGAGCAAGGGGCACAGCGTCACGGGCACCGTCACCGTGAAGGACCCCGCCCTCCTCAACGCCCTGAAGACCGACCCGAGTTCGTTCTACGCCAATCTGCACACCGCCGAGTTCCCGGGCGGCGCCGTACGCGGCCAGCTCCACAAGGTCACCGTCGCGGAGTTCGACTTCCGCGACGCGCTCGACAACTTCCAGGCATCCGTCATCAAGGGCAAGCAGATCTACGAGTGCAAGCCGGCCGAGGGCGGTGGGTACGCCTTCGCCCAGCGGGACGTCAGCGCCGTACTCGGCGGCCGTATCGCGCACTCCTTCGTCGCGCCCAACTCCGGTACGCCGCAGTGGGTCGCGCGGGACGGCAGCGCGGTGACCGGGTCCGTCATCTCCAAGACGCCGAACGGCGACAAGAACATCCCCGAACTCGACCTGAAGGCCACTCAGTCCGGCAAGCACCACGGCCTTCTCGCCGACACCGCCGAGATCCTGCGGCTGAACACCGTGGGGGGTGTGGCCCCGGCCGGTTCCTGCACGGCGGGCGACATCGTCGGGGTGCCCTACCAGGCCGACTACGTGTTCATCAGCGGCTGACAGCCCGGCTGACAGCCCGCACGCACAGCGGCGTCTTCCCCGCCAACCCCTACGGGTCGGGGGAGGCGCCGCCTCCGTGTGTCATACCGCAGGTGTACGTCGAGTTGGCTCCGGAGGTTGACGAAACTCCCTGGCGGATTTGGTCAGATGGAAACCACGGAAATCACCACTCCTCACCGATTCGGGTGAGAATGGCGGCTCAGGGGTGGACGAGTGCGGGGTCGTGAGACCCGCGGGCGAGGAACGACGGACAGCCGCCGCCGACGACGGAGGTAGGGCACACATGGCACCGTACGCATCCGACGACAGTACGACCGCCGGGGAGGGCGACGAGCTGCGCGCCGGGCGGCGCAAGGCCGCGCGGTACGTCGTTCCGGTCGCGGTCGTGGGAGTCGCGGCGGCGACCATCGGGCTGGTCCCGGCGCTCGCCGACTCCGGCGACCCGGACCTGCCGGACATCACCGCGCAGCAACTCATCGAGAAGATCGCCAAGTCGGACGTGCAGCAGATGTCCGGCACCTTCAAGATCACCACCGATCTGGGCCTGCCCGACCTCGGCGGCCTGGAGTCGAGCTTCGCCTCCGGAGCCATGGGCTCGGGTTCGGGTGACGGATCGTCCGCCGACCCCACGGCCAAGCTCACCGAGCTGGCGTCCGGCACGCACACCCTGCGCGTCGCCCTCGACGGCGAGGACAAGCAGAAGCTCTCCCTGCTGGAGAACGCCTCCGAGTACAGCCTGATCCACAACGGCAAGGACATCTGGGGCTACGACAGCAAGTCGAACGAGGTCTTCCACGGCACCGCCGACGAGACGCAGGAGGAGAAGGGCGGGAAGGGGAAGGCCGAAGAGGTGCCCACCACGCCCAAGGAACTCACCGAGGAAGCCCTCAAGGCGGCCGACGACACCACGTCCGTCACCGTCGACGGCACCGCACAGGTCGCGGGCCGGGACGCGTACCGCCTACTCATCAAGCCGAAGCAGTCCGGCACCACGGTCGGCGCGATCACCGTGGCCGTGGATGCCAAGACCGGTATGCCGCTGAAGTTCACGCTGACGCCGTCGAGCGGCGGCGCGGCCGTGATCGACGCGGGCTTCACCCAGGTCAGCTTCGACAAGCCGGACGCCTCCACCTTCGACTTCACCCCGCCGAAGGGCGCGAAGGTCACCGAGGAGGGCGCGCTGGAAGGGGCGGCCGAGGAGCACGGCTCCGCGAAGTCCGAGGACGAGCTCCGCAAGCAGTTCGAGAAGGAGTTCGGCGCCCCGAAGTCCGAGGGCAAGCCGGGCACGCCGGGCAAGGCGCCCGAGGGCGGCCCCGAGGTCATCGGCGAGGGCTGGAACTCCGTGGCCGTCTTCGACACCGGCGGCGAGGGCATCCCGTCCGGCGCCGAGGCCGGTGGCGGCCAGCTGGGCGGCTTCCTCGACTCCCTGGGCGACAAGGTCAGCGGCAAGTTCGGCTCGGGCACGGTCTTCAAGACGCGTCTGATCAACGCCCTGGTCACGGACGACGGCAAGGTCTATGTGGGCGCGGTCGACAAGGACGCGCTCGTGAAGGCGGCCAACTCGGCCAAGTGACCCATAGCCGGCCGCCGCACCCGCATCACTAGTCGAGGAGCCCGAGGAGCCCATGGAGGAACTGCCCGCCGCGGAGGGCGACGAGGTCGGTCAGGCCGACCGGATCGCCCCGGTGGCCTCCGGCGTCCGGGCCGACCCGGCCGACGACGTCGGCACGGTGATCGCCACCCGTGCGCTCACCAAGCGCTACCGCGGCGGGCAGCTCGCCGTGGACGGTCTCGACCTGACCGTCCCGGCGGGCAGCGTCTTCGGGTTCCTCGGGCCGAACGGCTCCGGCAAGACCACCACCATCCGCATGCTGATGGGCCTCATCGAGCCCACCTCCGGTACCGCGCGCGTGCTCGGGCACCCCATGCCCCGCTCCACGCGCGCCGTACTGCCGCACGTCGGCGCGCTCATCGAGGGGCCCGCCCTGTACGGCTTCCTCTCCGGCCGAGACAACCTCATCCGCTACGACGCCGCCGACCCGACCGCCGATCCGCGCACCCGGCGCACCCGTGTCGCGGCCGCGCTGGACCGGGTGGGCCTGACGGCCGCCGCGGGCAAGAAGGCCAAGGCGTACTCGCTCGGCATGAAGCAGCGGCTCGGGCTCGCGGCGGCGCTGCTCCAGCCGCGCAGGCTCCTCGTGCTCGACGAGCCGACCAACGGCCTCGACCCGCAGGGCATGCGGGAGATCCGTGCCCTGATCAGGGAGTTGGCCTCCGACGGCACGACCGTCTTCCTCTCCTCCCACCTCCTCGACGAGATCGAGCAGGTCTGCACCCATGCCGCCGTGATGGCGCAGGGCCGGCTGATCACCCAGGGCGCGGTGGCGGAGATGGCCGCCGGGATGCGCGGTCGGCTCGTCGTGAGCACGCCCGACACCTCGGACGCGGCCCGGGTGCTCAAGGAGCAGGGCGCCGGCGACGTCGTCATCAGCGAGGACCAGGTGACCGCGGAACCTCCGGACCGTGATCTCGCCGACGTCAACGCGGCGTTGGTGACCTCCGGGGTCCGGGTCCGCGGCTTCGGTGTCGAACGGGCCTCCCTGGAGGACGCGTTCGTGGCACTCACGGGGGAGGGGTTCGATGTCGCGGGCTGAGGCGATGCGGCAGGGTGACGAGCGCAGCCTGGAGGGCGGCGGGCCGGTGCGGCCGGGAGCAGGGGCTGAAGTGGTCCGAAAGACCAGCCCGTTGTGGACGTTCGGTCTCCTCCGCAGCGAACTGATCACCACGTTCCGGCGCTGGCGCACGCTCGCGCTGCTCGCTGTCCTGGCCGCGGTGCCGATCCTGGTCGGGATCGCCGTGAAGATCGAGACCGGCGACGGGTCGTCGGTCGGAGGCGGTGGTCCGGAGGGCGGAGGCGGCCCGGCGTTCATCGCGCAGATCACCAACAACGGCCTCTTCCTGGTCTTCACCGCACTGGCCGCGACGCTCCCGTTCTTCCTGCCGATGGCGATCGGCGTCATAGCGGGCGACGCGATCGCGGGCGAGGCGAACGCGGGCACCCTCCGCTATCTCCTCGTCGCCCCCGCCGGCCGCACCCGTCTGCTGCTCACCAAGTACGCGACCACGATGACGTTCTGCCTGGTGGCCACCCTCGTGGTCGCGGTCTCGGCACTCACGGTCGGGGCGCTGCTGTTCCCGCTCGGCGAGCTGACGACCATCTCCGGCACCCGGATCAGCTTCACCGAAGGCCTCGGCCGTGCCCTGCTGATCGCCCTGGTCGTCGCCGCGTCACTCATAGGAGTGGCCGCCCTCGGCCTGTTCGTCTCGACGCTGACCAACAGCGGCATCGCGGCGATGGCGACGACGGTCGGCCTGCTGATCACCGTCCAGATCCTCGACCAGATCCCCCAGCTGCACGCGATACAGCCGTACTTCTTCTCCCACTACTGGCTGTCCTTCGCCGACCTCATGCGCGAACCCGTCTACTGGGACGACCTGGTCAAGAACCTGGGCCTGCAGTCCCTCTACGCTGCGGTGTTCGGCTCGGCGGCATGGGCGAGGTTCATGGCGAAGGACATTACGGCCTAAATCTCACGTCTCCGGGATCTTCTCAGGGGGTCTCGTACGGGAAGCGCGCGAGCGGCGGCTCCTGGGCGAAGAACGTCTTCGCGCGGGCCAGGGCCTCGGCGTCGTTCAGCACATCACCGGGCTTGCTGCCGTTGCCGAGCAGGACGCCGCCGAAATGCATCCCCAGGTACGCGGCGGAGTTGCTGAGCGTACCGACCAGCGGATCGGCGACCTCCTGCTCCTCGTGCGCGAGCGCCGTGACGCCCCACAGGGTGCGCCCCGCCATGGTCGCCTTGAAGTCGAGGCCCGGTGTGCGCAGCCAGCCCGACCAGTAGTCGAGGTAGCGCTTGACGTGGGCGGACACCGAGTACCAGTACAGCGGGGAGGCGATGACGATGTCCGTCGCCGTGAGCGTCGCGTCGAGCAGCAGCGCCACGTTCCCCTCCGTCGGGCGCACATGGTCGCTGTCATGCCGCAGGTCCTCGAAGTCGGGCAGCGGATGCGCGGCCAGGTCGATCCACTGCTGCTCGACACCCTCGGGCAGTTGCTCGGCGGCCCGGCGGGCCAGCAACTCGGTGTTGCCGTCCGGGCGGCTGCTGCCGAGGACGAACAGGAAGCGGCGGGTCATGGGGTCCCCCAAATGGTCGGCGTACGACAATAACTCGCCTGTGCATTATATGCGTACGCAAGAACCTGTCCAGGGCCCGATCGCCGCCTCGGCCGCCCGCGCCACATCGAGCAGCAGAGCCTCCCTTCCATGTGCCGCCACCAGTTGGAGCCCGACCGGACAGCCCTCGGGGTCGAGCCCCGCCGGAATGCTGATCGCCGGATGCCCGCTCAGGTTGAACGCCCAGGTCAGCGCGGTGGAGTACCGGTCGCCGGGGCCCTCGTGGCCGTGCGGTGGGGTGGGGGCGGCCGGGGTCAGCAGCAGCTCCGTGTCGGCGAACAGCGCGTCCAGGCGGGTGTCGTTCGCGGCCCGGATGCGGTGGGCGGGGGCGAGGTCGGAGCCCGGGGTTCGCAGGGCGAGCCATGCGGGGGCCGGGTCGTCGAGGCGGAGCGGCGCGCCGGGGCGCACCAGCCGAATCGCGCCGGCCTCGGCGAGGCGTACGGCTGCGGAGTGGGCCACGGCGACGATGTCCGGGTCGGGGGAGTCGAAGCCGAGGTCGGGGGACCAGATGGCCGTGGTCGGGGTGGAGCGCACGTCGTACGGCCAGCCGTACATGTCGTGCGGCTCGGCGCGCGTACCGCGCGGTTCGACGCGCTCGCCGCGAGGCTCGTTGTGCACGTCAGGACCGCCGCACTCCTCCGGCCGCCCGTCCCCCGGCGCGGCTGCCAGGGGTGTCCCCGGCGTGGCTCCCAGGGATGTTCCCGGCGCCGCTCCCCGGGACGCCCCGTACGCCGATTCCCGGGACGCCCCCACCCCCCGATGTGCCGCCGACATCAGCCCCCAGTACGCCGCCACATCCCCCACGCACCGCGCCAGCACCCCGGGTGCCATGAGCCCCGTGCGGTCGGTCGACGGCAGCCGCCCGTTGGTCACCTTCAGGCCGACGACCCCGCACCACGCCGCCGGAATCCGTACCGATCCGGCCCCGTCGCTCCCGGTCGCCAATGGCACCAGTCCCGCTGCCACCGCCGCCGCGGAACCGGCGGAGGAGCCGCCCGGCGTACGGTCGTGCCGATAGGGGTTGACCGTCCGGCCGTAGCGGCCGACTCCCCAGGTCTGCCAGGGAGTTCCCGGCCCCGGGACGGACGTCGCCCCCACCGCCACGCACCCCGCCGCGAGCAGCGGCCCCGCGGTGCGCAGGCCATGCCGCCCCTTGACCCCGATCGGCACGCCGGCCAGCGGCAGCCGTTCGCCCGCCCCGACTCGTGCGTCCACTTCGGCGGCCCGCGCGAGGGCCTCCTCACCCCACACCTCGATGAAGGCGCTCAGGACGGGATCGGCGCGCCGGATCCGTTCGAGTGCCGCTGCGACGACATCGACGGCGCGGAGGGACCGCGAGCGCACGGCTGCGGCGATCCCCTCGGCCGACAGGGGGGCGGAGGTGGGGCCAGGGTTCGCGTGAGGGCCGGATGTGGTCGTCATAAAGTGATTTTCCGTGAAAGTGCCGCCCGACGACGCCCTTCGGCTTCGCGTAAATCGGCCACAAGGGCTTCAGCCGAGCACTAGGGCTTTCTATCCGGCCAGAAGGGCTTCAACCGGCCGCGAGGGCATCAGTCGGCCACGAGAGGTTCAGTCGGCCACAAGGGCTTCAGCGGGCGCGCCCCGTAAGCCGCCCCAGCGCATCCGCCTCCCGGGGCGGCCGGCCACTCAGGTCGCCGAGCCGCCACGCGGGCACCCACGGCACCCGGTACACGTCGATCGCCGACTCGATCACCTTGGCGCGTTCGGCGAGCGGCCGCGGAAGCCGCCCCGGCGCGTCCGCGACCAGGACCACGGCATCCAGGTCCAGCCCGTGCGGAGCCTCCCCGCGCCGGAAGACCTCAAGGGCGTCCAGGGCGGAGGCCAGCCCGGCCGCATGGGTGCGGGCGACGAGCAGTACCGACGGCGGCTCGGCGGGCCCGGGCCAGTCGCGCCCGCAGTCGTGGCCGCCGTAGACCGTGGCGAGCGTGGAGACACCGGCCCCGCCGTGGGTGCCGACCCAGGAGAAGCGCCGGGGCAGACCGGCGGCGGGGGAGGGGGGCGGATCCTCCGGAAGGGCTACGGGTCCGCGGATCCAGATCTCCGGGCCGAGCTCCGGCGGCCCTTGTTGCACGCGCATGTCACTCCGCATGCCCGCACTCCTCCCTCGTCACGACACCGGTTTCCGCGCGGGCATGAGAACGCTGTGACGTGGCACAAGCTCCTGGAACGAGTCTGTGACGCCACGGTGACGTCCGCGCCGCGCGTGGCCGGGGAAACTCGACAGTACGTGTATGACATGTACGACGTGTATGACGTGCGGTCGTGTCCTGAAAAGGTGTCCGGCCCGCACGACCGGATCGTGCCGCCGGGGAAGCCGGGCGGACGGCGAGAGGGAGCACCATGGAAACGGAACCCGCCGTCCGCGAACTCCCCGACGCATGCGAGTGAGGAAAGCGATGTCTCGACTCAGCCGCGCGAAGAAGCGGGAACAGAAGCGCGCCGTGGCCTCGGCGGCCTCCGTGGCCATGCCGATCGATGTGCGGGTCCCTGTCGTCGGTCCGGGCGCGGGCGGCGCGTCGATCGGGGGCGTGCCCGTCACCGCGGGCCCCGGCGAGGAAATCCAGCAGGCCGTCCTGACCCACCTCCAGCGCATCGCCCTCGCCTCCGGCCACCCCGTGCACGCCACGATCCACGACGAGCGCATCGGCTACGTCGTCCCGCTGCAGGTCGACGCGGACGGCTCCAGCCGCTTCACCGCGGATCCCGTACGGACGGCTCCCCCGCCGACGCCCGCGGCGCCCGCCCTGCCGTTGGAGCCGACGGCACCCGCGGCGCCCGCCTCACCCCCGTCACCTCCGTCACCCGCGATGCCCGAGTCGTCCGTGACGCCGCCGACCCCGCTGCCGTTCCCGCCCGCTGCTGACGAGACGCCGTACCGGGACAAACCCACACACGTCCTACGTCCCCTGCCGGGCCAGTCGCAGGACGCCTCCCCCACCTTCCAGCTGCGTGCCCTGCCCGAGCCGGTGCAGGACGCCGTGCCCGGCACGGTCGCGCCGCCGCTGGGGGAGTTCGGCCCGCCGCCAGTCATGGACGCGAGGCCGCTGCCGGTCGACGTACCGCAGACCGACGTACCGCAGACCGACGTACGGCAGACCGACGCACCGCAGGTCGACGTATGGCCGGCCGACGCCCCGCGAGCCGATGTACCGCCGGCCGACACCCGGCAGCCCGCCGCCCAGGTACCAGGCCGAGCGCCCGCCCCCACCCCCCACCGCCATCCCGACCGCAACCCCGCCCCCGCGACTCGCCGTCATCCCGACCCCGGCTTCGTCCCCCTCTCGAACCCCGAATCCGACCCCGACCCCAAACCCACCCCGCCCCGAGGCTTCGACGCGGTGGCCGAAGCCGTTCTCGGGGACGCGCCGCCCATCACCGCCGCAGACGCCTCCCCCTTCGCCGAGCAGCTGGCCCGCGTCAACGAGGCCGTGAAGGCGGGGCGTACGACAGAGGCCGGGGAGGTCGCGGACCGGACCGTGGCGGAGGCGTCGGCGGTGCTGGGGCTGGAGCATGCCGAGGTGCTCCGGATGCGGGAACTCGCCGCGTACATCGCCTACTTGACGGGCGAGCCGGTACGCGCCTTCCGTCTCTGCCTCGACGTGGCCCGGACACACCACCGCACCCGGGACGCGGAGGCGGCGTACGGCAGCCTGCACGGCGCGGCCACGGCCTGGCGGGCCGTACGGGATCCGGCACTGGGGCTCGACCTGGGCCGGGAACTGCTCGGCCTGTGGAGCGAGCTCATGGCGGAGGGCGGTCCGGCCGTCGAGGACATCGAGGAGCTGGAGTCGGCCCGCGCACGCATGGACCGCCTCGCCGCCCGAGCCGCAAAGTCGGCCGAACCGCCCAGGAGTTGAGTCAGTGACCGTGCACTGAGTCGGTGACTGTTCACTGCCTGCTCACCGACCGCTCACTGACTCAGAGGGTCACTCCGACAGCTCCCACACCGCGTACGCGACGGCGTCGCTGTTGCGGTCGAGGGCGGTGTCGTTGATGTTGGACGTGGTGTCGCAGGACGAGTGGTAGCAGCGGTCGAAGGACTGCCCGGCCGTACCGCCCCACTTGGTCACCTGTGCCGCGGTCTTCGTGCGGCTCGCGCCCGTGAACAGACCGCCCACCGGCACGCCCGCGCTCTTGAACGGCGCGTGGTCGGAGCGGCCGTCGCCCTCGGTCTCGATCTCGGTCGCGACGCCGAGGCCGGCGTAGTAGTCCTTGAAGGTCTTCTCGATCGCGGGGTCGTCGTCGTAGACGAAGTAGCCGGGGTTGGGCGAGCCGATCATGTCGAAGTTCAGATAGCCGCTGATCTTCGAGCGGTTGGCGGAGGAGAGGTTGTTGACGTAGTAGCGGGAGCCGACGAGCCCCAGCTCCTCCGCGCCCCACCAGGCGAACCGCAGATGCTTGGTGGGTTTGTAGCCGGCCCGCGACACGGCGAGCGCGGTCTCCAGGACCGCCGCCGAGCCGGAGCCGTTGTCGTTGATGCCGGGGCCGGAGGACACGCTGTCGAGATGCGAGCCGGCCATGACGACCTGGTTGGCGTCGCCGCCCGGCCAGTCCGCGATCAGGTTGTAGCCGGTGCGGCCGGAGGACGTGAACTGCTGGATGCTCGTGGTGTATCCGGCGGCGTCCAGCTTGGCCTTCACATAGTCGAGGGAGGCCTTGTAGCCGGGGCGGCCGTGGGCGCGGTTGCCGCCGTTGGCGGTGGCGATGGACTGCAGCTGGCCGAGGTGGCCCTTGACGTTCGCCACGGGGATGTCGGGTGCGGCGGCGACGTCGACGTCGGCGGGTGCTGCGCCGGCTATGGAACCGCTGGTCAGCAGAGTGACGGACGCGACTGCCACGGCCGCCGACGCACGCCAGGAAACGGGGAGCTTCATGTGGGGGGCTCCGAATTCCAGGCGGATCCCCCGTGGGGTGACCACAGAGGATCCACAGTGAATGGGGTGCCTGGATGGTGAAGGTGAGCCTGACTCTCCGTCAAGAGTGCTATCTGGACAGGATGTTCAGACGGGGAAAAACCCGAGGAAAACGTTAGGGAAAACCCTGTGTCTCAGTGCACGCAGAACTCGTTGCCCTCCGGATCCGACATCACCACCCACTTCCCGGACGGCTCCGTCACCCGCCGCAGCACGCTCGCCCCCAGCCGCTCCAGCCTCCCGACCTCGGCCTCGCGCTCCCCGGCCGCCGTGTGCAGATCGAGATGCAGCCGGTTCTTGGCGGTCTTCGCCTCCGGCACCCGCTGAAACAGCAGCCGCCGCCCCAGCCCGGTCCCGCTCTCCTCGTCGTACGGATCGTCCGGATGCCGTACGGCCACCAGGTCCCGGAAGGCGAGCCGGGCATGGAACTCGACGGCGGCCTCGCGCGGCAGCGCGCCGAGTTCCAGGAGCCGTTCGATGAGGGCGTTGTTGTCCTCGACCTCGTAGTGCAGCGCGGCGGCCCAGAAGTCGGCCTGGGACTGCGGGTTGGCGCAGTCGATGACCAGCTTCCAGTGGAGGGGAGTGGGGGAGGGGGTGGAGGCGGGGGTGGACGCGGGTTCGGGTGTCTGGGTCATGCGACCACTCATATGGGGTGGGTGCGTGGGGCGGCAACGGGAATCGCCGGACAGGTCATCCAGCCCGTGCGGGGCGGCAGGTCTCGCACGGGCCGGGCGCCCATGGCCAGGCGTCCGCGATCAGGCGTTCCGCGGCCAGGCGTCCGCGGTCAGGCGTCCACCGCAGCGGACTTGGGCTTCTCCACCTGCCGCACGCTGAACTCCGCCACCCGGCTCCTCCGGGCGGAGCGCCACGCGTCGGCCGTCAGCAACGTCAACGCCAGCCACACCAGCGCGAACCCGGCCCACCGCTCGGCAGGCATCGCCTCGTGGAAGTACAGGACGCCCAGCAGGAACTGGAAGACCGGCGCCAGGTACTGCAGCAGTCCGAGCGTCGACAGCGGCACCCGTATCGCCGCCGCGCCGAAGCAGACGAGCGGCAGGGCGGTGACGACGCCGGTGGCCGCGAGGAGGGCCGCATGCCCGGTCCCCTCCGACGTGAACGTCGACTTTCCCTGCGCCGCCAGCCACGCCAGGTAGCCCACGGCGGGCAGGAACTGGATCGCAGTCTCGGCGGCCAGCGACTCGACGCCGCCGAGGTTGACCTTCTTCTTCACGAGCCCGTAGGTGGCGAAGGAGAAGGCGAGGACGAGGGAGATCCACGGCGGCCGCCCGTACCCGACGGTCAGCACGATCACGGCCGCGAAGCCGACGCCGACCGCCGTCCACTGCACCGGCCGCAGCCGCTCCTTCAGCAGCAGCACGCCCATCGCGATGGTGACGAGCGGGTTGATGAAGTACCCGAGCGAGGCCTCCACCACATGGCCCGTGTTCACGGACCAGATGTAGACGCCCCAGTTGACGGTGATCACACTCGCGGCCACGGCGATGAGCGCCAGCCGCCGAGGCTGCCGTATCAGCTCACCCGCCCAGGCCCAGCGCCGTACGAAGACCAGCGCGACCGCCACGAAGACGAGGGACCAGGCCATTCGGTGGGCGAGGATCTCGACCGCGCCGGCGGGTTTCAGCAGGGGCCAGAAGAGGGGGACGAGCCCCCACATCCCGTACGCCGCGAAGCCGTTCAGCAGTCCTATGCGCCGTTCACCCTGAGACTTCCCGGCCACGGCCCCTCCTTCGCGCGCTCACCCCGGCCCCGCCCCTGCGACAGCCTGCACGAAGGTAACGCCGAATACCCCCGCATGTCATGTCCGTATCGCCATACGGTCATGACAGCGGGGGTGTGGCGCCCGGGGCGGCGCACCGGGCGGGCGCTCGGGCCCTGACTCGGGCCCTGACTCGGGCCCTGACTCGGGCCCTGGCTCGGACGGTCCAGGGCAGGCCCTCGCCCCGGCGGGGTCAGTTCTTGACGGCGGCCGCGATCGCGTCGGCGAACGGAGTGGTCGGGCGCCCGGCCAGGCGGGACAGGTCCCCGCTGTCGATGACCAGCTCGCCCTTCTCGATGGAGACGTCCACGCCGGCCAGGATCGCGGCGATCGGCTCGGGCAGCCCGGCGCCCGTCAGGATGCCGGTCAGCGCCTCGGCCGGGACGGGGCTGTTGGCGATCTCCTTGCCGGTCTGCCGGCTCAGCTCGGCGGCGTACTCGACGAAGTTCCAGGCGACGTCGCCGCCCAGCTCGTACGTCTTGTTCTCGTGCCCCTCGCCGGTCAGTACGGCGACGGCGGCGGCCGCGTAGTCGGCGCGGGCGGCGGAGGAGACGCGGCCCTCGCCGGCGGCGTGGGTGACCGCGTTGTACTCCAGGACCGGCGCGAGGTTCTCCGTGTAGTTCTCGTGGTACCAGCCGTTGCGCAGCAGCACGTACGGCAGACCGGACTCCAGGAGCGCCTTCTCGGTGCCGCGGTGGTCGTCGGCGAGGGCGGCCGTGAGGCTGCCGGGGGCGCTGGTGTAGGCGAGCAGGGCGACGCCGGCGTTCTTGGCCGCGTTGATGACGACCGTGTGCTGACCGACGCGGTCGTTGCCGACCTCGCTGCCGGATATGAGCAGCACCTTGTCGCCGGCCGCGAACAGCGTGTCGAAGGTCTCCGGCGTGTTGTAGTCGGCGACGGCGAGCTTCACACCGCGCTCGGCGAGGTCGGCGGCCTTCTCGGGGGTGCGGACGACGGCGGTGACCTGGTCGGCCGGAACCTTCTCCAGCAGCTGCTCAACGACGTGGCGGCCCAGGTGTCCGGTGGCTCCGGTGACGACGATGCTCATGATCAGAACTCCTTGTGGGGTGCGGTGCCACTAACCCTAGGAGGTGCACTAACTTCATGAAAGTACCCACTTTGAAGTAAGGTACTGGCATGGCAGTAAGTGGTGTGACGGACCCTAACGCTCCTGCGGCGAACAAGTACGGCCTCGATGAGCAGATGTGCCCCTACCGCCTGGTCCTGGAGCATGTGACCAGCCGCTGGGGCGTCCTCGTCCTGATCGAGCTGCTGGAGCGCCCCTACCGCTTCAGCGAACTGCGCCGGGCGATCGGCAGGGTCAGCGAGAAGATGCTGACCCAGACCCTCCAGACCCTGGAGCGCGACGGCCTGGTCCATCGCGACGCCAAGCCGGTCATCCCGCCAAGGGTCGACTACTCCCTGACCGACCTGGGCCGTGAGGCGGCGGAACAGGTGCGCGCTCTGGCGCTGTGGACCAGTGAGCGGATGGGGGAGGTGCAGAAGGCGCGGGAGGTGTACGACGCGCGCAAGGGCGGTTCCGAGTAGGGCCGGAGTCGCGGAGTTCGGTGGTGTGACCGCCGCGCGGCCATTCAAAAGTGTGTCGACATACAGACATGATTACACTGGGTTAGTATTTCACCAGCAGCCCGTGCATATTGACCTTGTGCTCTGCGCATATTGACCTTGTGTGTCGACCTTCAGTCCGAAGGTCGACCCTCAAGAGAGGCTGCTCGTGTCCAGTGATTCCTTTTCCGATGGCGCCATCCTCCGTCGTCTCGGAACGGTCCCGAAAAAGCGGGGCAGTCGCGTGGGGGAAACCTGCCCGGACATTTTCGAACTCAGCGATGGAAACTTCGCCATCATCGGTACCGAGGCCACGGCGGCCCTGGGGCCGCACCTCCCTCCCGATGCGGCCAGAGCCGACTATGAGCGCATCGTCGTGATCAGTCGCGACACCCTGATCCACGCCAAGAAGGACATTCCTGACGCGTAGGAGATACCGGAGCCGGGGCGTCCTGCGTGCCTCGTGCGGGGGGCGGACGGCCGGAGCAGAGCATCCATCTGTGCGCCCCCCTTCCGCCTCTGCGCCTGTGCATTCCGACGGGCACGCTGATGCGGGGAGGCTTTCGTTCGCCGTGGGCAGTCACCGGACATGGGGGTTACGGAATGGAGAGGTCGAACCAGGAAGAGCTCATGGGAGATTTTCTCGGTGTGCTCAGTACCATCTCCGAGGGGTTGGCCGGCATTGCGAAAGAGATGCACCGGGCGAATGCCATCCAGATACAGCGCCTTTTCGCGGAGCAACTGGATCGGTCGATCGATGATCCGTTTCTTGCCGAGGCTTTGAGTACCTTGGGTGGTATATCCGAGAGCAGGCGACGTCAGATGCTTTTCGCCAATCGCCAGTACGGCCTGATTCTGCTCGCCTATCGCGTCGGCGTAATTGATCGAGGAGAACTCCTCGGGGACCTGAAGATACTGAGCAGGAATTCTGTCTTCGCGGAGTACTGGCAGCGGACGGCCGAGCACCGCCGACTGCTGCCCGAGGAGTCGCTGGAGGCGCGGACGGGCCGGGCTGTCGACGCGGTCATGGACGAGCGACTGGACGCTCTGGAGGAGTGGTGGGTCGTAGGGCCCGAGTCGAAGACGCCGGCCGACTGACGGCCTGACGGCCTGAGGGCCTGGGTGCCGCGCACCCAGGCCCCTCACCTTGCCGCTGGTCGGCAGATGGTCAGCCGCTGGTCAGCCCACAACCGTCCAGGTGTCCCCGCCCGCCAGCAGTGAAGCAAGATCGCCCTTGCCGTTCTGCTCGATGGCCGAGTCCAGCTGGTCGGCCATCTGGGTGTCGTAGACCGGACGGTCCACCGAGCGGAGCACGCCGATCGGGGTGTGGTGCAGGGTGTCCGGGTCGGCCAGGCGGGACAGGGCGAAGGCCGTGGTGGGGGACGCGGAGTGGGCGTCGTGGATCAGGATCTGCGACTCGTTCTCCGGGGTCACCGTGACGACCTTCAGGTCGCCGGTCTGCGCGTCGCGCACCACGCCGCGCGAGGCGTCCGTGCCGAAGCGGATCGGCTGCCCGTGTTCGAGGCGGATCACCGCCTCCTCGGCCTGCTGCTTGTCCTTGAGGGCGTCGAAGGCGCCGTCGTTGAAGATGTTGCAGTTCTGGTAGATCTCGATCAGCGCCGTGCCCCGGTGGGCGGCCGCCTCGCGCAGCACCTGGGTGAGGTGCTTGCGGTCGGAGTCCACCGTGCGGGCCACGAAGGACGCCTCCGCGCCGATCGCGAGCGACACCGGGTTGAAGGGCGCGTCCAGCGAACCCATCGGCGTCGACTTGGTGATCTTGCCGACCTCAGAGGTCGGGGAGTACTGGCCCTTCGTCAGGCCGTAGATCCGGTTGTTGAACAGCAGGATCTTCAGGTTCACATTGCGGCGCAGGGCGTGGATCAGGTGGTTGCCGCCGATCGACAGCGCGTCGCCGTCGCCCGTGACCACCCACACCGACAGGTCCCGGCGCGAGGTGGCCAGGCCCGTCGCGATCGCGGGCGCGCGGCCGTGGATGGAGTGCATCCCGTAGGTGTTCATGTAGTACGGGAAGCGGGACGAACAGCCGATGCCGGAGACGAAGACGATGTTCTCCTTGGCCAGGCCCAGCTCCGGCATGAAGCCCTGGACCGCGGCAAGGATCGCGTAGTCACCGCAGCCGGGGCACCAGCGCACTTCCTGATCGGACTTGAAGTCCTTCATGGACTGGCGGGCCTCGGCCTTGGGGACGAGTGAGAGCGCTTCGATCGTGCCCGTGCCTTCCGCGGACGTCTCAGGCATCGATGGCCTCCTTGAGAGCCTTGGCAAGCTGTTCCGCTTTGAACGGCATGCCGTTGACCTGGTTGTACGAGTGGGCGTCCACCAGGTACTTCGCCCGGACCAGGGTGGCGAGCTGGCCGAGGTTCATCTCGGGGATCACCACCTTCTCGTAGCGCCCGAGTACCACGCCCAGGTTGCGCGGGAACGGGTTCAGATGGCGTAGATGTGCCTGTGCGATCGACTCGCCCGCGTTGCGCAGACGGCGTACCGCGGCCGTGATCGGGCCGTACGTCGACCCCCAGCCCAGCACCAGCGTCTTCGCCTCGTGCGGATCGTCGACCTCAAGATCCGGCACCTCGATGCCGTCGATCTTGGCCTGGCGGGTGCGGACCATGAAGTCGTGGTTGGCCGGGGCGTACGAGATGTTGCCCGTGCCGTCCTCCTTCTCGATGCCGCCGATGCGGTGCTCCAGGCCGGGCGTGCCCGGGATCGCCCAGGGCCGGGCGAGGGTCTGCGGGTCGCGCTTGTACGGCCAGAAGACCTCGCTGCCGTCCTCCAGGGTGTGGTTCGGGCCCTGCGCGAACTGCACGGTCAGATCCGGCAGCTCGTCCAGCTCCGGGATCCGCCAGGGCTCGGAGCCATTGGCCAGATAGCCGTCCGACAGCAGCATCACCGGAGTGCGGTACGTCAGCGCGATCCGCGCCGCCTCCAGTGCGGCGTCGAAGCAGTCGGCCGGGGTGCACGGGGCGACGATCGGCACCGGGGCCTCGCCGTTGCGGCCGAACATCGCCTGCAGCAGGTCCGCCTGCTCGGTCTTGGTCGGCAGGCCGGTCGAGGGCCCGCCGCGCTGGATGTCGATCACCAGCAGCGGCAGCTCCAGCGACACGGCCAGCCCGACGGTCTCCGACTTCAGGGCCACGCCCGGACCGGACGTCGTCGTCACCGCGAGCGAGCCGCCGAAGGCCGCTCCCAGCGCCGCGCCGATCCCGGCGATCTCGTCCTCGGCCTGGAAGGTCCGTACGCCGAAGTTCTTGTGCTTGCTCAGCTCGTGCAGGATGTCCGAGGCCGGGGTGATCGGGTACGAGCCCAGGAACAACGGCAGGTCCGCCTGGCGAGACGCGGCGACCAGTCCGTAGGACAGCGCGAGGTTCCCGGAGATGTTGCGGTAGGTGCCGACCGGGAAGGCGGTCGTCGCCGGGGCGATCTCGTAGGAGACGGCGAAGTCCTCGGTGGTCTCGCCGAAGTTCCAGCCCGCGTGGAAGGCGGCGATATTGGCGGCCGCGATGTCGGGTTTCTTGGCGAACTTCGACTTCAGGAACTTCTCGGTGCCCTCGGTCGGCCGGTGGTACATCCAGCTCAGCAGGCCCAGCGCGAACATGTTCTTGCTGCGCTCGGCCTCCTTGCGGGTGAGGTCGAACTCCTTCAGCGCCTCGACGGTCAGCGTGGTCAGCGGCACCGGGTGGAGGCTGTACCCGTCGAGCGAGCCGTCCTCCAGGGGCGAGGTCTCGTACCCCACCTTCTGCATCGCCCGTTTGGTGAACTCGTCGGTGTTGACGATGATCTCCGCGCCGCGCGGCAGGTCGCCGATGTTGGCCTTCAGCGCCGCCGGGTTCATCGCGACCAGCACGTTCGGGGCGTCGCCCGGGGTCAGGATGTCGTGGTCGGCGAAGTGCAGCTGGAAAGAGGACACGCCCGGCAGGGTGCCGGCGGGGGCCCGGATCTCCGCCGGGAAGTTCGGCAGCGTCGACAGGTCGTTGCCGAACGTCGCTGTTTCCGAGGTGAAGCGGTCGCCGGTGAGCTGCATACCGTCGCCCGAGTCCCCCGCGAAACGAATGATCACCCGGTCCAGCCGGCGGACGTCCTTCGTCCCTGCCGGTTTGCGCTGCTCTCCCACGACGGCTTCGTCGGCCTGCTCCGCTGGGCTACTGACCTGGCTGGTCACTGAACTGGACCTCCCTTGAGGCTGTCTGGGCACGGCCTTCCCGCAAGCCTTCCCAGGATCAACCCTACGTCCGCAAAGGTCGCCCTCCCTGGGCCATTCGCATGACGGACATGGATTTGAGACGCTTCGCCACCCTGACTTTTCATGATTTACACGCCCCCCGGCGCTGCTTTTGAAGACGCTCCCTGTTGTTCGTTCGGTTGCCGTGTTCGCGTCTGTTCGGTGGGTGCCGCGAGAGTGGTCACCCATTTGACGGACACGAGGTCAGGCCGTCAGGAGTTCAGATAGGTGAGCACCGCGAGCACGCGCCGGTGATCCCCGTCGCTCTGGGACAGCCCGAGCTTGAGGAAGATGTTGCTGACGTGCTTCTCGACGGCACCGTCGCTCACCACCAGCTGCCGGGCGATCGCGGAATTCGTCCGTCCCTCGGCCATCAGCCCCAGGACCTCCCGCTCTCTCGGGGTGAGCCCCGCGAGGACGTCCTGCTTACGGCTGCGGCCCAGCAGCTGGGCGACGACCTCCGGGTCGAGGGCGGTCCCCCCTCGGGCCACCCGCACGACCGCGTCCACGAACTCCCGAACCTCCGCCACGCGGTCCTTCAGCAGATAGCCGACCCCGCGGCTGGACCCGGCCAGCAGTTCCGTGGCGTACCGCTCCTCCACGTACTGCGAGAGGACGAGTACCCCGAGTTCGGGGTGTGTCTTGCGCAGCTCTACGGCAGCCCGCACCCCTTCGTCCGTGTGCGTGGGCGGCATCCGTACATCCGCGACCACCACGTCCGGCAGCTCGCCCTGTCCGTCCAGCTCCGTGATGGTCTTGATCAGGGCGTCTCCGTCCCCGACCCCCGCCACGACCTCATGCCCACGGTCGGTCAACAGCCGGGTCAGTCCCTCCCTGAGCAGCACCGAGTCCTCGGCGATGACCACCCGCACCCTGTCCTCCACGATCCTTGGCCCCCCGAGCCTTGGCGTTCGGCCGAGCGTCCCCCGGCCCTGTCGTCCCTCGCGACCTCAGTATCCCGCGATCGGCTCTTCCTTATCGGGCCTGTGGACAACCTGCCCGCCCGTGTTCGAATCGAGCGGGAACGAAGGAGGCGTCTTCGAGGCGCATGCTCAGGGCGCGTTCGGTTTTCGGGTCCCAGAGGGAGATGCGGTCGCCCTGGGGGCCGAAGGTCACGACGGGGCGGGTGACGGGTGGGAGGGGGCCGTAGACCGGGGGCGTTTTGCTGGTGGGACGGATGCAGACGAAGTGGGATTCGAGGCCGTGGAAGTCGTCGGGGGTGCGGCCGGTGACGAGGGCGCGCTGGTCGGCGGCGGCCCGGGCGTCGGCGCGTCCCACGGCGACGACGCTCAGCAGCAGCGCGGCCAGGCAACCGAAGGCGATGCCCACCCGCATGGTGTCCGTGAACCGTGTCCCGGACCGCGCGTACGCGCGGTGGATGAAGCCCGCCGTGCCCGTGATCAGGAGGAACCCGGCCAGTGCGCACAGGGCGGGGAAGATCCCGGCGCCCAGCAGATCCCACCAGTCGGTCGTGACGTCGTCGTCGGGGAGACCGAAGTGCGAGAGGTACTTGCTCTGGACGATGCCGCCGATGCGCGGCACACCGGCGAGCAGCACGGGCACGGCCAGCGGAATCGTCCAGGGCAGAGCGAGGCGTACGGCGGCGGAGTACAGGACGGCGTGCCGCAGCCCCCAGCCGCCGACCGAGTACGCCGCAGTGAGAGCGACGGCGAGGCAGACCGTCAGCGGCAATCCGGGCTTCTCCGGTGCGGCACCGAAACGGTCGATCACGGCCCCGAGGCCCGCCCCCGCCGCGCCGCCGATGCCGAGCAGCAGGAACGGGGGTCTGTAGGGCCGGGGGGCCACGGGACGCAGCCTGTACTCACCCTCGCGGAGCGGCTGGGGGTCGAGTGCCGTGGAGAGCGAGTGGATGTCCGGGGTCGCGGGGTGTGGGCCGGTGGGCGGCGTGGTGGGGCGCGGGGCGGTGCCCGGTGTCGTGGGTTGTGAGCCGTTACTCGGAGCCGTGGACTGTGGGCCGGTGTTGCGTGCCGGGGCCGGTGCGCCGGCGCCCGGTGGGGAGGGTGGCGAGGGTGGCGGGGCCTGAGGCACGGAGAGGAACCGTTCCGGCCGGTTCTCGCGACTCGCTCGACTCTGGCGTCTGTCTCGGCCCCCGCGTCCGTCTCGGCCCTCCCGGCTCGCTCGGCGGTCCCTCAGCGCGACCCGGACCCTGTCCCGTAGGGGACGCCGGACCGGTACGACTTCCCAGCCCCGGCTGTGCGTCTCCGGCCGGCGCATCAGCGCGGCCTCCCGCACGATCACATCCAGCCCGCTCTGCCCGGCCAGTCGCTCCAGCTCCCAGGCGGCCTGCGCGGCCGCCCCTCGCCGCGCCCCCAGCAGCCGTACCTCCACCACCCGGGCCACATAGGACGGTGTCTGCCCGGCTGCCGGTCCCTCACCGGACCTCGGCTCCCGGACCGGCCAGCCGAGGCCCTCGAACTGCTCCTCCGCCAGCCTGATCTCGTCCGGGTCGTCCCGTATCTCCACGAGCACTCGCACCCGGTGATCGAACGGCCGCCCCGACGCGGCCCCCGACGACGCCGCGCCCCCGTCACCGACCTGCGGAACGGGCAGGGGCGCCTCGGCCCGCTGCCCGTACGTCCGCCCCCGTATCCGTCCCAGAACCCCGCGCCCGGTCAACGCACCGTCCCCCTGATCCGCCTGCAAACCGCAGATCAGCGTGCCACCCCGCGCCCGATCAGGCGACCAGAACTGCACAGCTCGAAGTACACAGCTCGAACTACACAGTCCGAAGTACACAGCCCGAACTTACACAGTCCGAATCACACGGCCCGAACTACACGGCCCGAACTACACGGCCCGCCAGGGCAGCTCCGCTGTGACCCGTGTGGGCCCCCCGACCGGCGAGTCCACCACCAGGATCCCGTCCACCGCGTCCAGCCGCTCCGCGAGTCCTGCCAGCCCGGAGCCGCCGGAGACGTCCGCGCCGCCGATCCCGTTGTCCACGACCTGCAGCATCAGCCGGTTCTCGACCCGCCACACATCGACGGCCGCCCAGGTGGCCCGCGAGTGCTTGCTGATGTTCTGGAGCAGTTCCGACACCGTGAAGTAGGCGATCCCCTCGATCGCCGGCACCGGACGGTCCTCCAGATCCACCTGCACCTCCACCGGCACCGTGCAGCGCGAGGCGACCGCCGACAGGGCGGCGTCCAGGCCGCGGTCGGTGAGGACGGCCGGATGGATGCCGCGCGCGAGATCGCGCAGCTCCTGCAGCGCCGTCTTCACCTCGCCGTGCGCCTCGTCGACCATCCGGGCCGCGGCGTGCGGGTCCTCCGCGAGCTTCTCCTTGGCCAGGCCCAGCCCCATGGCGAGGTTGACCAGGCGGGCCTGGGCACCGTCGTGCAGGTCGCGCTCGATGCGGCGCAGGTCGGCAGCGGCCGTATCGACCACGACACCGCGGTCCGACTCCAGCTCCACCACGCGCGTGGCCAGCCGGGACGGGCCGAGCAGGCCGTGCACCAGCAGCCGGTCGACCGTCGTCAGCGCCCGCACGATCCAGGGCGTGGCCAGCGTGAACAGCAGGCCCACCAGCGCGGTGACCGTGATCTCGAAGGGGTTGTCCAGGTAGATGTGGTGGGTCTCGTCGCCGTACAGCTGAATACCGTCCTGACCGACCCACGCCGGGAAGACCCAGAACCACAGCGGATACGTCAGCAGCGCCCAGCCGTACGCCCAGAGGTTCAGGGCGACGACGAAGGAGAACACCGCCCACGGGAAGTGCAGTACCGCGTACAGCAGGGCCCGCCACGACGTGCCGCTCTTCAGTACGGCGCCCATCCACGCCATGAAGCCGCTCCGGCGCATCCGCAGCGGTTCCGGATCGGCGACGTCCAGCTTCAGCAACGCACGCGCGCGTGTCCGCTCCAGCGCCCCGAAGCCGCGGCAGCCGGCCAGGCCCGCCGCCAGCACCGGGATGCCGAGGAACGTCACCAGCAGGCCGGCGCCCAGCGACACCATCGTGATGGCGTACACGAACAGCACGAGGCTGATCGGGAAGCTCAGCAGCACATATCCGAACTCGCGCCAGCTGCGTGCCTCGAACGGCGCCCGCAGCCCGGCCGGCAGCCGGTGCCGGCGCTCACCGCCCTGCTCGGGAAGGCCGCGCTCGGGGAAATCGAGCCCGTGCCCGTAGCCCTGTCCGTACTCCGTGGCCATCGGCGTCGTCCGTTCTCCTCGTCCCGTCAGCCCCGTCGGGGCTGTGCCGTCGTACCTCCACCCTCGCCGAGAGCGGCTGCGTCCGACATGGAGGCCGTCGGCGTCTTGAACGGGGGGTTTTCCCTACCCCTCCCCGGCGGCGCGGTCCCGCCAGGGCAGTTCGGCCGTCACCGTGGTGGGGCCGCCCTGCGGTGACTCGATGACGAACAGGCCGTCCACCGCGTCCAGCCGGTCGGCGAGCCCGCGCATGCCCGTGCCGCCGTCGAGACGTGCGCCGCCGCGGCCGTTGTCCCACACCTGGATGAGCAGCCGGTCGTTCGCCCGCCACACATCCACCGACGCCGTCTTCGCGCCGCTGTGCTTGCTGATGTTCTGCAGCAGCTCGGAGACGGTGAAGTAGGCGATGCCCTCGATGGCCTGGACCGGTCTGGACAGCAGGTCGACGGTCACTTTCACCGGCACCGTGCAGCGCGAGGCGACCGCCGACAGGGCGGCGTCCAGGCCGCGGTCGGTGAGAACGGCCGGATGGATGCCGCGCGCGAGATCGCGCAGCTCCTGGAGCGCGAGCTTCACCTCGCCGTGGGCCTCGTCGACCATGGCCGCCGCCGAGTCGGGGTCCTCCAGAAGCTTCTCCTTGGCCAGGCCCAGCCCCATGGCCAGGTTGACCAGGCGGGCCTGCGCGCCGTCGTGCAGGTCGCGCTCGATACGCCGCAGGTCGGCCGCCGCCGTATCCACGACGACCCCCCGGTCCGACTCCAGTTCGGCGATACGGCGCTCCAGCTCGTCGGAGGGCGACAGCAGGCCGCGCACCATCGCGCGGTCCGCGTTCGCGAGGCCCCGCGCGATGAACGGCAGCACCGGCCACAGCACGAACAGCGAGGTCAGCGTGATGACGAAGGTGAGGATGCCCCAGGGCAGGCGAATGAAGTCGTACAGGATCGTGCGCCAGCCGACCGGGTCCTTCAGCGCCAGCCACAGCTGCGGGAAGAAACCGTTGCGTCCGCCGCGCAACGGCAGCGGACTCGGCTCGTCCACCCGCACCCCGAGCAACGCACGCGCGCGTGCCCGCTCCAGCTTGCCCAGCTGCCGCGCGCCCACCAGCCCTGCCGCGAGCAGCGGGAACCCGATCACGGTCAGCGTCAGAAAGGCACCGGTGGACAGCACCGTCACGACGTAGACGAAGCCGAGCAGCGACGCCGGAAGGTTCGCCAGGAGATGCGCGATCTCCTTCCAGGTGTGCCGGTCGTAGGCGAAACGGGCCGGCGGCAGAGGTGGCTGCTCGCCGTCGGAGCGCCAGGAGGAGTTCCTGGTGTTCCTGGTGTCCCTGGTGTCCCGTGAAGGGCTGGGGCGTTCGGTCATATGGGCTAGCGTGCCGCGCGCCGCGCCGCCGCGCCATGAGGCGGACCGCCGCCGTCTACGGGGGAAATCCCCACCCCCGGGCCCGGCAGGCTGCCGCGCTCTTCCCGAGCCGTCGTATATCGACGGGATCTCAAGGCGTGACGGGCTGCTTACGGTGTCTCTAGCAGGGCCTAGACTCCCGTGCGTACAGATCGTCGAACACCGGTGTTCATCCGCGTTCATCGGCGTTCACGAGGTCACAAGTCGGAGGACACTGGTCACAGGGCCGGTTCCTGGGGCACCGGTCACAAGGTCAGGGAGCGAGGGGCGGACGTGTCGGAACAGACCGTCGTCGTCGCGGCGGATGCGCATTACGTCGTCGTCTCGGCGGACTACTTCCAGTCCTACTCGGTCGTCGGACTGCTGGCCGTCATCGGCGTGCTGTTCGTCGCCGTCGCCTTCGGCGCGGGCCGCCTGCTGCGCCCGGTGGTCCCCACGCCCGAGAAGCTCCTGACATACGAGTGCGGCGTCGACCCGGTCGGCGAGGGCTGGGCCCACACCCAGGTCCGCTACTACGTCTACGCCTTCCTGTACGTGATCTTCGCCATCGACTCGATCTTCCTGTTCCCCTGGGCGACGGTCTTCGCCGACCCCGGCTACGGCGCGACGACGCTCGTCGAGATGTTCATCTTCCTCGGCTTCCTGGCCGTGGGCCTGCTCTACGCATACAAGAAGGGCGTTCTGGCATGGACGTGACGCCGGAAGTGAATTCGCCGGAGCCCGTTCTGCTGCCGGAGCCGAAGCGGCTGGGCGCGCTGTCCCGCCTCGCGCCCGAGCCGATGAAGGTGATCCTCAACTGGGGCCGCCGCTACTCCCTCTGGGTCTTCAACTTCGGCCTCGCCTGCTGCGCGATCGAGTTCATCGCCGCGTCGATGGCCCGGCACGACTTCATCCGCCTCGGCGTGATCCCGTTCGCCCCCGGCCCGCGCCAGGCGGACCTGATGGTGGTGTCCGGCACGGTCACGGACAAGATGGCCCCGGCCGTGAAGCGCCTGTACGAACAGATGCCCGAGCCGAAGTACGTCATCTCCTTCGGTGCCTGCTCGAACTGCGGCGGCCCGTACTGGGACTCCTACTCCGTCACCAAGGGCGTCGACCAGATCATCCCGGTGGACGTCTACGTCCCGGGCTGCCCGCCCCGCCCCGAGGCCCTGCTCCAGGGAATCCTGAAGCTCCAGGAGAAGATCGCGCGCGAGTCGCTGGGGGAGCGGTACGGAAGCGGCGCGGGCCGCCCGTCGGCGGCCGCACTGCAGAGTGGCTTGGTTCGGGGGCCGGGGGTGGCGCTGGGGAGTGATGGTGCGGGTGCGGGGGGAACGGATGCCGGTGGTGCCGGTGGTGCGGATGGAACGGTTGCCGGTGGTGCCGGTGGAGGCGGCGCGGTGAAAGCATCGGCCGCGGATGGCGGTGCCGCTGGCGGCGCTGGTGGTGCTGTCGGCGCCGGCGGCGGTAACGGTGCGGGCGGCGGTAACGGTGCGGGGGAGGCCGACCGATGACGACCACCGGCTGGCTGCCCACCCCCGTCGAGGACCTCTTCGGCCCGGAGGCCACGGCCGAGGAGTCGTACGAGGTCCTGACGGTCGACGTACCCCCGACCTCCTGGATCGCGGCACTGCAGACGGCCCGCGACGAACTGGGCTGCACCTACTTCGACTGGCTGAGCGCGGTCGACGAACCGGGCACCGGCTTCCGCGTCGCCGCCCACGTCGTCGCCCTGTCTCCGGTACGACGCCTGCTGGTCCGCACGACGGTCCCGCACGAGGCACCGACGCTGCCCTCGGCGGTCGGCGTCTACGCGGGCGCGGCCTGGCACGAGCGGGAGACACACGAGATGTTCGGCGTGCTGTTCCCGGACCACCCCGCCCTGAACCACCTGCTCCTCCCGGACAACTTCGAGGGCCACCCCCTCCGCAAGGACTTCGTCCTGGCAGCCCGCGTCGCCAAGGCCTGGCCCGGCGCCAAGGAGCCCGGCGAGTCCGAACACGGCGGCCCGAAACGCCGCCAGATGCTCCCTCCCGGCGTCCCCGACCCCAACGAATGGGGCCCCCTGAAGGGCCAACTCCCCCCTGCCCCGGCCCGCCCGGCCAGAGGCGCGGGGCGCGCAGCCGGCGAGCGCCCGGCTCGGGCTGCGGGGGAGCGTCCGGCTCGGGCTGCGGGGGAGCGTCCGGCGCGGGCTGCCGGGGAGCGGCCTGTGCGGCGGGCGCGTACGGCGGCGGAAGGTTCGGCGAGTCAGGCGGTTCAGGCAGATCGGGCAGATCAGGCGAGCCAAGCGGGCGGGGAGGCGTCTGGGACTACGGGGCCTGGAGCACCGGCGGGTGCTGGGCCGCGTCGGGCGCGTACCGCTGCGGAGGGTTCGGCCAGCCAGGCGGCGTCTGCAGCCGGGGCACCGGAGGGCGCCGCTCCGCGTCGGGCCCGCACGGCTGCCGAGGGTTCGGTGAGCCATGCGGGGGCCTCGGCAGGTGGGGCTTCTGCGGAGGCGGACGCCTCGGGAGGCGGAGCACCGGCGGCTGGTGCTGCGCCACGCCGTGCTCGTACGGCCGCGGAGGGTTCGGCCAGCCAAAGCGCCGCTGGAGGAGCCGAGACCTCGGCGGAGACAGGTGCGTCCGAGCCGGGAACCGGCGCGTCGCCGACCAGGACCGGGGCCGATACATCGGCCGGTACGGCGGCCGGGCCTCGCCGGGCGAGGAGCGCAGGCGAGGGCTCGGCGAGCCAGCGGGCTGCGTCCGATGCGGCCTCTTCCGACATGGCCGCTTCCGACACGGCCGCGTCCGACACCACCGCGTCCGATGCGGCCGCTTCCGGTGAGGCGTCGGCTGATGGGGCATCGGCCGAAGTGACCGGCGAAGCCGCCGTGTCTTCCGCCGCCTCGGTCACTCCAACGACCCCCAAGGCCCCGCGCAGCCCCGACGCCCCGTGGCACCACGCTCGCCCGGCCTTCGACGAGCCGGAACCGGAGCCCGGGCGACGAGCCGAGCCGGCTCCGCAGCACGAGGGCGAGCCAGCACCGAAGACCTCCGCGGAGCCTGATGCCCCGGAGCCCCAGCCCGAGCCGGAGGCCGCACCTCGCCCCGACAGCGAGCCGCGCCAAGCAACCGAGCCTCAGCCCGACTCGGCCGCCGAGCAGCCCGAGCCCGACACCGACGCGGCAGGTCCCGACGAGCCCGGTCCCGACGAGCCCGGTCCCGGTGAGGCAGGCCCCGACGAGCCCGGCCCCGACGAGGCAGGCACTGCCACCGCCGGACAGGCGCCGAAGGGCGCGCCGGTCGTCACTCCCGACGAGCCTCCCGTATCCGGCGACGAGGTCGCCGAATCCCAGCAAGGCCCCGGGGGCGTACCCACCCCCGAGCCCGGCCCGTCCGACCCCGCGGGCACCCCCGAAGCCGAAGATCCCGCAGAACCCACCGACGACCGCACCGACGACCGCACCGACCCCGCAGGAGGCCCGCAGTGAACGACGCGCTCGACGTCACCCTGCGACTCCTGATCGTGTTCGTCGTTTTCCTCACGTTCCCCCTGATCATCGGCCAGACCGAGCACAAGGTGATGGCCCATATGCAGGGCCGCCTCGGCCCGATGTACGCCGGCGGCTTCCACGGCTGGGCCCAGCTCGTCGCCGACGGCGTGAAGTTCGCGCAGAAGGAAGACATCGTCCCGGCCGGCGCGGACCGCCGTATCTTCCAGCTCGCCCCCGCCGTCGCCCTCCTCCCGTATCTGCTCGTCCTCCTCGCCATCCCCATCGGCCCGAGCGAGGGCGCGGTCGGCGAGGTCATCGACGCGGGCGTCTTCTTCGTGCTCGCCGTCATGGGCGTCGGCGTCCTCGGCGCACTCATGGCCGGCTGGGCCTCCGCCAACAAGTTCTCCCTCCTCGGCGGCCTGCGCACCGCCGCCCAGCTCCTCGCCTACGAACTCCCGATGCTGCTGACCGCCGCCTCCGTCGCGATGGCGGCCGGCACCGTCTCCCTTCCCGGCATCCTCGACGCGTTCGAGTGGTGGTGGCTGCCCTGGCAGATCGTCGGCGCGATCGTCTTCTTCGTGGCCGGCCTGGCCGAACTCCAGCGCCCGCCCTTCGACATGCCCGTCGCCGACTCGGAGATCATCTTCGGCGCCTACACCGAGTACACCGGTCTCCGCTTCGCGCTCTTCCTCCTCGCCGAATACGCCGGAATCGTCGTCCTGTGCGGCCTGACCACCGTCCTCTTCCTGGGCGGCTGGCACGGTCCCTGGGGCGCCGACGGACTCGGCTGGGTCTGGACCCTGCTGAAGGCGGCCGTTCTCGCCTTCATCGTGATCTGGCTCCGCGTCACCTATCCCCGCCTGCGCGAGGACCAGCTCCAGAAGCTCTCCTGGACCCTCCTCGTCCCCCTTTCCCTCGCCCAGATCGCCCTCACCGGCGTCGTCAAGGTGGTGATCCAGTAACCATGGCCCCCATCCCCGGAAGTGGCCTGGCCAAGGGCCTGGCCGTCACCCTCCGCACGATGACGAAGAGGTCCGTCACCGCGCAGTACCCGGACGCCCAGCCCGACCTCCCGCCCCGCACCCGCGGTGTGATCGGCCTGTTCGAGGAGAACTGCACGGTCTGCATGCTGTGTGCCCGCGAGTGCCCGGACTGGTGCATCTACATCGACTCCCACAAGGAGACGGTCCCGGCGGCGACCCCTGGCGGCCGCGAACGCAGCCGCAACGTCCTAGACCGCTTCGCCATCGACTTCTCCCTGTGCATGTACTGCGGTATCTGCATCGAGGTCTGTCCTTTCGACGCCCTGTTCTGGTCCCCGGAGTTCGAGTACGCCGAGACCGACATCCGCGAGCTCACCCACGAGCGCGACAAGCTCCGCGAGTGGATGTGGACGGTCCCGGCCCCGCCCGCCCTGGACCCCGGCGCGGAGGAGCCCAAGGAGATCGCAGCCGCCCGCAAGACCGCCGAGAAACTGGCCGCCGCGCAGGCCGAACCGCAGGAGGGAGAGTCGTGAGCCTCGCCGCCGACAGCCACGGCTTCCTCTCCCCGACCGGCGTCGAGATCGCCTTCCTCCTCGTCGGCCTGGTCACCTTCGGCGCCGCGCTGGTCACCGTCACCACCCGGCAGCTGGTGCACGCCGCCCTGTGGCTGGTGGTCACACTCGGCGGCCTCGCCGTCGAGTACCTCCTGCTCACCGCGGAGTTCATCGCCTGGGTGCAGGTCCTCATCTACGTAGGCTCCGTCGTCGTCCTCCTTCTGTTCGGTCTGATGCTCACCAAGGCCCCCATCGGCCGCTCCCCGGACGCCGACTCCGGCAACCGCTGGGCCGCCCTCGCGGTGGCCGTCGCCGCCGCGGCCGCCCTGATCTGGGTGGTCGTCGACGCCTTCCGCACGACCTGGATCGACCTCGACGGCCCCGCCGCCGGCTCCACCCGGGCCACCGGCGAGAGTCTGTTCCAGAACTGGGTCCTCCCCTTCGAGGGCCTGTCCGTCCTCCTCCTCGCCGCCCTGGTCGGCGCGATCGTCCTGTCCCGAAAGGCGAAGGAGGAGTCGAGCTCTCCCCCAGTGAACTCCCGGGCCATGACCGGGAGTTCCCCATCCGTCCCCGATTCCCGCAATCACCCGATCGGGCGAAATGGGTCGGTCGAGGGAACCAAGCCGGCCGAGCAGGAAGGCGCCCGCTGATGCACCTCGCCTATCCCGCCGTACTCTCCGCTCTTCTCTTCTGCACCGGCCTGTACGGCGTACTCGCCCGCCGCAACGCGATCCTGGTCCTGATGTCGGTCGAGCTGATGCTCAACGCCGTCAACCTCAACCTGGTCGCCTTCGACGTCTGGCTCAGCAGGGCCGCAGAGGAGACCCTGCACTCCGGCCAGGCCCTGACCCTGTTCACCATCACCATCGCCGCCGCCGAGATCGGCATCGGCCTGGCGATCGTCCTCGCCGTCCACCGCAACCGCGGCACCTCGGACATCGACAAGCTCCGCGACACCGCCGAGGGTCACGAAACCGACGGCCCCGACCACGACGCCCTCACGGCCGGGCAGGCCGAGAAGGCTGAGGCCACCGCGTGACCACGACCACCCTCGCCGTACTCGTCCCCCTCCTGCCGTTCCTGGGCGCCGCGGCCGGCCTGCTCCTGGGCCGCACGGCACCCGGCTTCGTCCGCCCGCTCGCCGTTCTGCCGACGCTCGTGTCCCTCGTGCTCGCCGCGGTGGTCGCCGTGCGACAGGGCGGTGACCAGGCGATCAACGCCGCCACCGAACTCACGCCCACCGGCTCGGTCCCGATCGACCTCGCCCTGTACATCGACGGCTTCGCCGCCCTCGTCGCCGTACTCGTCGGCGTCGTCGCGACCTGCGTGCAGATCTACTCGACGGGCTACCTCCGCGACGACCCGCGCTACCCCTCCTACGCCGCGCTCGTCTCCCTGTTCACCTCCGCCATGCTGCTCGTCGTCTACTCCGGTGACCTGATGGTGCTGCTGGTCGGCTGGGAGATCATGGGCATCTGCTCGTACTTCCTGGTCGGCCACTACTGGGAGACCCCGGAGGCCCGCGCCGCCTCCATCAAGGCCTTCCTGGTGACCAAGCTCGGTGACGTCCCCTTCCTCATCGGCCTGTTCGCGCTGGCCACCGACGCCGGGTCGTTCCGCATCACGAAGGTCCTCGGCACCGTCGCGAGCGGCGGGCTCGACCACCCGACGCTGATCGCCCTGCTGCTCCTCGCGGGCGTGGCCGGCAAGTCGGCGCAGTTCCCGCTGCACACCTGGCTCCCCGACGCGATGGCCGGTCCGACGCCCGTCTCCGCGCTGATCCACGCCGCGACGATGGTCGCCGCCGGTGTCTACTTCGTCGCCCGTCTCCTTCCGGTGTTCGAGGCCTCGCAGGCCGCGATGATCGTCCTCGCCGTGATGGCCGCCGTCACGATGGTCGGCTCCGGTCTCGCCGCGCTCGCCCAGGACGACATCAAGCGCGTGCTCGCCTACTCGACGATCGGCCAGCTCGGTTACATGACCGGCGCCCTGGCCGTCGCCGACCGTGGTGCCGCCGTCTTCCACCTCCTGTCGCACGGCGCCTTCAAGGCGCTGCTGTTCCTCGCGGCCGGCGTGATCATCCATGCCGCCGGCACCAACTCGCTGGCCGCCATGTCCCGCATGGGCCACCTGCGCAACCGGGTCCCCGACGCCTACTGGACGATGACCGTGGCGCTTCTCGCGCTCGCCGCGATCCCGCCGTTCAGCGGCTTCTTCTCCAAGGAGTCCGTCCTCGGCGCCGCCGAACACGTCGTCACCGGCCACACCGAGCACGCCCCCGCCGCCACGGGCTGGCTCGTCCTCGTCTCCGGCCTGCTCACGGCCCTGCTCACCGCCGCCTACGCGATGCGCCTGTGGCTGCTGGCCTTCCGCGGCCGGGGCGCCGAGGCCCCCGACCATGGCAGGCAGCCGCTGACGATGACCGTGGTGCTGTGGGTGCTCGCCGTGCCGTCCCTCGCCGTCGGCGCGCTCGCCTACCCCGTGCTCCCCGACTGGTTCGACGGCCGCGACCTCACCCCGACCCTCACCACATCCGTACTCGGCACCGGCGTGGCCCTCGTCGGAGGCATCGTCACCTACGCCGCCTGGCGCCACACCACCGCGCTCGCCGCCCGTGTCCCGCTGGGCGCGGTCGCGGCCCACCCCGAGGGCGACGCCGCCCAGGTCGAGGCCGAGGCCATCGCCAGCCACGCGCCCGCCTACGGGGGAGTGGCCTACGCAGCCGACCCGTCGGACCCCGGCCGATTGCTGCTCGGCCCGCTGCACCGGCACGCGGCCGTCGGCTTTCACCTCGACGCCGTGTACCGGACGTTGTTCGTCCGCCCGGTGCAGGGCGGCGCAAGTCTCGTCAGGTTCCTCGACCGCGAAGTCGTCGACACCTACGTACGCGGCGCGGGCGCTCTACCCCGCTGGCTCGGCATCGCCGTACGGCGCGCCCAGACCGGCAATGTGCAGACCTATGTGAGCGCGCTGCTCGCCGGCACCGTCGTCCTCGCGGTCGCCGCCGTCCTCGTCGCCACGGGAGCGTGAGCAGGCGTGATCGATATCAACGAGTCCGTGATGCAGTTCCTTCTGGCGTTCGTCGTCGTCGGCCCGCTCCTCGGCGCCGCCGCCGCTCTCCTGCCCGCCCCGCCGGGGCTGAAGGGGAAGTCGCCCGAGCAGGCGGTGCTCCGGCACGGCATCACCGTCACCGGCGCAGTCCTCATCGCCGCGCTCGTCCTCGCGCTCGGCTTCGACCACGACCAGCCGTCGAAGATGCAGGCCAGCACGGACATCAGCTGGATCCCCGCACTCGACGTACGCATCCACCTCGGCATCGACGGCATCTCCCTCCCCCTTCTGGTCCTGACCGCGCTGCTGACCTTCCTCTGCGCGCTCTACTCGTACTTCAAGATGCCCTCGGGCCCGACCCCGAAGGCCTTCGTCGCACTGCTGCTCGTCCTGGAGTCCGGCACCCTCGCCACCTTCGCCGTCCTCGACCTGCTGCTGTTCTTCCTCGCCTTCGAGATGGTCCTGATCCCGATGTACTTCCTCATCGCCCGCTGGGGCGGCGAGGGCCGGGCCGCGGCCGCCTGGAAGTTCATCCTGTACACGCTGCTCGGCTCCGTGGTCATGCTGCTCGGCCTGCTCCTGATCGGAATCAAGGCGGGCACATTCGACATGGTGGCACTCGCCACTGACAACGGCCGGTCGCTGACCACATCCGTGCAGGTCATCGCCGTTCTGGCGATCGGGCTCGGGCTCGCGGTCAAGACGCCGATGTGGCCGCTGCACAGCTGGCTGCCCGACGCCCACACCGCCGCCCCCACCGTCGGCTCGGTCCTGCTGGCCGGTGTGCTGCTGAAAATGGGTACGTACGGGTTCGTTCGCATTCTGCTGCCGATCACCCCCGACGGCTTCGCCGACTTCGCGCCCTACCTCGCCGCCTTCGCCGTCGTCGGGATCATCTACGGGTCCCTGGCCTGCCTGGCCCTCGCCAAGCGGGGTGCGAAGGGCGACCTCAAGCGCCTCATCGCCTACTCGTCCGTCGGCCACATGGGCTTCGTGCTGCTCGGCATCGCCACCATGACCCCGACCGGCGTGAACGGCGCCCTGTTCGCCAACATCGCCCACGGCCTCATCACCGGCCTGCTGTTCTTCCTGGTCGGCGCGCTGAAGGACCGTACCGGCACGACCGACCTCGACGCCCTCGCCGAGCAGACCGGCGCCGCGCTGTACGGCAAGGCTCCACGCCTGGGCGGCCTGCTCGCCTTCGCCGCGGTCGCCTCGCTCGGGCTGCCGGGCCTCGCCGGGTTCTGGGGCGAGATGCTCGCACTGTTCGGCGCGTTCGAGCCCGCCGCCGGCCTCAGCCGTCCGGCCTTCCTCACCTTCATGGCGATCGGCGCCTTCGGCACCCTGCTCACCGCCGCGTACCTGCTCGTCGTGGTCCGCCGCGTCTGCATGGGCGCCGTACCGCAGGAAGCCCCGAGGCTCGCCGATGTCCAGAGCTACGAGTTCGTGGCCTGGACCCCGCTCGTCGCCCTCACCGTCGTCGCCGGACTGTGGCCGAAGACCCTCCTCGGCCTCACCGACCCGGCCGTGCAGCAGCTCCTCGCAGGAGGCACCCGATGAGCTCCCTGGCCCAGCCCCTGGCCGCCTCGCTGGTCCAGTCCGTCGACTGGCTCGCCATCGCGCCGCCCACCGTCGCGGCGGTCGTCGCACTCGTGGTCCTCGTCGCCGACCTGTTCCTGGCGGAGAGCAGGAAAGCCCTGCTCGGCTGGGTGTCCGTGGCCGGCCTGGCCGCCTCGGCGCTCCTGCTGGTGCCCCTCCTGGACGGTGACCGCTCCACCTTCTGCCTCTCCGGTGACCCCGGCATCTGCAGCTACACGGCCGACCGCTTCACCCTCGTCATCCAGTTCCTGGTCCTCGGCGGCGCCCTCCTCGCGGCCCTTCTGTCGGTCACCACCCTCAGGGACGCCAAGAAGGAACTCCCCGAAGGGGAGTTCTGGTTCCTGCTGCTCTCCTCCGCGGCCGGAGCCGCCCTCCTGCCCGCCTCCCGGGACCTGGCGACGCTCATCGTCGCCCTCGAAGTCGCCTCGCTCCCCGCCTTCGCGCTGGTCGGCCTGCGCCACGGCGACCGAAAGTCCTCCGAAGCGGCCCTGAAGTTCTTCCTGTCCTCGGTCACCGCGACCGCGGTCAGCCTCATGGGCATCAGCTTCGTGTACGCCTCCACAGGCACCCTCTACCTCACCCAGATCGCCGAGCGGATCCAGAACGTCGACGGGCAGTTCCAGATCCTCACCCAGACCGGAGTCGTCCTCACCCTGATCGGCTTCGCCTTCAAGACGGCCGCCGTGCCCTTCCATTTCTGGGTGCCGGACACCTATGTGGGTGCGCCCCTGCCGGTCGCCGCCTATCTGTCGGTCGTCGGCAAGGCGGTCGGCTTCACCGGCCTGATCCTCATCACGATCATCGCCCTCCCCTCCTACGCCGACGTCTGGGGCCCCGCCCTCGCGGCGCTCGCCGCGCTCACCATGACCGTCGGCAACGTCGGCGCCCTGCGCCAGCAGGCCACGCGCGCGTACAGCGCGGTACGCCTGCTCGCCTGGTCCTCCGTCGGCCAGGCCGGCTACCTCCTGGTGCCGATCGCCGCCGCCGCGTACTCCGACGACCCCGAGCGGTCCATCGGCTCCACCGTCGCCTACGCCCTCATGTACGCCGCCGTGAACCTCGGCGCCTTCGCGGTGGCCGCACTGGTCGGTCGTACAAAGCCCCTCAACCGCGTCAGCGACTACCGCGGCCTGTACGCGCGCAACCCACTGTCCGCCCTGATCCTGGCCTTCTTCCTGCTATGCCTCGCCGGACTCCCGCCCGGCATCATCGGCCTGTTCGCCAAGGTCACCGTCTTCTCCGCCGCCGTCGACGCGGGCCTCGGCTGGCTGGCCGTGGTCATGGCCGTCAACGTCGTGATCGCGCTGTTCTACTACCTCCAGTGGACGGCCCTGCTGTTCCGCGCCCCCGAGGGCGAGCCCGTCAAACACCTCGTCCCCGCTCCCGTGACGGCCACGATGGCCCTCACCGGCGTGGTCGGCATCGTCCTGTCGGGAGCCCCTCAGCTGATCCTGCGCTTCGCCGACACCGGGCTCTTCTGAGCCCTGGCGCGTTCCGCACGCGCGCGTGGAGCGGCCCACGCCCCACGCGCGTGCCGGAGCCTTCACCCGGACGGCCCACGCCCGCCGCCGTACGCACCAGGGAACCCGTGGCCCTCGCCTGGCGTTGACCAGTACGGAAGGGTCCACTGGACGTGACACCACGGCACCAGTGGCACCGCAGATCGAGCAGCAAAGGGTTCCCCTGCCGCACCACTTGGAGGGCGTACCGTGCACCGCCGGCACAACGGGCTCAGGACCGCAGTCCTCCTCGGGGGACTGTCCGCACTCATCATCGTCATCGGCAGCTTCTTCGGCCGCATGGGGCTCGTTGTCGCGGTCCTGATCGCGCTGGGTACGAACGCGTACGCGTACTGGAACAGCGACAAGCTGGCGCTGCGCGCGATGCGGGCCCGCCCGGTCAGCGAGTTCGAGGCCCCGGCGCTGTACCGCATGGTCCGCGAGCTCTCCACCCAGGCCCGCCAGCCCATGCCCCGCCTGTACATCTCCCCGACGGAGGCGCCGAACGCGTTCGCGACCGGCCGCAACCCGCGCAACGCCGCCGTGTGCTGCACCGAAGGAATCCTGCGCATCCTCGACGAGCGAGAACTGCGCGCCGTCATCGGCCACGAACTCAGCCACGTCTACAACCGCGACATCCTGATCTCATCGGTCGCCGGAGCCCTCGCCTCGGTGATCATGTTCCTGGTCAACTTCGCCTGGCTGATCCCGATCGGCCGCTCCGACGACGACGAGGGCCCCGGCATCCTCGGCCTGCTGCTGATCATGATCCTGGGCCCGCTCGCCGCCTCACTCATCCAGCTGGCCATCAGCCGCTCCCGGGAGTACGAGGCCGACGCGTCCGGCGCCCAGCTCACCGGTGACCCGCTCGCCCTCGCCAGCGCGCTGCGCAAGCTCGAACTCGGTACCAAGCAGCTCCCGCTGCCCCCCGAGCCCCGCATCGAGACCGCCAGCCACATGATGATCGCGAACCCCTTCCGCCCGGGTCAGGGGTTGTCCAGAATGTTCTCCACACACCCGCCGATGGCGGACCGTATCGCCCGGCTCGAAAAGATGGCAGGCCCCCCACAGTGAAGACCATCCTCAACGTCATCTGGCTCGTCCTGAGCGGCTTCTGGCTGTTCCTCGCCTATCTGCTCGCGGGCCTCCTGCTCTGCATCACCATCATCGGCATCCCGTTCGGCATCGCCGCCTTCCGGATCGGCGTCTACGCCCTGTGGCCCTTCGGATACACCACGGTCGAGCGCCGCGACGCCGGAGCCCCCTCCTGCGTGGGCAACGTCCTGTGGCTGGTCCTCGCGGGCTGGTGGCTGGCCATCGGCCACATCGTCACGGGTCTCGCCCTCTGCATCACGATCATCGGTATCCCGTTCGGCATCGCCAACTTCAAGCTGATCCCGGTGTCGCTGTTCCCGCTGGGCCGCGAAATCGTGCCGACGGACCAGCCGTTCTCGTCGCGCTGGTAGCCGCTGGGACAGGGGCGTTAGCCGCAGGGTTTTCCACAACCCGACGGTTGTCCACAGGCTGGCCCGATTGTCAGTGGCGGCTTGCATCATGAATGCATGACCGAGAACGAGCAGTTGCTGACGAAGGTGGCGGACAAGGCCCGCAACACCCGTCCGTGGGGCTGGCCTTCACTCCCCGAGCCTGTGGACGCGGCCACCCTTGCCCGCGCCGAGGCCACCCTCGGCTTCCGTCTGCCTCAACTGCTCGCCGACCTCTACCTGCGTATAGGAGACGGCGGATTCGGCCCGGAGTACGGCCTGTTGCCCCTGCTCGACAGCCCTCCGGCCGGCGAGCCCGCCGCCGTCACGCAGTACCTCGCCAACCGCGAGAGCGCCCGCAAGGACCCCGACTGGCCCTGGCCCGAAGGCGTCCTTCCGATATCCCACTGGGGCTGCGCGATGTACGCGTGCGTGGACTGCCGCAGCCCTGAGGCCACCGTCCTGCTCTTCGAACCGAACGCCGACGACGCCGACCGGGCGTGGTACGTCGACGCCCCGAGCCTCACCGACTGGCTGCGCGCCTGGGTCGACGGCACGGGTTGGTACGAGGAGGCGAACGAGGAGCTGGAGATGGCCCCTTGGGCTGACTTCCACATACGTACGGAGGCGACACGGACGTCCTGAGCAGGCGTGCGCCGATGGCTGGCGACTCGGCCGACGGGCGCTGAGCGGACCGTTCGTTGTGAGTGGACCGACTGTGACGGTGTGCCGAGAGGACCGATGACCGTCGCTCGGGCCACGACGGATACGGACGCCGAGGAGACCCGGCTAATTCTCGCGCCCTCGGCGATGTCCAGCGGCCCTACCTACCGGTCTCTACTCCCCGCCACCCGACCGCTCCACCACCCACCGCCGCACGCCGTACGCGATCACACCCACCGCCAGCACGCCCGCACCGGCAACGACCGATATCCCCGGAAGGGAGAACGCCAGCACCACGCAGCCGAGAAGCCCGACCGCCGGGACGAGCCGTGCAGTCGGCTTCGAGTCGAGCGTCCAGGCCGAGGCATTGGCCACGGCGTAGTAGGCCAGCACACCGAAGGAGGAGAACCCGATCGCGCCCCGTACGTCCACCGTGGCGGCCAGGACCGCGACCACCGCACCCACGGCCAGTTCGGCCCGGTGCGGTACCTGGAAGCGCGGATGCACGGCCGCCAGAGCGCCCGGCAGATGACGGTCGCGGGCCATGGCCAGCGTCGTCCGCGAGACGCCCAGGATCAGGGCGAGCAGTGAGCCCAGCGCGGCGACGGCCGCACCGACCCGCACCACGGGCGCCAGCCCCGGCACCCCGGCCGCCCGCACCGCGTCGGCCAGCGGCGCCCCCGCTTCCCCGAGAGCCTCCGACCCCAGCACGGAAAGGACAGCCACCGCCACACACGCGTACACCACCAGCGCGATGCCCAGGGCCAGCGGAATCGCCCGGGGGATCGTGCGCGCCGGGTCCCGCACCTCCTCACCGAGGGTCGCGATCCGCGCGTACCCGGCGAAGGCGAAGAACAGCAGCCCCGCCGCCTGCAGCATCCCGCCCACGCCGCCCGAGACCCCGACGTCCAGCCGCCCGGCATCGGACTCGCCGGACCCCAGACACACGACCACCACACAAGCGAGGACAGCCAGGACCACCGCAACGATCACCCGCGTCAGCCAGGCGGACTTCTGCACGCCGCCGTAGTTCACCGCGGTCAGTGCCACCACGGCCGCGACCGCCACCGCGTGCGCCTGCGCCGGCCAGACGTACGCACCCACAGTGAGCGCCATCGCCGCACAGGACGCCGTCTTGCCCACGACGAACGACCAGCCCGCGAGATACCCCCAGAACTCCCCGAGCCGCTCGCGGCCGTACACATACGTGCCACCGGAGGCCGGATACAAGGCGGCCAGCCGCGCCGACGACGTGGCGTTGCAGTAGGCGACCACGGCGACGACCGCGAGCCCGAGCAACAGCCCGGATCCGGCCGCGCGCGCGGCCGGTGCCAGGGCGGCGAAGATTCCGGCTCCGACCATCGAGCCGAGCCCGATGACCACGGCGTCCCCGACCCCCAGGGTGCGCCGCAGCTGGGAAGCAGAACTGGAGCCCGTCATGGCCCGAACCCTACTGATCAGTGCAACCGAGGAGTGCCACGGTGACGTCCTCTCCTTCAACAGGACACGAACAAGCGCGCCACGAGCCGGTCTCAGAGCCGAGCGGCACGCGGCACGCAAAGCACACGCACGTCGCGCCACGCACAGCCCGTCCGCACCGAAGTCACACAGGTCGGACAGTGAAAGCGCAGCGCGGAAGGGCAGGTTCAGGGCATGACCATCATCAGCTGGATCATCCTGGGGCTGTTGGCCGGGGCCATCGCCAAGTTCCTGCTGCCGGGCCGCGACCCGGGCGGCTTCATCGGCACGACGATCATCGGTATCTCCGGCGCGTTCATCGGTGGCTGGATCTCGTCCCGCTGGCTGGACCACCCGATCACCAAGGACTTCTACGACGGCGCCACCTGGGCCGCCGCTATCGGCGGCTCACTCGTGCTCCTGATCGCCTACCGCATCCTGTTCGGCCACTCGCGCAACTGAGCCAGGAGCACACCCCCGGACCGCAGCCAGCAGGCGAGAAGGGTGGGCACCCTCGGGGGTGCCCACCCTTCCTCGTCCTTCCCGCGACCTACGACCGTGAGTCAGCGGCTCACCGGTAGTTCACGAACTGCACTGCGAACTCGAAGTCCTTGCCCTTCAGCAGGGCGATCACGGCCTGCAGGTCGTCCCGGCTCTTCGAGCTGACCCGCAGCTCGTCGCCCTGCACCTGCGCCTTCACGCCCTTCGGGCCCTCGTCGCGAATGATCTTCGCCACCTTCTTCGCGTTCTCCTGGGAGATGCCCTCCTCGATGGACGCGAAGATCCTGTAGTCCTTGCCCGAGAGCTGGGGCTCGCCCGCGTCCAGGGCCTTCAGCGAGATCCCGCGCTTGATCAGCTTGGACTGGAAGACGTCGAGGACAGCCTTCACCCGGTCCTCGGAGTTCGCCTCCATCAGGATCTTGTCACCGGACCACGCGATCGAGGCGCCCACGCCCTTGAAGTCGTAGCGCTGCGAAACCTCCTTGGCGGCCTGGTTGAGGGCGTTGTCGACCTCCTGCCGCTCGACCTTCGAGACGATGTCGAAACTGGAGTCGGCCATGTCCTGTGGCTCCTTGTATCGGGGTGCGTGTGGGGTGCGTGTCGGCGGGCGTGGGGTGGCCGCCGAGCCCGGGGCAGGCCCCGGACCGCATCCGGACAAGCCTAGCCACCCCTGGTCCTCAGAGAGGCGATCAATCGGGTGGCGAAGCACCCCCAGGCATCGGGTATTGTTTACGTCGTTGCCAGGGAGCACCGCCGAAAAGCGGTTCGAACAAGGCAGCAAACCCGGCGGTGTGCCCGAGCGGCCAAAGGGAGCAGACTGTAAATCTGCCGGCTCAGCCTTCCCAGGTTCGAATCCTGGCGCCGCCACGCTGAGAGAAGCCCCTTCCAATCTGCGGAAACGCAGTGCGGAGGGGGTTTCTTTTTATTCGAACGCGCACGTTCGAACGGCGACCGCTCCTCCTTGGGCGCCAGGGCATCGGCGTCGTTGCGGCGGGACCTGGCAGGGAGTCGGTCCCATCTGCGGCCCAGGCGCGCACGCGCGCGTGTGTGTGCCCGTACCAAGTCACCTAGCCGTTCTGCGCGCGCAGTTCTGAGGCAGTCACCTTTGCCTGTTACGTCCGCTGTTTTTGTGCCTGCTGCTCAGGCTTGTCCCTCACCCCTGTGACTTGCGCGGACGCCGGCCGTCCTGGGAACACCCGTTCCGCGGTCAGCAGTGGTCGAAGAGGAGACGGGCCCCGGGTCCAAGGCGTCGCGGACGGCGGTCAGGATGTCCTCGGTGTCGGCGCCGAGGGCTCGGGCGGAGGAGGTGAAGTCCCGGGCCAGAGTGGTGAGTTGGTCGGCATCGTGGGCGTATGGCTCGGACGGGAGCGCCGCGACCCGGGTGCCCGCGCCACGGCGGGTGCGGATCAGCTCGGCGGCCTCCAGCTCGCGGTAGGCGCGGGCCACGGTGCCCGGCGCCAGGCCGAGGTCGGCGGCGAGCTGGCGCACGGTCGGCAGGCGCTCGCCCTCGGTCAGCCGACCGGTGCGGATCAGGGCGGCCAGCTGGGCGCGGATCTGCTCGTACGGCGGTACCTGGCTGGCGGTGTCGACGCGAAGGGCGGGGTCACTCATCGTCGAAAGTCCCATCGTGGGCCGCCTCGTCCTCCACTGCCCGGGGTGCCACGACGGTGACCAGGGACCATCCGAACGTGAACAGGCTCAGCAGGCCCAGGGGGCAGAGCACCACGATGGTGGCCGCGCCCAGCGGGCCGGCGCAAGCATTCTCCGTGAGCGCGACGAAGATCATCAGTACAACGAGCAGCACCTGGCTCGACACCAGCAGCCCCCAGGCTCCGGTGGTCGCCCACGCGCGGTCGCGGCGCTGCTGGTCGCCGCCCGGGCTGTGGGCGATACGGCGCAGGGCCCAGACGCAGACGGGGGTTCCCACCGCGAGGGCGGCGAACATCGGGCCGCTGTAGTACAGGCCGGGCCAGGGGCCGAGGGAGGTGCGCATCCCTTCGCAGGTGACGGTGATGACGCGTCCCGCTCTGCCTGACCGGTCGGGGTCGGAGGAGGCCGTGACCGCGCCGATCACCAACAGGGTGACGAGGGACGCGGCCTCCAGAAGAAGCAGGGGCGCCATACGGGGCGGCACCTGGTCCCGGACCAGCCGCGGGGCGAGACTCGCGGTGCGTACCGCTTCCTGGGGACGCAGGGTCAGGGCGTCGCCGAGCAGAACACCGCCCACCGCGCACAGGCCGAAAGCGGTGATGGCGAACACGAGGGGCAGCGTGATGTCGCCGCTCTCCATCGTGACCAACTGCTGTGCGACCACGATGCCGATGGCCAGGCCGGACCAGCGGGCGTAGTGGTCGGCGTGGTCGAGGAGCCGGGACTGGAGCGGGACGGTGTCGAGCATATGGAGATCCCCCCAGATCATCTTGTATCAAATAGTGGGTACAAGATGGCCCGGCTCGGAATCTTGTGTCAAATGCTCGACACAAGGGGATTCGCAAGGAGACGGCTTCTGGCGCAAGGGAGTTCCCTCCTGCGCGAAGAAGGGGACGTCCTCCGGCTCAGGGGGCCCCTTGGTTTTTCGCGTTCCATCTCCCAGCCCGGGGCACACTGGCCCCATGACCACGCGTCGCAGAAACTGCCCCGAGTGTCGTCGTGAGATCGCCGTCGTCGCCGGTCGGTTCGCGCGGCACGATCCGCCTGGCGCGCGGGAGCACGGGGAACTCGTGTCGTGTCCGGGATCCCGGCGCCAGGCGCAACTCGGCGCCGCGCAGCCCGCCCTGGACGGGTACGTCGTGCCCGAGTTCCCCGGACAGCTCCCCCTGTTCTGAGGCCCCGAAAGCCGACCGACCCACCCACCGAGCCGCTCGTCGAGCCTCACCGGCGCGAGCCCACCTTGAGCCCCTCTCGAAGGCCGGTCCCTAGGCCCGCCCCTAGTTGCCCGCCCGCACGTCCATCCGAGGCACCAGCCCGTCCCCGTCGAACCGGTACACATGCTCGACCGTCTGCTCCGCCCACCGGTCACCCGACGCGTCACGCATCCCCGGCCGTACGGTCGCCACGACCGCCTCGCCGTCCTCGTCCCGGCGCAGGCCCTCCAGCCGTACGAAGGGATGTCCGGCGGTGAACTGCCGGGCCCAGTAGGCGTGTACCGCGTCGTGTCCGTGCAGCCGGGCTCCGTCCAGGACGTTCGGCCAGTCCACGTCGGGCGCGAGGCACCGTTGCATGAAGGTCTCCCGCTCGTCCGTGGAGAAGACCTCGTACATGCGCCGCAACAGCGCCTCCTGGACGGCGGGAACCCCCTCGGCGCCCAGGAACTTCAGTTCCCCGCCACCGACTTCACCGCCACCGAAACCGGAGCCGACCCGCTGATCAGTTCGAGCGTCAGGCCGGTCGTCGCCGGGGTGTCGAGCAACTCCGCGAGTACGGCGGCCACGTCGTCGCGCGGGATGGGACCGCGGCCGGTGCGGGCCTCCAGGCGTACCTGGCCGGTTCCGGCGTCGTTCGTCAGCATGCCGGGGCGCAGGATCGTCCAGTCCAGGGCGTCCAGGCCGCGCACGTACTCGTCGGCCGCGCCCTTGGCGCGCAGATAGACGTCGAAGATCTCGCTGCCCTCGTGCTGCGGGTTCGCGCCCATCGACGACACGATCAGGAAACGCCGTACGCCCGCCCGGACCGCCGCGTCCGCGAACAGGACCGCAGCCCCCTTGTCCACCGTGTCCTTGCGGCCGGTCCCGCTGCCGGGGCCCGCGCCGGCCGCGAAGACTGCCGCGTCCGCACCCTGCAACCGTGCCGCGACCTCCTCGACCGAGGCCGACTCCAGGTCCAGCACGACGGGTTCGGCTCCGGCGTCCCGTAGGTCGTCGGCCTGTTCGGCCTTGCGGATGATCCCCGCGACCTCGTCTCCGCGCGCGGCGAGCAGCCTCTCCAGCCGCAGCGCGATCTGACCATGACCACCAGCGATGACAATGCGCATGTTTCCGACCGTACGCCCGGACGGCCGCATCCGCCGCACGACTTCAGCCACGCCCCATGCCTCTGGGGCGCGCACCACATGTGCGAGCGCCGAGCGGGGCAGCTACGAGCGCCACCGTTCCGAACTCGCGCCGAGCGCACGCAACTGGGCGCTGACCCCCGGCGCACAAGCCGATCGCGCGCGCCCGCCCACCCCCACCCCCACCGCGCCCGCCCACCCCGCAGCCTCACCCTTCAGGACAACTCTCCCCGTCCCTGCCGCGGCAGCCCCAACTCCGCCGCCACAGCCGAGTTGCAGTACTCCCGCACCGCGCTCGTCCGTGCCACTACGCGCCCCCGGTGCACCACGATGCGGCTGTACGCGAGCGACAGCGCACCCGCCAGCCGGTCCCCGCGTACCGCCAGCAACTCGGCCGGGAAGCCCGCCTCCACCCGCACCTCGGGCAGGCCCAGCACCGCACGCGCCGACGTGCTCACGGCGTCGTAGGCGTCCTCGGGGCGCAGTCCGTGGCGTGACGCGAGCAAGTAGGCGGCCTCCAGCGGGTCCCCGCGTCCCACCGGGTTCGATACGTCCCGCAGGGCGCCGCTTCCGGCCGCGACGCGTACGCCGGCCGCGCGCAGCAGTCGTACGGGCGCCGTGGCCCGCCGTTCCGCGCCCCCGCAGCCGCCCTGGGGCAGGCACACCACCGTCACCCCGGCCGCCGCGAGCTGGTCCGCGGTACGGGAGGCGGCCTGGGCCGGCAGGCGCCCCAGGCCGCCGCACGGGCCGAGCGCGACGCCGGGGCGCAGCCCGCCGGCCATCGCCGCGAGGCGGGCCAGACGCGCGGGGTCGGTGGCGTCGGTGTGCAGGTCGACGGGGCAGCCGTGCTCCGAGGCGACCTCCAGGACCGCCTCCACGTAACCCGTGGGATCCGGATCCAGGTCGGGACAGCCGCCGACCACCGAGGCGCCCATCTTGACCGCGTCCCGCAGCATCGCGAGCCCGTCGGCGCCGGCCACTCCGGTCAGCAGCCGGGGCATCGCCACCGTCGTCAGTTCGGTGAGCCCGCGCAGCGAACGCCGTGCCTGCAGTACGGCGGCCAGCGGGCCCAGACCCTGGACGTCGCCCACGCGCACGTGTGCCCGCAGCGCGGTCGCCCCGTGCCCCAGCTGCAGCAGAGCGGCCTCGGTGGCTCGGCGCTGCACGTCGTGGGGTTCGTACGAGACCGGTCCGCCCTCGTCGGCGGAGAGCGCGGTGTCGCCGTGGGCGTGCGGTTCGGCAGGGGCCGGCAGGAGCAGATAGCCGCTGAGATCCACGCGCGCGCCGCACACGCGTGTGCCGTCGCCCGCCAGGCTCCCGGCCGTACCGACCGCCTCGATGCGCCCGCCGACCAGCCGGACGTCCACGGTCCGGCCGTCGTTGAGCCGCGCCCCGCACAGCAGCAGTGCGGTCGGGTCGGCCGGTCCGGACGAGCCCGACGAGGACGACGAGTGGGGCGGCTGGGGCTGACTGTCGGGCATCGCGTTCCAGAGGTTCGGGGCTGCGCGTCGGGGCTGTGGGGAGGGTGCCGGGCAACTGCGCCGGGCACGCAAGATCACGCAGAGTGAGACGAGCCTAGGGTGGCTGTCCCGCCCTGGCGTGCAGGAGCGCAATAGTCGTACCGGTGTGGTCCGCCGGAGGGGAGCCCCGTGCGCCGTGCTGCAGTGGCCTGCGAGGTGCCGGTTCACTCAGCCGATCGGCCGCAGGGAGGCGCTGCGAAACGGATTTGGGTGAACGGCAGCCGAGCGTGTAATGTCTTCATCGCTCGCCCCAATAGCTCAGTCGGTAGAGCGTCTCCATGGTAAGGAGAAGGTCTACGGTTCGATTCCGTATTGGGGCTCTGGTGTGGGAGGTTCCCGTCGCAAGGCGGGGGCCGATCGCATCACAGCGGTGTAGCTCAGTCGGTAGAGCAAGCGGCTCATAATCGCTGTGTCACCGGTTCAAGTCCGGTCACCGCTACTGACAGTAGCCGATTGTGGGGTCGGTCCTTCGATCGGCTACTCTTCTATGCGTTAAATCATTCCTATCCGTTCGTCAAGGAGCACTCACGTGGCTGCCACCGACGTCCGCCCGAAGATCACGCTGGCCTGCGTGGAGTGCAAGGAGCGGAACTACATCACCAAGAAGAACCGGCGTAACAACCCGGACCGTCTTGAGATGAAGAAGCACTGCCCGCGTTGCAACGCGCACACCGCGCACCGCGAGACGCGATAAATCAGGCTCGTACGCGAGGCCGCCCCCGCAGTCTGGGGGGCGGCCTCGCGTCGTTTCCGCCCCGGTTACCGGTCGGTTCCGGGCCCCAGGTGCAGCAGCCGGATGAATCGACCGGGTGAACCAGCAGGTCATCCCCAGCAGACAGCAGGAGGTACCGAGCCATGGCGCTCGACCAGTCCTTCGTGGGGCGGAGCTACCCGCCCACCGACCCCTATGAGGTGGGCCGGGAGAAGATCCGTGAGTTCGCGGAGGCCGTGGGGGACACCAACCCGGCGTACCTGGACCCGGAGGCCGCCAAGGCGCTCGGCCACTCGGATGTGATCGCCCCGCCGACCTTCGTCTTCGCGATCACGTACAAGGCCGCGGCGCAGGCCGTCCGGGATCCCCAGTTGGGCCTGGACTACAGCCGGGTGGTGCACGGCGACCAGAAGTTCGCCTACACCCGCCCGGTGCGTGCCGGTGACCGGCTGACCGTCGTCTCGACCATCGAGGCGATCAAGTCCATGGCGGGCAACGAGATCCTGGACATCCGCGGCGAGGTCCACGACGAGGCGGGGGAGCATGTCGTGACCGCCTGGACGAAGCTCGTGGCCCGTGGGGCGGACTCCGCAGAAGGGGAGGCCTGAGACCGATGACGGCGAAGATTGCGTACGGTGACGTCGAGGTCGGCACCGAGCTGCCCACCCAGACCTTTCCCGTGACCCGCGCCGCGCTCGTCCAGTACGCGGGCGCCTCCGGTGACTTCAACCCGATCCACTGGAACGAGAAGTTCGCCAAGGAGGTCGGGCTGCCGGACGTCATCGCGCACGGCATGTTCACCATGGCCGAGGCGATCCGTGTGGTCACCGACTGGACCGGCGACCCGGGCGCGGTCGTCGAGTACGGCGTCCGCTTCACCAAGCCCGTCGTCGTACCGAACGACGACCAGGGCGCCACGGTCGAGGTCAGCGGCAAGGTCGCGGTCAAGCTCGACGACAACCAGGTGCGTGTGGACCTGACCGTGAAGAGTGCCGGGCAGAAGGTGCTCGGGATGTCGCGGGCGGTCGTACGGCTGGCGTGAACGGCACGCGCGTGCCGTGAGGTAAGGGGCGTTCTCCATGGCGGGGCGCCCCTTACGTATGTCCGCCTCCCCTTACGCATGTTTGCCCCCTTACGTATGTCCGTCTCCCCGCATTCCCGTACCGCTTCCCGGCGGCCCCTTGACCTAGTTAGTGATTGAGTACTAACTTAACTCTCATGGCCAGGATGAGCGCAGAAGAAAGGCGCGAGAGCGTCATCCGTGCGGCGACCGCCGAGTTCGCCCGCGGTGGCTACTACGGCACGTCGACCGAGGCGATCGCCAAGCGGGTCGGCGTCTCGCAGCCGTATCTCTTCCGGCTCTTCCCGGGCAAGAAGGCGATCTTCCTCGCGGCGGCCGAGCGCTGCGTGGAGGACACCACCCGGATGTTCACCGAGGCGGCCGAGGGGCTGGAGGGTGAAGAGGCCCTGCATGCCATGGGTGCCGCGTACCGGAAGGTCGTCTCGGAGCAGCCCGAGCGGCTGATGATGCAGATGCAGATGTACCTCGCCGTGGCGGCCGCCGAGCAGGAGGGCGACCGCGAGTTCGGCGAGACCGTGCGGGCCGGCTGGATGCGGCTGTGGGACGCGGTTCATCTGCCGCTGGGGGCGGACGTCAATGAGACGACGTCCTTCATGGCGTACGGCATGCTCATCAACTGCCTGGTGGCCATGGGCTTCCCTCCTGAGCATCGGGTCTGGAGAGGGATGGACCCGGTGGACGGGAACGAGGGGCGGTCGTAGGGGCGGGGAGCGGCGAAGGCTCGCCCGCCTTTTTCTCGGACCGTAAAAGTTAGTGATCGATAACTATCCAGACGGTAAACAGTCATCCGCAGCAAGCGCAACGCATCACCCCAGGGGGAGCGATGTCACAACACACCGAACCGAACGCGCGGACAACCCGCCGGGGCGGGGCCGCCTGGGCCCTCGTCATCACCAGCGTCGCCGGATTCATGGCGTCGCTCGACAACCTCGTGGTCACCACCGCGCTGCCCTCCATCCGCGAAGACCTGGGTGGAGAGCTGCACGACCTGGAATGGACGGTGAGTGCGTACACACTCACCTTCGCCGTCCTGCTGATGTTCGGCGCGGCGCTCGGTGACCGCTTCGGCCGTCGCCGGCTCTTCCTCGTCGGCATCACGATCTTCACCGGCGCGTCCGCCGCCGCGGCCGTCGCGCCCGGCATCGACTCCCTCATCGCCGCCCGCGCGGTCCAGGGCGCCGGCGCGGCGATCATGATGCCGCTGACGCTGACCCTGCTGACGGCGGCCGTGCCCGCGGCCAAGCGGGGGACGGCCTTCGGTATCTGGGGTGCCGTCAACGGGCTCGCGATCGCGTCCGGGCCGCTCATCGGCGGCAGCCTCACCGAGCACATCTCCTGGCAGTGGATCTTCTGGCTGAACGTTCCGCTGGGCCTCGCCCTGCTGCCGCTGGCCCGCCTGCGCCTCGCCGAGTCGCACGGCACCGGCGCCCCGCTGGACATCCCCGGCACCCTGCTCGCCAGCGGTGGCCTGTTCGGGATCGTGTACGGCCTGGTGCGCGGCCCCGCCGACGGCTGGACCGGGCGTCTGGTCCTGACCGGCCTGTTCACCGGAGGCGCGCTGCTCGTCGGGTTCGTCCTCTACAGCACCCGCGCCAAGAACCCGATGCTGCCGATGCGGCTGTTCCGTTCCCGGGCGTTCTCCGGGATCAACGCCGCGAGCATGCTGATGTTCTTCGGCATGTTCGGTTCGATCTTCCTGCTCAGCCAGTACATGCAGGGCGTGCTCGGCTACACGCCGACCGAGGCGGGGCTGCGGATGCTGCCGTGGACCGGCATGCCGATGCTCGTCGCGCCGATCGCCGGCATCCTGTCCGACCGCATCGGGGGCCGTCCCGTCGTCGCCACCGGCCTGTTCTTCCAGGCGGCCGGGCTCGGCTATCTGGCCTCCGTGACCACCGTGGATGCCTCCTACACCGCCCAGCTGCCCGGCCTGATCATCAGCGGTATCGGCATGGCCCTGTTCTTCGCCCCGGCCTCCAACCTGGTCATGTCCAGCGTCCGCGCCTCCGAGCAGGGCATCGCCTCCGGCGCCAACAACGCCCTGCGTGAGGTCGGCGGTGCGCTCGGTATCGCCGTCATGGCGTCGATCTTCTCGGCGCAGGGCGGCTACGAGACCGGCCAGACCTTCGTCGACGGCTTGCGGCCGGCCCTGATCACCGGCGCCACGGTGGTGGCCCTCGCCGGTCTCGCGGCCCTGACCATCCCGGCCCGGCGGCGGGGTGGCGAGGCGGTGAGCGCGGGCGAGCAGGCGTCGGATCGCGTGCTGGAGACGGCCTCGCGCTGAGCCCTTCGACCCGGACGACCCGACCGACCCCCCTCACCCCACCGACCGCATCGCCCCCGCCCCGGACCTTGAGGAGCAGTCATGCCCACCCTTCCCTGGACCGTCCCGAATCCCGCCCCGAGCAACACCGAGGTGCACGTCTTCGCCTCCCGCTTCGAAACCCGCACCCTCTGGGGAGCGTTCCGCTTCCTCGCCCGTACGCCGGGTGTGTGGCGGCAGGTGAGCCGGGCGCCCGGGGCGTACGGCGCCTCCCTGAAGGCCGAGCCGTTCAAGCGGACCTTCTGGACGCTCTCCGCCTGGGAGTCGCCCGCCGCGCTCAAGGAATTCGCCCGCTCGGGCACCCACGCCCCGACCTCGCGGGGCCTGTCGGCCCAGATGCGGGACGCGAAGTTCGCCACCTGGCAGGTGTCGAGCGACGAGCTTCCCCTCGACTGGACGGAGGCGTTCCGTCGCCTGACCTGAACGGCACGCGCGCGTGGTGCGTGCTTCGGCCCCGGCGCTCAGCCCCGGTGCTCTCCACGGGTGCCGGGGCTGTCAGTGCCGTCTCGTACTCTTGAGCGCGTGCTGGAACTCCACGACGCCCCCCTCGCCCCCCTCACCACCTTCCGGCTGGGCGGCCCCGCCACCCGCCTGGTCACCGCCACCACCGACGCCGAGGTGATCGACGTCGTACGCGAGGCGGACGCCGCCGGGACGCCCCTGCTGCTCATCGGCGGCGGATCGAACCTGGTCATCGGAGACAAGGGCTTCGAGGGCACCGCACTCGTCATCGCCACCAAGGGCTTCGAGCTGGACGGCACCACCCTCGAACTGGCCGCCGGCGAGGTGTGGACCGAGGCCGTCGCCCGCACTGTCGAGGCCGGGCTCGCCGGCGTCGAGTGCCTCGCCGGAATCCCCGGCTCCGCGGGCGCCACGCCGATCCAGAACGTCGGCGCGTACGGCCAGGAGGTCTCCTCGACGATCACCGAGGTGATCGCGTACGACCGCCGGTCCGGCGAGACCGTCGTCGTCCCGAACTCCGAGTGCGCCTTCTCCTACCGCCACAGCCGCTTCAAGGCCGACCCCGAGCGCTACGTCGTCCTGCGTGTCCGCTTCCGGCTGGAGGACGCCGACGGCCTCTCCGCCCCCGTCAAGTACGCCGAGACGGCCCGCGCCCTCGGCGTCGAGGTCGGCGACCGCGTCCCCCTGGCGGCCGCGCGCGAGACGGTGCTGAAGCTGCGCAGCGGCAAGGGCATGGTCCTGGACCCCGAGGACCACGACACCTGGTCGGCCGGGTCCTTCTTCACCAACCCGATCCTCACCGACGAGCAGTTCGCCGCGTTCCACGCGCGTGTGCGCGAGCACCTCGGCGACGGCGTGGAGCCGCCCGCCTACCCGGCGGGGGAGGGGCACACCAAGACCTCCGCGGCCTGGCTCATCGACAAGGCGGGCTTCACCAAGGGATACGGCACCGGCCCCGCCCGCATCTCCACCAAGCACACCCTCGCCCTCACCAACCGCGGCGAAGCGACCACCGAGGACCTCCTGACGCTCGCCCGCGAGGTCGTCGCGGGCGTCCGCGAGGCCTTCGGCATCACGTTGGTCAACGAGCCGGTGACGGTCGGCGTCAGCCTCTAGGCCGGGCTCTGGGTCGGGCGGCGGAAGGCGGCCTTCAGTAGGCGACGCCCACCCCCTGCTTCACCGTCGTCGGGTCCCCGAGCATCTGCAGCATCGCGTGCGCCACATCGGCCCGCCCGATGAATCGCCCCTTGCGGGGAAAACCGCCCACGACCGTGCGGTACCTGCCGGTGACCGGCTTGTCCTGCAGACGCGGAGGCCGGACGACCGTCCAGTACCTGGCGCTGCGAGCAACCTCGGCCTCCATCTCCCGCAGGTCGGCGTAGATGTCCTTCAGAACCGCCGACACGACCCCGCGCACGGCACGGTCCAGGAACCCATCCCCCTCCGGCTCAGGTCCGACCGGCGCGGCACTCACCACGAGCAGCCGCCGCACCTCCTCGGCCTCCACGGCCGCCAGTACCGTACGGGTCAGCCGTACCGCGACCCCCGCGTCCCCGCGGCCGCGGGCGCCGAGCCCCGACAGCACGGCGTCCCGTCCGGCGACGGCGGGCCGTAGCGCGCCGGGGTCCGTGAGGTCCGCGCGGAACACCTCCAGACGGTCACCGGCGAGGGGCAGGCGCGCGGGGTCCCGTACGACGGCCGTGACCTCGTGACCGGCGTCCAGGGCCTGGCGGACGATCTCCTTGCCGATGCCTCCGGTGGCGCCGAAGACGGTGAGTTTCATGAGGGCTCCCGTGTGCATGAGATGGGTGGGTGAGTATTCACTCACCCCCTGCTCCCTCTAGAGTGAGTAAGTACTCACCCACCCGTCAAGGGCGATTGGAGATCTCATGGAGAACAAGCCGACCCGGGTCCGGCTTCTCGACGCCGCGCACGACCTGATGCTCACGGTCGGGCTGGCGCGGGCCACGACCAAGGAGATCGCGCGGGCGGCCGGATGCTCCGAGGCGGCGCTGTACAAGCACTTCGACAGCAAGGAGGAGCTGTTCATCCGCGTGCTCACCGAGCGGCTGCCCCCGCTCCGCCCACTGCTCGGCAGCCTCGCCGCCGAGCCGGGCCGGTACTCCCTGGAGGAGAACCTCACCGAGATCGCCCGCCAGGCCGCGCTGTTCTACGAACAGAGCTTCCCGATCGCCGCGTCGCTGTACGCGCAGACCGAGCTCAAGCGGCGGCACGACGACGCCGTACGGCAGATGGGGGCGGGTCCGCATGTGCCGATCCAGGAGCTCGACACGTATCTGCGGGCCGAGCAGGAGCTGGGGCGGGTCAGCACGGACGCGGACACGTACGCGGCGGCGTCACTGCTGATGGGCGCCTGCGCGCAGCGGGCCTTCGCCTACGACGCGACCAAGGAGGCCGTACGGCCTCCTGCCGACGAGTTCGCCGCCCGGCTGGCCCGCACGCTGCTCGCCGGCATCGCCGACTGACCCGGCCGACCGACCTCGCCGTGCTGCCGCCCCGCGGGGCCTAGGCGAGCCAGTCGTCCACCCCCGCCAGCAGCTTGCCCTTCACCTCCTCCGGCGCGGCCGACCCCCGCACCGACTGCCGGGCCAGCTCCGCCAGTTCCTCGTCCGTGAAGGCGTGGCAGTGGCGCGCGATGTCGTACTGCGCGGCGAGACGGGAGCCGAAGAGCAGCGGGTCGTCGGCGCCGAGGGCCATCGGGACCCCGGCCTGGTACAGGGTCCGCAGCGGGACGTCCTCCGGCTTCTCGTAGACGCCGAGGGCGACATTCGACGCGGGACACACCTCGCAGGTCACGCCCCTGTCGGCGAGGCGCTTGAGCAGCCGCGGGTCCTCGGCCGCCCGCACCCCGTGGCCGATCCGGTGCGCGTCCAGGTCGTCCAGGCAGTCACGGACCGAGGACGGGCCGGTCAGCTCACCGCCGTGCGGAGCCGACAGCAGGCCGCCCTCGCGCGCGATGTGGAAGGCCCGGTCGAAGTCCCGCGCCATGCCCCGGCGTTCGTCGTTCGACAACCCGAAGCCGACCACGCCCTGGTCGGCGTACCGCACCGCGAGCCGCGCCAGTGTGCGGGCCTCCAGGGGATGCTTCATCCGGTTCGCGGCGACCAGGACGCGCATTCCGAGCCCCGTCTCCCGCGACGCCGTCTCCACCGCGTCCAGGATGATCTCCAGCGCCGGGATCAGCCCGCCCAGCCGAGGCGCGTACGACGTCGGGTCGACCTGGATCTCCAGCCAGCCGGAGCCGTCCCTGACGTCCTCCTCCGCGGCCTCTCTGACCAGCCGCTGGATGTCCTCCGGCTGTCGCAGGCACGAGCGCGCCGCGTCGTACAGGCGTTGGAAGCGGAACCAGCCCCGCTCGTCCGTCGCCCGCAGCTTCGGCGGCTCCCCGCTGGTCAGCGCGTCGGTCAGCGCCTCGGGCAGGCGCACACCGTACTTGTCGGCCAGTTCCAGCAGGGTCGTCGGCCGCATCGAGCCGGTGAAGTGCAGGTGCAGATGGGCCTTCGGCAGCTCAGAGACATCACGTACACGCTCCATTCCAGGATCCTGCCGCACGCCCCACCCGTCCCGGTAGCGCTTTCCCCGAACGTGGTCTTGCTCGCACGCGCAAACGACGAACGGGCCGCTCCCCGAGGGGAACGGCCCGCCACCACCTCCTCATGTGAGGAGGTGGTCAGTCCCTGGCCTCGGCCAGCAGCTTCTGGATCCGGCTCACGCCCTCGACGAGGTCCTCGTCACCGAGCGCGTACGACAGCCGCAGATAGCCCGGCGTGCCGAACGCCTCACCCGGGACGACCGCGACCTCGGCCTCCTCCAGGATCAGCGCGGCCAGCTCGACCGTGTCCTGCGGGCGCTTGCCGCGGATCTCCTTGCCGATCAGCGCCTTGACCGACGGGTACGCGTAGAAGGCGCCCTCGGGCTCCGGGCAGAGCACACCGTCGATCTCGTTGAGCATCCGCACGATCGTCTTGCGGCGGCGGTCGAAGGCCTCGCGCATCTTCGCGACCGCGTCCAGGTCACCGGAGACGGCGGCGAGGGCGGCCACCTGGGCCACGTTCGAGACGTTCGACGTGGCGTGCGACTGCAGGTTGGTCGCGGCCTTCACCACGTCCTTCGGGCCGATGATCCAGCCGACCCGCCAGCCCGTCATGGCGTACGTCTTGGCGACACCGTTGACCACGACGCACTTGTCGCGCAGTTCGGGAACGAGCGCGGGCAGCGACACGGACACCGCGTCGCCGTAGACAAGGTGCTCGTAGATCTCGTCCGTCATCACCCACAGGCCGTGCTCGACGGCCCAGCGGCCGATCGCCTCGGTCTCGGCCTCGCTGTAGACGGCGCCGGTCGGGTTGGACGGCGACACGAAGAGGACGACCTTCGTCTTCTCCGTACGGGCGGCCTCCAGCTGCTCCACGGAGACGCGGTAGCCGGTGGTCTCGTCGGCGACGACCTCGACCGGGACACCGCCGGCGAGGCGGATCGACTCCGGGTACGTGGTCCAGTAGGGGGCCGGGACGATGACCTCGTCGCCCGGGTCGAGGATCGCGGCGAAGGCCTCGTAGATGGCCTGCTTGCCGCCGTTGGTGACGAGGATCTGCGAGACGTCGGGCTCGTAGCCGGAGTCGCGCAGCGTCTTCGCGGCGATCGCGGCCTTCAGCTCGGGCAGACCGCCGGCCGGGGTGTAGCGGTGGTACTTGGGGTTCTTGCAGGCCTCGATCGCGGCCTCGACGATGTAGTCCGGAGTCGGGAAGTCGGGCTCACCGGCGCCGAAGCCGATCACCGGACGCCCGGCGGCCTTGAGGGCCTTGGCCTTCGCGTCCACGGCGAGGGTGGCGGACTCGGAGATCGCGCCGACTCGGGCGGAGACCCGGCGCTCGGTGGGAGGGGTTGCAGCGCTCATGGGCCCATCGTTTCAGACTGGAAACGCGGGCGGCACGCGGGTTTCACGGACTGAACACCGGTTGAACAACCATCCGGATCCATGCCACGGCCAGGGCGATCTTGCGTTGTCGCCCCGGCGATCCCCAGGCGATCTTCCGTTCCCCAAGCCCCCATCGGCCACTTTCTGTTCGACCTGACGCTCCGGACCACGTACACTCTCACCTCGTTGGCCTTCAACGGCCCGCAGCCGGACGGTGCACACCGAGCACCCGGTTGGATGCGGTACGTTGGGGGACGAACCAAAGGGTCGTAGCTCAATTGGTAGAGCACCGGTCTCCAAAACCGGCGGTTGGGGGTTCAAGTCCCTCCGGCCCTGCTACACACACCTTCGCCAGGATGTGTGCGCATGTACGTACAGCATTGCATCGCCGTGCGGCTCAGACCGGGCGCGGCACGGCCACGACCCGGAATCAGGTGAGGACGAGTGACGGACGCCGTGGGCTCCATCGACATGCCTGATGCCCAGGATGAGGCGCCGGAGTCCAGCAAGAAGACCCGCAAGGGCGGCAAGCGTGCCAAGAAGGGCCCGCTGAAGCGACTCGCGCTCTTCTACCGCCAGATCGTCGCGGAACTCCGCAAGGTCGTCTGGCCTACGCGCAATCAGCTGACGACGTACACCACCGTGGTGATCATCTTCGTGGTCATCATGATTGGCCTGGTGACCGTGATTGACTATGGGCTCGACCACGCTGCCAAGTACGTCTTCGGCTGAGCCAAGAGCGAAGGGCGCCGTGGTTACCGGCGCCCCTTTCGCATGTTCCACCCCTATGTATCCAGGAAGAAGCAGCCACCGTGTCTGACCAGAACCTGAACGACACCGTCGAGCCGGATGAGTCCGTGGAAGACGAGCTCGACATCGTCGAGGGCGCGGACGACGACCAGGACGAGGTCGAGGCTGCCGATGCCGAGGCGGGCGAGCCGGCCGAGGAGGCCGCGCTGCACGTGGAGGACGCCGAGGACACGGAAGAGGCCCCCGAGGAGGAGGCCGAGCCCGTCGACCCCGTCGTCGCCCTGCGCGAGGAGCTTCGCACGCTGCCCGGCGAGTGGTACGTCATCCACACCTACGCCGGTTACGAGAACCGCGTGAAGACCAACCTGGAGCAGCGCGCCGTCTCGCTGAACGTCGAGGACTACATCTTCCAGGCCGAGGTGCCGCAGGAAGAGGTCGTCCAGATCAAGAACGGCGACCGCAAGACGATCAAGCAGAACAAGCTGCCGGGTTACGTCCTCGTCCGTATGGACCTGACCAACGAGTCCTGGGGCGTTGTCCGCAACACCCCCGGCGTCACCGGCTTCGTGGGCAACGCCTACGACCCGTACCCGCTGACCCTGGACGAGATCGTCAAGATGCTCGCCCCGGAGGCCGAGGAGAAGGCCGCCCGCGAGGCCGCCGAGGCCGAGGGCAAGCCCGCCCCGCAGCGCAAGGTCGAGGTCCAGGTGCTGGACTTCGAGGTCGGCGACTCGGTCACCGTCACCGACGGTCCGTTCGCCACGCTGCAGGCCACGATCAACGAGATCAACGCCGACTCGAAGAAGGTCAAGGGCCTGGTGGAGATCTTCGGCCGCGAGACGCCGGTCGAGCTCTCCTTCGACCAGATCCAGAAGAACTAAGCAGTACGGCAGCTCTTCACGAAGGGCCTTCCGTCGGCGGTTTTCCGCTGGTGGGAGGCCCTTTTCGTCGTATGTGTCAGCACGCGCGACGACCGCGTTCCCAATAAATGTGTGTTGCACCACAACCATCCGGTGCCACCACAGGTCTGACTTGATGACCGAAACGCGTGGACAGCGTTCTTCATGGTGTTCCCCAGCTCTTTGTGGCGGTTTGCCCTGGGCTGCTCGCTGCCCGCGTCAGCCTTCGGCGTCTTCCGAGTCACACACCGAGTCACACACCAAGAAGTGGGGGAACTTCCTCATGCGTGCTCGATCCATCCTGGTCGCGGCGGCGGCGTCCGCCTGTGTGCTGCTGTCCACGACCTCCGCGGTCGCCGGTACCGGCCCGGCCCCTTCGCCGGGCAAGCAGAACCTGACCGCCCGTTCGACCGCCCCGTCCGAGGCCGGCAACCCGCTCAGCGCCAAGGCGCAGGCCGCCGGTGTCTGCTCCGACGCCTACCAGATCGGCGCCACCGCCTACATCAACCGGGCCGGCGCGCACGTCGCCTCGGTGAAGCAGTTCTACTCGCCCAGGTGCAAGGCGAACTACGGCTACGTCTGGGTCTGGCAGAGCTACCGCGACAAGGTCAAGGACTACGACGTCAGCACCGGCGTCTACAGCTACGCCCGTGACGAGATCGTGGGCCAGGACTGGTGGAACGCCACCAACGGCCAGGAGTTCTGGTCCCTGCCCGCCGACACGGCCGGTGAGTGCACCTCGGCCATCGGAACGCTGCGCGCACCGGGTGACCCGGTGCCGGGACAGGCCACGACCGCGAAGCGCTGCTGACCGCCCCTCCGGCTCTCGGTCCCGGCCGTCGCGCGGCGGCCGGGACCCAGGGGCCGGGGCGAGGGCGCGGGGTGCGCACGACCGGTTGCCTGAGCTGCCGGTTTTGGTCCTGACGCGTTACCCGTTATCGTTGTGCGGTATGCCTCCATCCGGATGATCCGGACGTTCACCGTTCCAGGTGACCAGCGGGACGGATGAAGGCGGAACACCTCTCACTAAGGACCCGGAGAGAGCATGCCTCCCAAGAAGAAGAAGGTCACGGGGCTTATCAAGCTCCAGATCCAGGCCGGTGCGGCCAACCCGGCTCCGCCGGTCGGCCCCGCGCTGGGTCAGCACGGCGTCAACATCATGGAGTTCTGCAAGGCCTACAACGCCGCGACCGAGTCGCAGCGCGGTTGGGTCATCCCGGTGGAGATCACGGTCTACGAGGACCGTTCCTTCACCTTCATCACCAAGACCCCGCCGGCCGCGAAGATGATCCTCAAGGCCGCTGGTGTCGAGAAGGGCTCTGGCGAGCCGCACAAGACCAAGGTCGCCAAGATCACCGAGGCGCAGGTCCGCGAGATCGCCACCACGAAGATGCCCGACCTCAACGCCAACGACCTGGACGCCGCGTCGAAGATCATCGCCGGCACCGCCCGTTCCATGGGCATCACGGTCGAGGGCTGACCTCAACCCCCGTACGACAAGCAGACACGTGGAAGGGCCCTGCTCGGCCCGGACCACGACTCCTAAGCACACACAGGAGCAGTAGTGAGCAAGCGCAGCAAGACTCTCCGCGCTGCGGACGCCAAGATCGACCGGGACAAGCAGTACGCCCCGCTTGAGGCCGTCCGTCTCGCCAAGGAGACGTCCACGACCAAGTTCGACGGCACCGTCGAGGTCGCCTTCCGTCTGGGTGTCGACCCGCGTAAGGCCGACCAGATGGTCCGTGGCACCGTGAACCTTCCGCACGGCACCGGTAAGACCGCCCGGGTCCTGGTCTTCGCGACCGGTGACCGTGCTGCGGCCGCGGAGGCCGCGGGCGCCGACATCGTCGGCTCCGACGAACTGATCGACGAGGTCTCGAAGGGCCGCCTGGACTTCGACGCCGTCGTCGCCACCCCGGACCTCATGGGCAAGGTCGGCCGCCTCGGCCGCGTGCTCGGTCCGCGTGGTCTGATGCCGAACCCGAAGACCGGCACCGTCACCCCCGACGTGGCCAAGGCCGTCACCGAGATCAAGGGCGGCAAGATCGAGTTCCGCGTCGACAAGCACTCGAACCTGCACTTCATCATCGGCAAGGTGTCCTTCGACGACACCAAGCTGGTGGAGAACTACGGCGCCGCGCTGGAGGAGATCCTCCGTCTGAAGCCGTCCGCCGCCAAGGGTCGTTACATCAAGAAGGCCGCCATCACCACCACGATGGGCCCCGGCATCCCGCTCGACCCGAACCGCACCCGCAACCTCCTCGTCGAGGAGGACCCGGCCGCGGTCTGAGCCACCGGCTCACCAGGCTGTACGACGGGCCTCGCACCCTTCCCGGGTGCGGGGCCCGTCCCCTGTCTCCGGCCTTTGCCCCCGTCCGTCGTCTCCGTCCGTCGTCTCCATCCGTTTGTCAGTGCCCTGGGTTAACTTTCATTCACGGGGTTCGCACAGGGGGGGGACGAATGACGAGCACGAGGGCGCGCCGGTCGGCGTTCTGGATCGCGCTGCTGACCGCGCTGGCGGCTCTGGCCGCCTGCACCTCCTCCGGCCGCTCCGACGAGAAGGCCCGCGCCACGCCCTCCCGCGCCGTCACGGCCGCCCTGCGCACCGTCGAACGCTCCACCGACCAGGCCCGGTCCGCCCGGGTCAAGTCCACGACCAGCATGGGCTCGGCGCTCTCCATGAAGGCTGACGGCACCCTCGCCTGGCGCGACGGCCTCACCGGCGCCCTGAAGATCACCTACACCGGCGGCACGACGGCCGACACGATGCGCCGCCTCGGCACCACGTCGATGGAGGCCCGCTACCTCCCCGACGCCTATTACGCGCGCATGGGCGAGGCGTTCGCCGAGAAGGCCGATGGCAAGCACTGGATCAAGTACGCCTACGACGACCTGGAACAGCTCGCCGGCAGCTCCGGAGCCGACCTCGCGGACCAGATGCGCGGCACCGCGCCGCACACGTCGGTGAAGCTGCTGCTGTCCTCCAAGGACGTACGGAAGGTCGGCGAGGAGACGGTCAGCGGCGGGCGCACCTCGCACTACTCCGGCACGGTGCACGGCGAGGGCGTCACTTCCCAGACCGTCGACATATGGGTCGACCACCGGAACCTGCTGGTCAAGAAGGTCGAGAAGGGCCGGACGGCCACGGGACCGCTCACCCAGACCGCGTACTACAGCGACTACGGAGTGAAGGCCGCGGTCCAGAGACCTCCGACGGGGGACACCGCGGACCTCAAGGACCTGCTGAGGGACTCCGAGGGACTCTGAGAAGCTGGGCGTGGAACTGCGCGAGCAGGGCCGTACGGGCCGATTTGCCTGACGGCGATCGAGTCCCGTACTCTCCTACAGAAGCCCAAGACCGCTGGTCGTTGCCGTGCGCTCGCAAGAGAGTGCGGTGGCCGAAGGATCCGCTGAAAATGCGGACGACCCGCGCAGGTGACAGTGGAAGAACTCCCGGAGTGCGTGCGTCAAGCGCGTTCAACCGGTCGAGTCCGCCCCGTGCGCCTGCGCCGGGGCGTTTCGTTTTCCCCAGTCCTCCTTCGGGTCCGCGCGGTCAGAATCACCCGGAAGGAGGCCGAGGCTCATGGCGAGGCCCGACAAGGCTGCCGCAGTGGCCGAGTTGACGGAGCAGTTCCGCAACTCCAACGCTGCCGTGCTTACCGAGTACCGCGGTCTCACCGTGGCGCAGCTCAAGACGCTGCGTCGTTCGCTCGGTGAGAACGCCCAGTACGCCGTGGTGAAGAACACGCTGACCAAGATTGCGGCCAACGAGGCCGGGATCAACACGCTGGACGACCTGTTCAACGGTCCGACGGCTGTCGCCTTCGTCACCGGTGACCCGGTGGAGTCGGCGAAGGGTCTCCGTGACTTCGCCAAGGACAACCCGAATCTCGTCATCAAGGGCGGTGTCCTTGACGGTAAGGCGCTCAGCGCCGACGAGATCAAGAAGCTTGCGGACCTTGAGTCCCGCGAGGTTCTGCTCTCCAAGCTGGCCGGTGCCTTCAAGGCGAAGCAGTCCCAGGCTGCCTCCGTCTTCCAGGCGCTGCCGTCGAAGCTCGTCCGCACCGTGGACGCGCTGCGCGCCAAGCAGGACGAGCAGGGCGGTGCCGAGTAACTCGGCTCGCACAATGACCGCCGCCTGACGCGGTGGTCGTAGCGGGCCGAACGTACGCCCGCCAGACATGTACATCCGGCACCAGCCGAATTTAGTGGAAGGAAAGCCATCGTGGCTCTCACCCAGGACGAACTGCTCGCCGAGTTCGAGAACATGACCCTGATCCAGCTCTCCGAGTTCGTGAAGGCGTTCGAGGAGAAGTTCGACGTCACCGCCGCCGCTGCCGCGCCGGTCGTCGTCGCCGGTGGTGCCGCTGGTGGCGCCGCCGCCGAGGCCGTCGAGGAGAAGGACGAGTTCGACGTCATCCTCACCGGTGCCGGCGACAAGAAGATCCAGGTCATCAAGGTCGTGCGTGAGCTGACCTCCCTGGGCCTGAAGGAGGCCAAGGACCTCGTGGACGGCGCCCCGAAGCCCGTTCTTGAGAAGGTCGCCAAGGACGCCGCCGAGAAGGCCGCCGAGTCCCTCAAGGGCGCCGGCGCCTCCGTCGAGGTCAAGTAAGACCTTCCGGCCGAGCAGGCCTACGCGGTCGGGTACGACCGCCGCGCGTGCTGAAAGCAGCCGTCCAGGGCTGTAACGCAGTCGCACCGAAGAGCGATCATCCATTCGGGTGGTCGCTCTTCGGCGTTCCTGGGGGCGCGGCCACGGTTGCCTTGCACCCGCGCGGGCGGGGGGTATGGTGATCTTCGTCGTGTCTCCGGGCCGTCCTGGGTTCGGGCATGGGGGCCTTGACGAACCGCACGCAGCGCGCAATTCTCAGGACGCGTCGCCACAAGGATCCGAATCCGAGGCATGGATCGGCGACGAAGAGGGCAGTATCAACGTGCATTGAGGGCAAGCATGCCGAGGGCGTTGAGAACAACGAGGGTCGCGAAAAACCCGCACTGGACATCAGTGTGCCAAGTGGCTACACTGACCCTTTGCGCTGCCTGTTAGCTGTCCCCTGCCCGTCACCAGGGGCATGCCCTCGCTTGAGCACCGATGACCGGACCATCCCTGACCTGGCCATTCTTTGGTTGGAGAGGGAAACCCCTGTCTACGTGCCCCGGTGAGGGGCCGGTACGCGCGTAGTGAGTCCGAGCCCTCGGAAGGACCCCCTCTTGGCCGCCTCGCGCAACGCCTCGACCGCGAATATGAACAACGGCGCCAGCACCGCCCCGCTGCGCATCTCCTTTGCAAAGATCAAGGAGCCTCTTGAGGTTCCCAACCTGCTCGCGCTGCAGACCGAGAGCTTTGACTGGCTGCTCGGGAACACCGCCTGGCAGAGTCGGGTCGAGGAGGCTCTGGAGTCCGGTCAGGACGTCCCCACCAAGTCCGGTCTGGAGGAGATCTTCGAGGAGATCTCCCCGATCGAGGACTTCTCCGGGTCGATGTCGCTGACGTTCCGCGACCACCGTTTCGAGCCGCCGAAGAACAGCATCGACGAGTGCAAGGAGCGCGACTTCACGTACGCCGCCCCGCTCTTCGTGACGGCTGAGTTCACCAACAACGAGACCGGCGAGATCAAGTCCCAGACGGTCTTCATGGGCGACTTCCCGCTCATGACGAACAAGGGCACCTTCGTCATCAACGGCACCGAGCGTGTCGTGGTGTCGCAGCTCGTCCGTTCGCCCGGTGTCTACTTCGACTCCTCCATCGACAAGACGTCCGACAAGGACATCTTCTCGGCCAAGATCATCCCGTCCCGGGGTGCCTGGCTGGAGATGGAGATCGACAAGCGCGACATGGTCGGTGTCCGTATCGACCGCAAGCGCAAGCAGTCCGTCACCGTCCTGCTCAAGGCGCTCGGCTGGACCACCGAGCAGATCCTTGAGGAGTTCGGCGAGTACGAGTCGATGCGCGCCACCCTGGAGAAGGACCACACCCAGGGCCAGGACGACGCGCTGCTCGACATCTACCGCAAGCTGCGTCCGGGCGAGCCCCCCACGCGTGAGGCCGCGCAGACGCTCCTTGAGAACCTGTACTTCAACCCGAAGCGCTACGACCTCGCCAAGGTCGGCCGCTACAAGGTCAACAAGAAGCTGGGTGCGGACGCCCCGCTCGACGCCGGCATCCTGACCGTCGAGGACGTCATCTCGACGATCAAGTACCTGGTGAAGCTGCACGCGGGCGAGGCCGAGACGGTCGCCGACAGCGGTCAGACGATCGTTGTCGAGACCGACGACATCGACCACTTCGGCAACCGTCGTCTGCGCAGCGTCGGCGAGCTCATCCAGAACCAGGTCCGTACGGGTCTGGCGCGTATGGAGCGTGTCGTCCGTGAGCGCATGACGACCCAGGACGTCGAGGCGATCACGCCGCAGACCCTGATCAACATCCGGCCGGTCGTCGCCTCCATCAAGGAGTTCTTCGGCACCAGCCAGCTGTCGCAGTTCATGGACCAGAACAACCCGCTGTCCGGGCTGACGCACAAGCGTCGTCTGTCCGCGCTCGGCCCGGGTGGTCTGTCCCGTGAGCGGGCCGGCTTCGAGGTCCGTGACGTGCACCCGTCTCACTACGGCCGTATGTGCCCGATCGAGACGCCCGAAGGCCCGAACATCGGTCTGATCGGTTCGCTCGCCTCGTACGGCCGGGTCAACGCGTTCGGCTTCGTCGAGACGCCGTACCGCAAGGTCGTCGACGGCCAGGTCACCGACGAGGTGGACTACCTGACCGCCGACGAGGAGGACCGCTTCGTCATCGCGCAGGCCAACGCCACGCTCAACGACGACATGCGGTTCGCCGAGGCCCGCGTCCTGGTCCGCCGTCGTGGCGGCGAGGTCGACTACGTCGGTGGCGAGGACGTCGACTACATGGACGTCTCGCCGCGCCAGATGGTGTCGGTCGCGACCGCCATGATCCCGTTCCTTGAGCACGACGACGCCAACCGTGCCCTCATGGGCGCGAACATGATGCGTCAGGCCGTGCCGCTGATTAAGTCCGAGGCCCCGCTCGTCGGCACCGGCATGGAGTACCGCTCCGCCGTCGACGCCGGCGACGTGGTCAAGGCCGAGAAGGCGGGTGTGGTCCAGGAGGTCTCCGCCGACTACATCACCACCGCCAACGACGACGGCACGTACATCACGTACCGCCTGGCCAAGTTCGCCCGTTCCAACCAGGGCACCTCGGTCAACCAGAAGGTCATCGTCCTTGAGGGCGACCGCGTCATCGAGGGCCAGGTCCTCGCCGACGGTCCGGCCACCCAGAACGGCGAGATGGCGCTGGGCAAGAACCTGCTCGTGGCGTTCATGCCGTGGGAGGGTCACAACTACGAGGACGCGATCATCCTGTCGCAGCGCCTCGTGCAGGACGACGTCCTCTCCTCGATCCACATCGAGGAGCACGAGGTCGACGCCCGTGACACCAAGCTCGGCCCCGAGGAGATCACCCGGGACATCCCGAACGTCTCCGAGGAGGTCCTCGCCGACCTCGACGAGCGCGGCATCATCCGCATCGGTGCCGAGGTCATCGCCGGTGACATCCTCGTCGGCAAGGTGACACCGAAGGGTGAGACCGAGCTGACGCCGGAGGAGCGCCTGCTGCGCGCGATCTTCGGTGAGAAGGCCCGTGAGGTCCGTGACACCTCGCTGAAGGTGCCGCACGGCGAGACCGGCAAGGTCATCGGCGTCCGCGTCTTCGACCGCGAGGAGGGCGACGAGCTTCCCCCCGGTGTGAACCAGCTGGTGCGCGTCTACGTCGCGCAGAAGCGCAAGATCACCGACGGTGACAAGCTCGCCGGCCGGCACGGCAACAAGGGTGTCATCTCGAAGATCCTTCCCATCGAGGACATGCCGTTCCTCGAAGACGGAACTCCGGTCGACATCATTCTCAACCCGCTGGGCGTGCCGTCCCGAATGAACCCGGGACAGGTCCTGGAGATCCACCTCGGCTGGCTCGCCAGCCGCGGCTGGGACGTCTCCGGCCTCGCGGACGAGTGGGCGCAGCGCCTCCAGGCGATCGGCGCCGACCAGGTCGACCCGGGCACGAACGTCGCGACCCCCGTCTTCGACGGTGCGCGCGAGGACGAGCTCGCGGGTCTGCTGCAGCACACCATCCCGAACCGCGACGGCGAGCGCATGGTGCAGCCGACCGGTAAGGCGAGGCTGTTCGACGGCCGCTCCGGTGAGCCGTTCCCGGACCCGATCTCCATCGGGTACATGTACATCCTCAAGCTGCACCACCTGGTCGACGACAAGCTGCACGCCCGCTCGACCGGCCCGTACAGCATGATCACCCAGCAGCCGCTGGGTGGTAAGGCCCAGTTCGGTGGCCAGCGCTTCGGTGAGATGGAGGTGTGGGCGCTGGAGGCTTACGGCGCCGCGTACGCCCTCCAGGAGCTGCTGACCATCAAGTCCGACGACGTCACCGGCCGCGTGAAGGTCTACGAGGCCATCGTCAAGGGCGAGAACATCCCCGAGCCCGGCATCCCCGAGTCCTTCAAGGTGCTCATCAAGGAGATGCAGTCGCTCTGCCTGAACGTGGAGGTGCTGTCCAGCGACGGTATGTCCATCGAGATGCGTGACACCGACGAGGACGTCTTCCGCGCAGCGGAGGAGCTCGGCATCGACCTGTCCCGGCGCGAGCCGAGCAGCGTCGAAGAGGTCTGACGGGAGTCCGGCGGGGCCCTCACCCACAGGGCCCCGCCGACCCCCAGGCCCCCGTTTCAGACCCCAAGACTTACAACCCTGAGAGGGATTGACGCATAGTGCTCGACGTCAACTTCTTCGATGAGCTCCGGATCGGTCTGGCCACCGCTGACGACATCCGTCAGTGGAGCCACGGCGAGGTCAAGAAGCCCGAGACCATCAACTACCGCACCCTCAAGCCCGAAAAGGACGGACTCTTCTGCGAGAAGATCTTCGGTCCGACCCGGGACTGGGAGTGCTACTGCGGCAAGTACAAGCGCGTTCGCTTCAAGGGCATCATCTGTGAGCGCTGTGGCGTCGAGGTCACGCGCGCCAAGGTGCGCCGTGAGCGGATGGGCCACATCGAGCTGGCCGCGCCCGTTACGCACATCTGGTACTTCAAGGGCGTTCCGTCGCGGCTGGGCTACCTGCTCGACCTCGCCCCGAAGGACCTGGAGAAGGTCATCTACTTCGCGGCGTACATGATCACGTACGTCGACGAGGAGCGTCGTACCCGCGACCTGCCCTCCCTGGAGGCGCATGTCTCGGTCGAGCGGCAGCAGATCGAGAACCGCCGGGACTCCGACCTGGAGGCTCGCGCCAAGAAGCTTGAGTCCGACCTGGCCGAGCTGGAGGCCGAGGGCGCCAAGGCCGACGTGCGCCGCAAGGTGCGCGAGGGTGCCGAGCGTGAGATGAAGCAGCTGCGTGACCGTGCGCAGCGCGAGATCGACCGCCTGGACGAGGTGTGGACCCGGTTCAAGAACCTCAAGGTCCAGGACCTGGAGGGCGACGAGCTCCTCTACCGCGAGCTGCGTGACCGCTTCGGCACGTACTTCGACGGTTCGATGGGTGCCGCGGCACTGCAGAAGCGCCTGGAGTCCTTCGACCTGGACGAAGAGGCCGAGAAGCTCCGCGAGATCATCCGCACCGGCAAGGGCCAGAAGAAGACCCGTGCGCTCAAGCGCCTGAAGGTCGTCTCCGCGTTCCTGCAGACCAGCAACAGCCCCAAGGGCATGGTGCTGGACTGCGTGCCGGTCATCCCGCCGGACCTTCGCCCGATGGTGCAGCTGGACGGTGGCCGCTTCGCGACCTCCGACCTGAACGACCTGTACCGCCGTGTGATCAACCGCAACAACCGTCTGAAGCGCCTGCTCGACCTGGGTGCTCCGGAGATCATCGTCAACAACGAGAAGCGCATGCTTCAGGAGGCTGTTGACGCCCTCTTCGACAACGGTCGTCGTGGTCGCCCGGTCACCGGTCCGGGCAACCGCCCGCTGAAGTCCCTCAGCGACATGCTGAAGGGTAAGCAGGGTCGATTCCGTCAGAACCTGCTCGGTAAGCGTGTGGACTACTCCGCGCGTTCCGTGATCGTCGTCGGTCCGCAGCTGAAGCTGCACCAGTGCGGTCTGCCCAAGGCGATGGCGCTGGAGCTCTTCAAGCCGTTCGTGATGAAGCGCCTGGTCGACCTGAACCACGCGCAGAACATCAAGAGCGCCAAGCGCATGGTGGAGCGCGGCCGCACGGTCGTGTACGACGTCCTCGAAGAGGTCATCGCCGAGCACCCGGTGCTGCTGAACCGTGCTCCCACCCTGCACCGCCTCGGCATCCAGGCCTTCGAGCCGCAGCTGGTCGAGGGCAAGGCCATCCAGATCCACCCGCTCGTCTGCACCGCGTTCAACGCGGACTTCGACGGTGACCAGATGGCCGTGCACCTGCCGCTGTCCGCGGAGGCGCAGGCCGAGGCCCGCATCCTGATGCTGTCCTCGAACAACATCCTCAAGCCCGCCGACGGCCGTCCGGTGACGATGCCGACCCAGGACATGGTTCTCGGTCTGTTCTTCCTCACCACCGACGGCGAGCTGCGTGACACCAAGGGCGAGGGCCGGTCCTTCGGCTCCACGGCCGAGGCGATCATGGCGTTCGACGCCGGTGAGCTCGCGCTGCAGTCGGCGATCGACATCCGCTTCCCGGTGGGCACCATCCCGCCGCGCGGCTGGACCCCGCCGGCGCAGGAGGAGGGCGAGCCCGAGTGGCAGCAGGGTGACACCTTCCGGCTGCGGACGACCCTGGGCCGCGCGCTCTTCAACGAGCTGCTGCCCGAGGACTACCCGTTCGTCGACTACTCGGTGGGCAAGAAGCAGCTCTCCGAGATCGTCAACGACCTCGCCGAGCGCTACCCCAAGGTCATCGTGGCGGCGACGCTCGACAACCTGAAGGCGGCCGGCTTCTACTGGGCGACCCGTTCCGGTGTCACCGTGGCCATCTCCGACGTCGTCGTTCCCGAGGCGAAGAAGGAGATCGTCCGCGGGTACGAGGCGCAGGACGAGAAGGTCCAGAAGCAGTACGAGCGCGGTCTGATCACCAAGGAAGAGCGCACTCAGGAGCTCATCGCGATCTGGACCAAGGCGACCAACGAGGTCGCCGAGGCGATGAACGAGAACTTCCCCAAGACGAACCCCATCTTCATGATGGTTGACTCGGGTGCCCGAGGAAACATGATGCAGATGCGGCAGATCGCCGGTATGCGTGGTCTGGTGTCGAACGCCAAGAACGAGACCATCCCGCGTCCGATCAAGGCGTCCTTCCGTGAGGGCCTGTCCGTGCTGGAGTACTTCATCTCCACGCACGGTGCCCGTAAGGGTCTGGCGGACACCGCCCTGCGTACCGCCGACTCGGGTTACCTGACCCGTCGTCTGGTGGACGTCTCGCAGGACGTCATCATCCGCGAGGAGGACTGCGGCACCGAGCGCGGCCTCAAGCTGGCCATCGCCGAGCGCGGCGCCGACGGCGTCCTGAGCAAGGCGGACAACGCCGAGACCAGCGTGTACGCACGCTGCCTCGCCGAGGACATCGTCGTCGACGGCAAGGTGCTCGCCCCGGCGGGCGTCGACCTCGGTGACGTCCTCATCGACCAGCTGGTCGCCGCCGGCATCGAGACGGTCAAGACCCGCTCGGTCCTGACCTGCGAGTCCGCCGTCGGCACCTGCGCGATGTGCTACGGCCGTTCGCTCGCCACCGGCAAGCTGGTCGACATCGGTGAGGCGGTCGGCATCATCGCCGCCCAGTCCATCGGTGAGCCCGGTACCCAGCTGACGATGCGTACCTTCCACACCGGTGGTGTGGCCGGTGACGACATCACCCAGGGTCTGCCGCGTGTCGTCGAGCTCTTCGAGGCCCGTACCCCGAAGGGTGTCGCCCCGATCTCCGAGGCCCAGGGCCGCGTGCGGATCGAGGAGACCGAGAAGACCAAGAAGATCGTCGTCACCCCGGACGACGGCAGCGACGAGACGGCGTTCCCGATCTCGAAGCGTGCCCGACTCCTGGTCAGCGAGGGCGAGGCCGTCCAGGTGGGCCAGAAGCTCACCGTGGGTGCCACCAACCCGCACGACGTGCTGCGCATTCTGGGCCAGCGTGCCGTCCAGGTCCACCTGGTCGGCGAGGTCCAGAAGGTCTACAACTCGCAGGGTGTGTCGATCCACGACAAGCACATCGAGATCATCATCCGGCAGATGCTCCGCCGTGTGACGATCATCGAGTCCGGCGACGCCGAGCTGCTGCCCGGTGAGCTGGTCGAGCGCTCGAAGTTCGAGACCGAGAACCGTCGTGTGGTCCAGGAGGGCGGTCACCCGGCCTCCGGTCGTCCGCAGCTCATGGGTATCACCAAGGCCTCGCTGGCCACGGAGTCCTGGCTGTCGGCGGCGTCCTTCCAGGAGACGACGCGAGTCCTCACGGACGCGGCGATCAACGCCAAGTCCGACTCGCTCATCGGCCTCAAGGAGAACGTCATCATCGGTAAGCTCATCCCGGCCGGTACGGGTCTGTCCCGCTACCGCAACATCCGGGTCGAGCCGACCGAGGAGGCCAAGGCCGCGATGTACTCGGCCGTCGGCTACGACGACATCGACTACTCGCCGTTCGGCACGGGCTCCGGCCAGGCCGTTCCGCTGGAGGACTACGACTACGGTCCGTACAACCAGTAAGGCGTGCGTCTGACGCACTGAAGGGCGGTCACCTCCCGGGGTGGCCGCCCTTCGGCGTGCCCGGGCGTCCCGGACGGCGCCTCCGGGTTTTATCGGGGTGGACCCCGATGCCACCCATGCCGGTTCGGAGCATCATGGAGAGACTCCGACCAGTACGGGGGAGGTGCTCTCCATGGCACAACCGTCGTGGCAGCCCTGGCAGCCGTGGCAGGGGAGCGGCCCGCCGCAGCCGTGGCAGGGCGGCGCTGCCCCACAGCCGTGGTCCGGGCCCGGCGCCCCGGCGATGCTCGCCTCGCACGCCGACCGCGAGCGTGCCGTGGACGTGCTCAGAGCCGGCTTCGGCGAAGGGCGCCTGGAACAGCCCGAGTTCGAGAAGCGCGTCGCGCAGGCCTACGCGGCCCGTACGGTGGGCGAACTGGCGCTGCTGGTGGCCGACTTGCCCCAGGGGCCTGTACCGCAGCCGGCGCCCGTCACGCCCGTACCGCGGACGTTCCTGCCGGTGTCCCGGCCGCAGACCAACGGCAAGGCGATCGGCTCCGCCGTCTGCGGTGTGCTGTGCCTGGTGAGCTTCGGGCTGACGGGCATCCCGGCCGTGGTGCTCGGACACAGCGCGCGCTCCGAGATACGCCGTACGGGAGAGGGCGGCGACGCTCTCGCGATGACCGGGCTCGTCCTCGGGTGGCTGTCGACGGCCGCCTGGGCGGTCCTGCTGACGCTGATGGTGGTGGCCGCGGCCGTGTCCGGGTCCGGGTCCGCATGACCCCTGTGGGCGGGCGGAGCGAGCGGTGAGTGATCGGTCCGCTGACGTGGCCGAACCCGGATTCGAAGATCAAATCCGTCGTGCGGTCTTGACATGGACCGCATGGCGATGCGGGCTAGGCCCATTTGTTTTGACCGTAGCGTTTGAGGTAGGTACGCTCAGACCTTGTGCCTGGGGTGTGCCCTGGCTCTCGTGCGTGCCTTCAACCGCATAGCGAGCTGTGAGCGGCCACCGTAATCTGTGCTCTTTTCGCCTCGCGGCGGGAATCCGCCGGATTCGACACACCCGACCGCGTGGGTCGGCGACGTTCCAGGTTAGCTTCACCATTCGGCACACAGAAACCGGAGAAGTAGTGCCTACGATCCAGCAGCTGGTCCGTAAGGGCCGGCAGGACAAGGTCGAGAAGAACAAGACGCCCGCACTTGAGGGTTCCCCTCAGCGTCGTGGCGTCTGCACGCGTGTGTTCACGACCACCCCGAAGAAGCCGAACTCGGCCCTGCGTAAGGTCGCGCGTGTGCGTCTGACCAGCGGGATCGAGGTCACCGCTTACATTCCGGGTGAGGGACACAACCTGCAGGAGCACTCCATCGTGCTCGTGCGCGGCGGCCGTGTGAAGGACCTGCCGGGTGTTCGCTACAAGATCATCCGTGGCTCCCTCGACACCCAGGGTGTCAAGAACCGCAAGCAGGCCCGTTCCCGCTACGGCGCCAAGAAGGAGAAGTAGAAATGCCTCGTAAGGGCCCCGCCCCGAAGCGCCCGGTCATCATCGACCCGGTCTACGGTTCTCCTCTGGTGACGTCGCTCATCAACAAGGTGCTGCTGAACGGCAAGCGCTCCACCGCCGAGCGCATCGTCTACGGCGCCATGGAGGGCCTGCGTGAGAAGACGGGCAACGACCCGATCATCACGCTGAAGCGCGCGCTTGAGAACATCAAGCCGACCCTCGAAGTCAAGTCCCGCCGTGTCGGTGGTGCGACGTACCAGGTTCCGATCGAGGTCAAGCCCGGTCGTGCCAACACGCTCGCGCTGCGCTGGCTGGTCGGTTACTCCCGCGCCCGTCGCGAGAAGACCATGACCGAGCGTCTCCTCAACGAGCTTCTCGACGCCTCGAACGGCCTCGGTGCGGCCGTGAAGAAGCGCGAGGACACCCACAAGATGGCCGAGTCCAACAAGGCCTTCGCGCACTACCGCTGGTAGTCGCAGACCCCATCGAGACCGAGAGAAGACTGAAGCCTTATGGCTACCACTTCACTTGACCTGGCCAAGGTCCGCAATATCGGGATCATGGCCCACATCGACGCGGGCAAGACGACCACCACCGAGCGGATCCTCTTCTACACCGGCGTCAGCTACAAGATCGGTGAAGTCCACGACGGCGCTGCAACCATGGACTGGATGGAGCAGGAGCAGGAGCGTGGCATCACGATCACCTCTGCTGCCACCACCTGTCACTGGCCGCTTGAGGACAACGACTACACGATCAACATCATCGACACCCCCGGGCACGTCGACTTCACGGTCGAGGTGGAGCGCTCGCTGCGCGTCCTCGACGGTGCCGTCACGGTGTTCGACGGTGTCGCCGGTGTGGAGCCGCAGTCCGAGACGGTGTGGCGTCAGGCCGACCGTTACGGCGTGCCGCGTATCTGCTTCGTGAACAAGCTGGACCGCACCGGTGCCGAGTTCCACCGCTGCGTCGACATGATCTCGGACCGCCTTGGTGCGCAGCCGCTGGTCATGCAGCTTCCGATCGGTGCCGAGGCCGACTTCAAGGGCGTCGTGGACCTGGTCCGCATGAAGGCGCTCGTGTGGTCCGCCGAGGCCGCCAAGGGCGAGATGTACGACGTCGTCGACATCCCGGCCACGCACACCGAGGCTGCCGAGGAGTACCGCGGCAAGCTGATCGAGGGCGTCGCCGAGAACGACGAAGAGATCATGGAGCTGTACCTGGAGGGCCAGGAGCCCACCGAGGAGCAGCTGTACGCCGCGATCCGTCGCATCACCATCGCGTCCGGCAAGTCCAGCGACACCACGGTCACCCCGGTGTTCTGTGGCACCGCGTTCAAGAACAAGGGCGTCCAGCCCCTGCTCGACGCGGTCGTGCGCTACCTGCCGACCCCGCTCGACGTCGAGGCCATCGAGGGCCACGACGTGAAGGACCCCGAGCTGGTCGTCAAGCGCAAGCCGTCCGACGACGAGCCGCTGTCCGCGCTGGCGTTCAAGATCATGAGCGACCCGCACCTCGGCAAGCTCACCTTCGTCCGGGTCTACTCGGGCCGCCTGGAGTCCGGCACCGCCGTGCTGAACTCCGTCAAGGGCAAGAAGGAGCGCATCGGCAAGATCTACCGCATGCACGCGAACAAGCGTGAGGAGATCGACTCGGTGGGCGCCGGCGACATCATCGCCGTCATGGGCCTGAAGCAGACCACCACCGGTGAGACGCTGTCCGACGACAAGAACCCGGTGATCCTGGAGTCCATGGACTTCCCGGCGCCGGTCATCCAGGTCGCCATCGAGCCCAAGTCGAAGGGTGACCAGGAGAAGCTGGGCGTCGCGATCCAGCGCCTGGCCGAGGAGGACCCGTCCTTCCAGGTCCACTCGGACGAGGAGACCGGCCAGACCATCATCGGTGGTATGGGCGAGCTGCACCTTGAGGTGCTGGTCGACCGTATGCGCCGTGAGTTCAAGGTCGAGGCCAACGTCGGCAAGCCGCAGGTCGCCTACCGCGAGACGATCCGCAAGGCCGTCGAGCGCGTCGACTACACGCACAAGAAGCAGACTGGTGGTACCGGCCAGTTCGCCAAGGTGCAGATCGCGATCGAGCCGATCGAGGGCGGCGACGCCTCGTACGAGTTCGTGAACAAGGTGACCGGTGGTCGTATCCCGAAGGAGTACATCCCTTCGGTCGACGCCGGTGCGCAGGAGGCCATGCAGTTCGGCATTCTCGCCGGTTACGAGATGACCGGCGTGCGCGTCACCCTGATCGACGGTGGCTACCACGAGGTCGACTCCTCCGAGCTCGCGTTCAAGATCGCCGGTTCGCAGGCCTTCAAGGAGGCCGCGCGCAAGGCCAGCCCCGTTCTCCTTGAGCCGATGATGGCCGTCGAGGTCACCACGCCCGAGGACTACATGGGTGAGGTCATCGGCGACATCAACTCCCGCCGTGGCCAGATCCAGGCCATGGAGGAGCGGGCCGGTGCCCGCGTCGTGAAGGGCCTCGTGCCCCTCTCGGAGATGTTCGGTTACGTCGGCGACCTGCGCAGCAAGACGTCCGGCCGGGCCAGCTACTCCATGCAGTTCGACTCCTACGCCGAGGTTCCGCGGAACGTCGCCGAGGAGATCATCGCGAAGGCCAAGGGCGAGTAACGCTCCGCGTTCACACGCTTTAGGCTTGACTCCGGAGCCGCCAGGGGCATTCACCCGCATTTGTGGGGGAATGCCCCCGGCCCCGGGCTTTCCAGCAAAGATCACCTGGCGCCGATGAAGCAAGGCGTTCAGAACCACTCCACAGGAGGACCCCGTGGCGAAGGCGAAGTTCGAGCGGACTAAGCCCCACGTCAACATCGGCACCATCGGTCACATCGACCACGGTAAGACGACCCTTACGGCCGCCATTACCAAGGTGCTGCACGACGCGTACCCGGACCTGAACGAGGCCTCGGCCTTCGACCAGATCGACAAGGCTCCCGAGGAGCGCCAGCGCGGTATCACCATCTCCATCGCGCACGTCGAGTACCAGACCGAGACGCGTCACTACGCCCACGTCGACTGCCCCGGTCACGCGGACTACATCAAGAACATGATCACTGGTGCTGCCCAGATGGACGGCGCCATCCTCGTGGTCGCCGCCACCGACGGCCCGATGCCGCAGACCAAGGAGCACGTGCTCCTGGCCCGCCAGGTCGGCGTTCCGTACATCGTCGTCGCCCTGAACAAGGCCGACATGGTGGACGACGAGGAGATCCTGGAGCTCGTCGAGCTTGAGGTCCGTGAGCTGCTCTCCGAGTACGAGTTCCCGGGCGACGACCTGCCGGTCGTCAAGGTCTCGGCGCTCAAGGCCCTTGAGGGCGACAAGGAGTGGGGTAACACCGTCCTTGAGCTCATGAAGGCCGTGGACGAGAACATCCCGCAGCCCGAGCGTGACGTCGACAAGCCGTTCCTGATGCCGATCGAGGACGTCTTCACGATCACCGGTCGCGGTACGGTCGTCACCGGCCGTATCGAGCGTGGTGTCCTCAAGGTCAACGAGACCGTTGACATCGTGGGCATCAAGCAGGAGAAGACCACCACCACGGTCACCGGCATCGAGATGTTCCGCAAGCTGCTCGACGAGGGCCAGGCCGGTGAGAACGTCGGTCTGCTGCTCCGTGGCATCAAGCGCGAGGACGTCGAGCGCGGCCAGGTCATCATCAAGCCCGGTTCGGTCACGCCGCACACCGAGTTCGAGGCCCAGGCCTACATCCTGTCCAAGGACGAGGGTGGCCGCCACACGCCGTTCTTCAACAACTACCGTCCGCAGTTCTACTTCCGTACGACGGACGTGACCGGCGTGGTGACCCTCCCCGAGGGCACCGAGATGGTCATGCCGGGTGACAACACCGAGATGAAGGTGGAGCTCATCCAGCCCGTCGCCATGGAAGAGGGCCTGAAGTTCGCCATCCGTGAGGGTGGCCGGACGGTCGGCGCCGGCCAGGTCACCAAGATCAACAAGTAAGCTTGTTGTTCTGACCTGGTAGCTCCAGCGCGAGCTCCTGAAGGGGGGCCGACGAAAGAGGGGGTGAAGGGCCCCGATAGCAGTGACGGCCCCCCCCCAGCGCGGGGAATATAAAAACAAAAACCCACCCCACCAAAAAACAA
>NZ_JBHYJA010000001.1:211681-262196 GCF_042740355.1 Streptomyces sp. NPDC059010
GTGCGCTTTTTTTTTGTATTATACCCAACAAAAAAAAAAAAATATTTTTTTTTTTTTTGTCCTTGTGCCCCCCCCGGCCCGCCCGGGGGGGGCCCCCTATCTTTTTGGGCGCCCCGGCCCCCCTTTGCCATGTGCCGGCCCGCCCTGTGCCGCCCTAGTGGCCGCGCAGGATGTTCACCGCCCGGTCGAAGGCCGAGTCCCGCTTCTTGGCGAACTCCTCCTTGGTGAAGACCGGTTCGGACAGGTGGGGCGGGATCCCCGTGCCGTCGAAGGTGCGGCCGGTGCGGGTCAGGTACTCCTCGTTCGGGAGCCAGGCGGCCATGCCGTTCGGGAGCCCCCGCTGCATGACGTCCGAGAAGACGCCCTGGGTGGGCTGTCCGATGCGGATCGTGCGGCCGGGGCGGTCCATGAGGGCCTGGGTGAAGGTCTCGCCGGCGCTCACGGTCGAACCGCCGGTCAGTACGGCGACGGGGCCGGTGTAGCGGGGTGCGGCGGCCGGCCTGACGGGGACGGGCTCCGGGCGGGTGTGCCGGGCCGGGTCGGCGGGGTCGTTGCGGGCGCGCTTGGCGTAGGCGATGTACGGGGTGTCGGTGAGGCGCTCGGCGATACGCAGGGCGAGGGCGTCGGAGCCGCCGCCGTTGACCCGGAGATCGATGATCAGGCCGGTGAGGCGCCGGGTGCGCTCCGGGGTGAGGACGGTGTCCAACGCCCGGTCGAGTACGGCGAGTTGGGTGGCGTACGACGCCGGCTCGGCCGTATAGCCGTCGAAGCCGGAGATCCGGAGGTAGCCCTGGCCGCCGTGCCGGAGGTCCGCATAGGTGATGCGGCCATTGGCGAAGTCCCGACGGTAGGGGGCGTCCTTCAGATCGCGGGCGGTGATGTACTTCTTGACCTTGGCGTCCAGTTCCTCGGTGGGGACCTCGGTGCCGGGGCGGACCTGGGCGAAGACGCGCTCGCCGTCCTGGACGGCGACATGGGCGTCGTGGAGCGGGCGCACCATGTCACTGAAGAGGGCGAAGAGCTCCTGGCGGGTGGTGTCCCGGTGCACCTTGGGGCGGTACTGCTCCCGCACGGCGTGCCAGTCGACGCCCTTCGCGGCGAAGAACGGGTAGTTCTCCTCGAACGACTGCCAGAACACATCGAACGCGGTGCGCGGGTCCTTGGGCGCCGGGCGGGTGCACTCGTCCGGCAGCGCCGGGACGCGCCGCAGATTCCGGTGACCCACGGAGCTGTCCGCGCTCAGCGTGGCGTTGCCGCCGTCGGGGCCGGGGCGGAGGGTGAAGACGATGCCGTCGGCCGTGTAGGTGTGGGGGCCCGACTGGCGTGCGGTGCCGCCCTCCAGACAGCTCACGGACGTCGTTTGGTACTCCCGCAACACACCGTCGTCGAGGCTGAGGACAGTGCCGTAGCCGTCCGTGCGCCAGACGCCGTCGGTACTCGCCCCGCCGGCGGGTACGGCGGCCATCGCACCCCCTGCGGCGCCCGCGGCGAAGGCCAGGGCCACAGCGGTGGCGGTGACGATACGGACGGTCCTGTCCATGGGGTTGCCCTCCCGTTGCGTGACTGCACAGAGCTGCACGTGCCACCACGGTGACCGGTCGGGCGGGGCTCGGACCATCCGGCAGGCCGGTGCTTCGGGGCGGGGGAGAGCACCAGTTCCGCTCAACATGCTCTGGCCCACGGACGCCCGGGTTTGACCTACGTCACGCTCGGGGTATTCTCTCCGGCTCGATTGGCCAGGCCCCTGCCCCGTATGGCAGACTAGCGGGGTTGCTCGGTCGAGTGTTGATGCTGCGCGCCTCCCGCCGGGAGGACCGGAAGCGAGTCCCACAGTACTCGTCGCCCTAACTGCCACAAGGCAGCGCTGGGGCGGACGTACGGGAATCTTTCGGGAAGTGTCAGTGCGGCGCCGGCCAGGCACCCGGTGGGCCTCCAGCCCCCGGCTTGCGGTTCCGGAAGGGCCGTGCTCCCAGGCAGGGGATGTTCGAACAAGGGGCATCTATGTCAGCGAGAGCGCGACACGCCCGACCGCGTGGGTCGGAGGATGACAAGGGAACACCGGGTTCCGGAGCGTAAGAGAGACAGGACTACTGAGTAGCCATGGCGGGACAGAAGATCCGCATCCGGCTCAAGGCCTACGACCACGAGGTCATCGACTCCTCGGCGAAGAAGATCGTCGAGACGGTGACTCGCACTGGTGCGTCGGTCGCGGGCCCGGTGCCGCTGCCCACTGAGAAGAACGTGTACTGCGTCATCAAGTCGCCGCACAAGTACAAGGACTCGCGCGAGCACTTCGAGATGCGCACGCACAAGCGCCTGATCGACATTCTCGACCCGACGCCCAAGACCGTTGACTCTCTGATGCGACTCGACCTCCCGGCCGGTGTCGACATCGAGATCAAGCTCTGAGGGTCGGTGATCTGAGAATGGCTAAGCAGATCAAGGGCATCCTGGGCGAGAAGCTCGGCATGACGCAGGTGTGGGACGAGAACAACCGTGTTGTTCCGGTCACCGTCGTCAAGGCCGGCCCCAACGTCGTCACCCAGGTCCGTACCAACGACGTCGACGGTTACGAGTCCGTCCAGCTCGCCTTCGGCGAGATCGACCCGCGCAAGGTGAACAAGCCCCTCAAGGGCCACTTCGCGAAGGCCGACGTCACCCCCCGTCGTCACCTCGTCGAGATCCGCACCGCTGACGCCTCCGAGTACACGCTCGGCCAGGAAGTCACGGCCGAGGTCTTCGAGGCCGGCGTGAAGGTCGACGTCACCGGCAAGAGCAAGGGCAAGGGCTTCGCCGGTGTCATGAAGCGTCACAACTTCAAGGGCCTCGGCGCCGGTCACGGCACCCAGCGCAAGCACCGCTCTCCCGGTTCCATCGGTGGCTGCGCCACCCCGGGCCGTGTGTTCAAGGGCCTCCGCATGGCGGGTCGCATGGGCAACGAGCGGGTCACCACCCAGAACCTGACCGTCCACGCCGTTGACGCGGAGAAGGGTCTGCTGCTCATCAAGGGCGCGGTTCCCGGTCCGAACGGCGGCCTCGTCCTGGTCCGCACCGCGGCCAAGGGGGCCTGAGGTAACCGATGAGCACTGTTGACATCCTTTCGCCTGCCGGCGACAAGGCCGGTTCCGTCGAGCTCCCCGCGGAGATCTTCGACGTAGAGAAGATCAGCGTTCCGCTGCTTCACCAGGTCGTTGTCGCCCAGCTGGCCGCTGCCCGCCAGGGCACGCACAAGACCAAGCGCCGCGGTGAAGTCCGTGGTGGTGGCAAGAAGCCTTACCGCCAGAAGGGCACCGGTCGCGCCCGTCAGGGTTCGACCCGCGCGCCGCAGTTCGCCGGTGGTGGCGTCGTGCACGGTCCCGTGCCGCGTGACTACTCGCAGCGGACCCCGAAGAAGATGAAGGCCGCGGCCCTGCGCCACGCCCTCACCGACCGGGCCCGCAACAACCGCATCCACGTCGTCTCCGGCGTCATCGAGGGCGAGACCCCGTCCACGAAGGCCGCCAAGACGCTGTTCGGCAAGATCTCGGAGCGCAAGAACCTGCTCCTGATCGTCGAGCGCGCCGACGAGGCCGCGTGGCTGTCCGCCCGCAACCTGCCCCAGGTCCACATCCTGGAGCCGGGCCAGCTGAACACGTACGACGTTCTCGTCTCGGACGACGTGGTCTTCACCCAGGCCGCTTTCGAGTCCTTCGTGTCTGGCCCCAAGGCCGCTGACACCGAAGGGAGCGAGGCCTGATGGCTACGCGTCACCCGAGCATTGCCTCGAAGGCTGCGAAGGCCGCCAAGGCCGCGCGCGTCGCCAAGGCGCGTCGCCACGCCGCCGAAGGCAAGAACACCGTCGTCACCCCGGCCAGCAAGGCGTACACGGACCCCCGTGACGTGCTGCTGAAGCCGGTCGTGTCGGAGAAGAGCTACGCGCTCCTCGACGAGAACAAGTACACGTTCATCGTCGACCCGAACGCCAACAAGACCCAGATCAAGCAGGCCGTCCAGGCGGTCTTCGACGTCAAGGTCACTGGGGTCAACACGATCAACCGCGCCGGCAAGCGCAAGCGGACCCGCACCGGGTTCGGTCAGCGTGCCGCCACCAAGCGCGCGATCGTGACCCTCGCCGAGGGCGACCGTATCGACATCTTCGGCGGTCCGACCGCCTAAGGGCGGTCCGGATCGTCCGATATCGGACGAGGACTGAGAAATGGGAATCCGCAAGTACAAGCCGACTACGCCGGGCCGTCGTGGTTCCAGCGTTGCCGACTTCGTCGAGGTCACGCGGTCCACGCCGGAGAAGTCGCTGGTCCGCCCGCTGCACAGCAAGGGCGGCCGTAACAACGCCGGTCGTGTGACCGTTCGCCACCAGGGTGGCGGACACAAGCGCGCCTACCGAGTGATCGACTTCCGTCGTCACGACAAGGACGGCGTGCCGGCGAAGGTCGCGCACATCGAGTACGACCCCAACCGCACCGCGCGCATCGCGCTGCTGCACTACGCCGACGGCGAGAAGCGCTACATCCTCGCCCCGCGCAACCTGCAGCAGGGTGACCGCGTCGAGAACGGTCCCGGGGCCGACATCAAGCCGGGCAACAACCTGGCGCTCCGCAACATCCCGGTCGGTACCACGATCCACGCGATCGAGCTCCGTCCCGGTGGCGGTGCCAAGTTCGCCCGCTCCGCCGGTGCCTCCGTGCAGCTGCTCGCGAAGGAGGGCCAGATGGCCCACCTCCGCATGCCGTCCGGTGAGATCCGCCTGGTCGACGTGCGCTGCCGCGCCACCGTCGGCGAGGTCGGCAACGCCGAGCAGAGCAACATCAACTGGGGCAAGGCCGGCCGTAAGCGCTGGCTGGGCGTGCGCCCGACCGTTCGCGGTGTGGCGATGAACCCGGTTGACCACCCGCACGGTGGTGGTGAGGGCAAGACCTCCGGTGGTCGCCACCCGGTCTCCCCGTGGGGTCAGAAGGAGGGTCGTACTCGTTCGCCGAAGAAGGCTTCGAACAAGTACATCGTCCGCCGCCGCAAGACGAACAAGAAGCGCTAGGAGCGGGTTTAGATGCCGCGCAGTCTCAAGAAGGGGCCCTTCGTCGACGACCACCTGATCAAGAAGGTGGAAGCCCAGAACGAAGCCGGCACCAAGAACGTCATCAAGACCTGGTCCCGTCGCTCCATGATCGTGCCGGCCATGCTCGGCCACACGCTCGCGGTGCACAACGGCAAGACCCACATCCCGGTGTTCGTCACCGAGTCGATGGTCGGCCACAAGCTCGGCGAGTTCTCGCCGACGCGCACCTTCCGGGGCCACGTCAAGGACGACCGGAAGTCGAAGCGCCGCTAGTAGCGGATCGCATTCAGACACGTAAGTAACTGAGAGGGACAACCATGGAAGCCAGGGCCCAGGCGCGGTACATCCGCGTTACGCCCATGAAGGCCCGCCGCGTGGTGGACCTTATCCGTGGCATGGATGCCACGGAGGCTCAGGCTGTTCTGCGATTCGCTCCGCAGGCAGCCTCCGTGCCCGTCGGCAAGGTGCTCGACAGCGCCATCGCCAACGCCGCGCACAACTACGACCACCCGGACGCCACCTCGCTGTTCATCAGCGAGGCGTACGTCGACGAGGGCCCGACCCTGAAGCGGTTCCGTCCGCGTGCCCAGGGCCGTGCCTACCGGATCCGCAAGCGGACCAGCCACATCACCGTGGTCGTCAGCAGCAAGGAAGGAACCCGGTAATGGGCCAGAAGGTTAACCCGCATGGGTTCCGGCTCGGTGTCACGACCGACTTCAAGTCGCGTTGGTACGCCGACAAGCTGTACAAGGACTACGTCAAGGAAGACGTCGCCATCCGTCGGATGATGACGTCCGGCATGGAGCGCGCCGGTATCTCGAAGGTTGAGATCGAGCGCACCCGTGACCGCGTGCGGGTGGACATCCACACCGCTCGTCCGGGCATCGTCATCGGCCGCCGTGGCGCCGAGGCCGACCGCATCCGCGGCGACCTTGAGAAGCTCACGGGCAAGCAGGTCCAGCTGAACATTCTTGAGGTCAAGAACCCCGAGACGGACGCTCAGCTGGTTGCTCAGGCCGTTGCCGAGCAGCTCTCCTCCCGCGTCTCCTTCCGTCGGGCCATGCGTAAGAGCATGCAGTCCGCCATGAAGGCCGGCGCCAAGGGCATCAAGATCCAGTGCGGTGGCCGCCTCGGTGGCGCCGAGATGTCCCGCTCGGAGTTCTACCGCGAGGGCCGTGTGCCCCTGCACACGCTCCGCGCGAACGTGGACTACGGCTTCTTCGAGGCCAAGACGACCTTCGGCCGCATCGGTGTGAAGGTCTGGATCTACAAGGGCGACGTCAAGAACATCGCCGAGGTCCGCGCCGAGAACGCCGCTGCCCGTGCGGGTAACCGCCCGGCGCGCGGTGGTGCCGACCGCCCGGCCCGTGGTGGCCGCGGTGGCGAGCGGCGCGGTCGCAAGCCGCAGCAGGCTGCCGGTTCCGAGGCCCCCAAGGCCGAGGCTCCCGCGTCCGCTCCGGCTGAGAGCACCGGAACGGAGGCCTGACCGAAATGCTGATCCCCCGTAGGGTCAAGCACCGCAAGCAGCACCACCCGAAGCGCTCCGGCGCGGCCAAGGGTGGCACGACGGTTGCGTTCGGCGAGTACGGCATCCAGGCGCTGACCCCGGCGTACGTGACGAACCGTCAGATCGAGGCCGCTCGTATCGCCATGACGCGTCACATCAAGCGTGGTGGCAAGGTCTGGATCAACATCTACCCGGACCGTCCCCTCACCAAGAAGCCTGCCGAGACCCGCATGGGTTCCGGTAAGGGTTCTCCGGAGTGGTGGATCGCCAACGTCAAGCCCGGACGCGTGATGTTCGAGCTGTCGTACCCCAATGAGAAGATCGCCCGTGAGGCGCTGACTCGTGCGGCCCACAAGCTGCCGATGAAGTGCCGGATCGTCAAGCGCGAGGCAGGTGAAGCGTGATGTCGGCCGGTACCAAGGCGTCCGAGCTGCGCGAGCTGGGCAACGAGGAGCTTCTTGCGAAGCTTCGCGAGGCCAAGGAAGAGCTGTTCAACCTCCGCTTCCAGGCGGCGACCGGTCAGCTCGAGAACCACGGTCGGCTCAAGGCCGTCCGTAAGGACATCGCGCGGATCTACACCCTGATGCGTGAGCGCGAGCTGGGCATCGAGACGGTGGAGAGCGCCTGATGAGTGAGAGCAACGTGACTGAGCAGACTGCAGAGGCCCGCGGCTTCCGCAAGACCCGTGAGGGTCTCGTCGTCAGCGACAAGATGGACAAGACCGTCGTCGTCGCTGTCGAGGACCGCGTCAAGCACGCGCTGTACGGCAAGGTCATCCGCCGTACGAACAAGCTCAAGGCGCACGACGAGCAGAACGCTGCGGGCGTCGGCGACCGTGTCCTCCTCGCGGAGACCCGGCCGCTGTCCGCGACGAAGCGCTGGCGCGTCGTCGAGATCCTCGAAAAGGCCAAGTAATTTCCTGCGGGGCAAATCCCGCAGGTCAGTTCCGCCAGGCTCCGGGTGGGTGTGTAACTTGCACACCCGCCCGGGGAACCGGCAGACAAACAGGAGATAGACGTGATCCAGCAGGAGTCGCGACTGCGCGTCGCCGACAACACTGGTGCGAAGGAAATCCTTTGCATCCGTGTGCTCGGTGGCTCCGGTCGCCGCTACGCGGGCATCGGTGACGTCATCGTCGCCACCGTCAAGGACGCGATCCCCGGTGGCAACGTGAAGAAGGGTGACGTCGTCAAGGCGGTCATCGTTCGCACCGTCAAGGAGCGCCGCCGTCCGGACGGCTCGTACATCCGCTTCGACGAGAACGCCGCCGTCATTCTGAAGAACGACGGCGACCCTCGCGGCACCCGCATCTTCGGCCCGGTCGGCCGTGAGCTGCGCGAGAAGAAGTTCATGAAGATCATCTCGCTCGCGCCGGAGGTGCTGTAAGCATGAAGATCAAGAAGGGCGACCTGGTCCAGGTCATCACCGGTAAGGACAAGGGCAAGCAGGGCAAGGTCATTGCCGCTTACCCGCGCGACGAGCGTGTCCTGGTCGAGGGTGTCAACCGGGTCAAGAAGCACACCAAGGCCGGCCCGACCGCTCGCGGTTCGCAGGCCGGTGGCATCGTCACGACCGAGGCGCCGATCCACGTCTCCAACGTCCAGCTGGTCGTTGAGAAGGACGGCAACAAGGTCGTCACGCGTGTCGGTTACCGCTTCGACGACGAAGGCAACAAGATCCGCGTTGCCAAGCGGACGGGTGAGGACATCTGATGACGACCACCACCAGCCCGCGTCTGAAGCAGAAGTACCGCGAGGAGATCGCGGGCAAGCTGCGTGACGAGTTCAAGTACGAGAACGTCATGCAGATCCCCGGCCTCGTCAAGATCGTGGTCAACATGGGTGTGGGCGACGCCGCCCGCGACTCCAAGCTGATCGAGGGCGCCATCCGCGACCTCACCACGATCACCGGTCAGAAGCCGGCCGTCACCAAGGCCCGCAAGTCCATCGCGCAGTTCAAGCTGCGTGAGGGTCAGCCGATCGGTGCCCACGTCACGCTCCGTGGTGACCGCATGTGGGAGTTCCTGGACCGCACCCTGTCGCTCGCGCTGCCGCGCATCCGCGACTTCCGTGGTCTGTCCCCCAAGCAGTTCGACGGCCGTGGCAACTACACCTTCGGTCTCACGGAGCAGGTCATGTTCCACGAGATCGACCAGGACAAGATCGACCGTACCCGGGGTATGGACATCACCGTGGTCACCACGGCGACCAACGACGCTGAGGGCCGCGCGCTCCTTCGTCACCTCGGCTTCCCGTTCAAGGAGGCGTGAGCGAGATGGCGAAGAAGGCTCTGATTGCCAAGGCTGCTCGCAAGCCCAAGTTCGGTGTGCGTGGCTACACGCGCTGCCAGCGCTGCGGCCGTCCGCACTCCGTGTACCGCAAGTTCGGCCTGTGCCGCGTGTGCCTTCGTGAGATGGCTCACCGTGGCGAGCTGCCGGGCGTGACCAAGAGCTCCTGGTAATCCCTGTTTTTTAGGGATTCCTGAAGCTCTCGGTAAGCATCTGGGTGGACAGGGGCCCACCCCCGCATGGCTTAGGCTTGTGGGGTTGGGCGCCTGTCGCGCCCGTACGACTTACTACGCCGTAGGTCCACCGCGCCGCACCCGTCCCGTCTCGGATCGGGGAGAGGGATGGCGCACCAGGAAACCCCGGCGAGAGAGGCCGAAGGCCAATTCATGACCATGACTGATCCGATCGCAGACATGCTTACGCGTCTGCGGAACGCGAACTCGGCATACCACGACTCCGTGACGATGCCGGCGTCCAAGATCAAGTCTCACATCGCGGAGATCCTCCAGCAGGAGGGCTTCATCACGGGCTGGAAGGTCGAGGACGCCGAGGTCGGCAAGAACCTCGTCCTGGAGCTGAAGTTCGGCCCCAACCGTGAGCGCTCCATCGCGGGCATCAAGCGGATCTCCAAGCCCGGTCTCCGGGTGTACGCGAAGTCCACCAACCTGCCCAAGGTCCTCGGTGGCCTCGGCGTGGCGATCATCTCCACGTCGCACGGTCTCCTGACCGACAAGCAGGCCGGCAAGAAGGGCGTGGGTGGGGAAGTCCTCGCCTACGTCTGGTAGCGGAAGGGAACGGAGGAAACAGCTATGTCGCGTATTGGCAAGCTCCCCATCACGGTTCCCGCCGGCGTGGACGTCACCATCGACGGCCAGACGGTCTCGGTCAAGGGCCCCAAGGGCACGCTGACCCACACCGTCGTGGCGCCGATCGAGATCGCCAAGGGTGAGGACGGCGTCCTGAACGTCACCCGCCCCAACGACGAGCGTCAGAGCAAGGCCCTGCACGGCCTGTCCCGCACGCTGGTGGCGAACATGATCACCGGCGTGACCCAGGGTTACGTGAAGAAGCTCGAAATCAGTGGTGTCGGTTACCGCGTGACCGCCAAGGGTTCGAACCTTGAGTTCGCCCTCGGTTACAGCCACCCGATTCTGGTCGAGGCCCCCGAAGGCATCACCTTCAAGGTCGAGGCGCCCACGCGTTTCTCGGTCGAGGGCATCGACAAGCAGAAGGTCGGCGAGGTTGCGGCCAACATCCGCAAGCTGCGCAAGCCCGACCCGTACAAGGCCAAGGGCGTCAAGTACGAGGGCGAAGTCATCCGCCGCAAGGTCGGAAAGGCGGGTAAGTAAGCCATGGCATACGGACAGAAGATCCTCAAGGGCGACGCCTACAAGCGCGCCGCGATCAAGCGCCGCCACATCCGGATCCGTAAGCACATCAACGGAACGGCGGAGCGTCCGCGTCTGGTCGTTACCCGCTCGAACCGCCACATCGTGGCCCAGGTGATCGACGACATCAAGGGTCACACCCTTGCGTCGGCGTCCACCCTGGACACCTCGATCCGTGGTGGCGAGGGCGACAAGTCCGCGCAGGCCAAGCAGGTCGGCGCCCTGGTCGCCGAGCGCGCCAAGGCCGCGGGCGTCGAGGCCGTCGTATTCGACCGTGGTGGCAACCAGTACGCCGGGCGCATCGCCGCCCTGGCGGACGCCGCCCGCGAAGCCGGGCTCAAGTTCTGAGCCGCTTCCGTAGCTAGCGGAAAGAGAGAGGTAATCCAATGGCTGGACCCCAGCGCCGTGGAAGCGGTGCCGGTGGCGGCGAGCGGCGGGACCGGAAGGGCCGTGACGGCGGCGCTGCTGCCGCCGAGAAGACCGCGTACGTTGAGCGCGTCGTCGCGATCAACCGCGTCGCCAAGGTTGTGAAGGGTGGTCGTCGCTTCAGCTTCACCGCGCTGGTCGTGGTGGGCGATGGTGACGGCACCGTGGGTGTCGGTTACGGCAAGGCCAAGGAGGTGCCGGCCGCCATCGCCAAGGGTGTTGAGGAGGCCAAGAAGCACTTCTTCAAGGTCCCCCGTATCCAGGGCACCATCCCGCACCCGATCCAGGGTGAGAAGGCTGCCGGCGTCGTGCTGCTCAAGCCCGCGTCCCCCGGTACCGGTGTTATCGCCGGTGGCCCGGTGCGTGCCGTGCTTGAGTGCGCCGGTATCCACGACATCCTGTCGAAGTCGCTCGGCTCCGACAACGCGATCAACATCGTGCACGCGACCGTGGAGGCCCTCAAGGGCCTGCAGCGTCCTGAGGAGGTCGCGGCCCGCCGCGGTCTGCCGCTTGAGGACGTCGCCCCCGCGGCTCTCCTGCGTGCGCGTGCCGGGGCTGGTGCGTAATGGCGCAGCTCAAGATCACGCAGACGAAGTCGTACATCGGCAGCAAGCAGAACCACCGTGACACCCTGCGTTCCCTTGGTCTCAAGGGCATCAACACGCAGGTCGTCAAGGAGGACCGCCCCGAGTTCCGCGGCATGGTGCACACCGTCCGCCACCTCGTGACGGTCGAGGAGGTCGACTGATCATGGCGGAGAACAACCCGCTCAAGATCCACAACCTCCGTCCCGCCCCGGGCGCCAAGACCGCCAAGACCCGTGTGGGTCGTGGTGAGGCGTCGAAGGGTAAGACGGCCGGTCGTGGTACCAAGGGTACGAAGGCCCGTTACCAGGTTCCGGAGCGCTTCGAGGGTGGGCAGATGCCCCTCCACATGCGTCTTCCGAAGCTGAAGGGCTTCAAGAACCCGTTCAAGACCGAGTTCCAGGTCGTGAACCTCGACAAGCTGGCCGCTCTCTACCCCGAGGGTGGCGAGGTCACCGTCGAGGGTCTGGTGGCCAAGGGTGCCGTTCGCAAGAACAGCCTCGTCAAGGTCCTCGGCCAGGGCGAGATCTCCGTGGCGCTGCAGGTGACGGTCGACGCCGTCTCCGGCTCCGCCAAGGAGAAGATCACCGCCGCCGGCGGCACCGTCACCGAGCTCGTCTGAACGCAACAGGCGTCTCGATGACTTGAACGATCCCGACCGGGGATACCCCACAAATGGGGTATCCCCGGTTGGTCGTTCCAAGGGGGGCAGTCTCGCCGGTATGGTGGCCTGCACTGCCCACTTTTACTGAGTGCTTCTTGTGGGGCACTCTGAGCGGCAGTTGACCGTTAGCTAAGTCGTTCCTATTAGTCGAACCTCAAGACCGTCACCCTTGACGCAGTAGCGCGGGGGTCGCAGGAGGCACCGTGCTCACCGCGTTCGCCCGGGCGTTCAAGACGCCCGACCTGCGCAAGAAGCTGCTCTTCACGCTCGGCATCGTCGTGATCTATCGGGTCGGCACACATGTTCCGATCCCCGGTGTCGACTACAGGGCCGTCCAGACCTGCATCGACCAGGCGAGCACCAACACAGGCCTGTTCGGTCTGGTCAACATGTTCAGCGGCGGCGCACTGCTCCAGATCACGATCTTCGCGCTCGGCATCATGCCGTACATCACGGCGAGCATCATCCTTCAGCTGCTGACCGTGGTGATCCCCCGCCTGGAAGCCCTCAAGAAGGAGGGCCAGGCCGGTACGGCGAAGATCACCCAGTACACCCGTTACCTGACCGTGGCGCTCGCCATCCTGCAGGGCACCGGCCTGGTGGCCACCGCCCGCAGCGGCTCGCTCTTCCAGAACTGCCAGGTGGCCAGCCAGATCGTGCCGGACCGCTCGATCTTCACCACCATCGTCATGGTGATCACCATGACCGCCGGTACGGCCGTCGTCATGTGGCTCGGTGAGCTGATCACCGACCGCGGTATCGGCAACGGCATGTCGATCCTGATGTTCATCTCGATCGCCGCGACCTTCCCGTCCGCACTGTGGGCCATCAAGCAGCAGGGCTCGCTGGCCGACGGCTGGATCGAGTTCGGCACCGTCATCGCCGTCGGCCTGGTCATGGTCGGCTTGGTGGTCTTCGTCGAGCAGGCCCAGCGCCGTATTCCGGTGCAGTACGCAAAGCGCATGATCGGCCGTCGTTCCTACGGCGGTACGTCGACGTACATCCCGCTCAAGGTGAACCAGGCGGGTGTGATCCCCGTCATTTTCGCGTCGTCGCTGCTCTACATCCCCGCATTGATCGTGCAGTTCACCAACTCGAACGCGTCATGGGCCACTTGGATCAAGGACAACCTGGCTTCCACCTCGGCGCCCGTTCACATCGCTCTCTACTTCTTCCTGATTGTCTTCTTCGCGTTCTTCTACGTGGCCATCTCGTTCAACCCCGAGGAAGTCGCGGACAACATGAAGAAGTATGGTGGCTTCATCCCGGGCATCCGGGCTGGCCGACCGACCGCTGAGTATCTTTCCTATGTGCTCAACCGGATCACCTGGCCGGGCTCGCTGTACTTGGGTCTGATCGCTCTCGTGCCGACGATGGCGTTGGCTGGTTTTGGGGCAGACCAAAACTTCCCGTTCGGCGGGACCAGCATCCTGATCATCGTGGGTGTGGGTCTTGAGACGGTGAAGCAGATCGAGAGCCAGCTCCAGCAGCGCAATTACGAAGGGTTCCTCCGCTGATGCGTATCGTCCTCGTCGGGCCGCCGGGTGCCGGCAAGGGAACGCAGGCCGCGTTCCTCGCCAAGAACCTGTCGATCCCGCACATCTCCACGGGCGACCTGTTCCGCGCCAACATCAGCCAGCAGACGGAGCTCGGGAAGCTCGCGAAGTCCTACATGGACGCGGGCAACCTGGTGCCGGACGAGGTCACCATCGCGATGGCCAAGGACCGCATGGAGAAGCCGGACGCCGCGGGTGGCTTCCTGCTGGACGGCTTTCCGCGCAATGTGTCCCAGGCCGAGGCGCTCGACGAGATGCTTCAGAGCGAGGGCATGAAGCTCGACGCGGTGCTGGACCTTGAGGTCCCCGAGGAAGAGGTCGTCAAGCGGATCGCCGGGCGGCGGGTCTGCCGCAGGGACTCCAGCCACGTCTTCCACGTCACGTACAGCCAGCCGAAGAAGGAAGGCGTCTGCGACGTCTGCGGCGGCGAGCTGTACCAGCGGGACGACGACTCCGAGGAGACCGTGCGCAAGCGGCTGGAGGTCTACCACACGCAGACCGAGCCGATCATCGACTACTACAAGGCGCAGGGACTGGTGGTCACCATCTCCGCGCTCGGCAAGGTCGAAGAGGTCACGGCGCGCGCCATGGAGGCGCTCCAGCGCGACGAGGACGCCAAGTAGGAGCTTTCACAGCTCGTACGTAGCTCAGGCCGCGGTTCCCGATCAGGGGGCCGCGGCTGCTGCGTGGGGTGGGGCGTACAGGCTCCGCCCTTATGGTTGATGCAGTCCCCTCATATCCAGCCCGATATCCAGCCCGAGAAAGGCGCTCGTCCCCATGGTGCAGATCAAGTCCCCCGAGCAGATCGCCAAGATGCGTGAGGCGGGGCTGGTCGTCGCCGCCATTCACGCGGCCACGCGTGAGGCCGCGGTGCCCGGGGCCAGCACCAAGGATCTGGACGAGGTCGCCCGCAAGGTGCTCGCGGAGCACGGCGCCAAGTCGAACTTCCTCGGGTACGGCGGGTTCCCGGCGACGATCTGCACCTCCGTGAACGAGGTCGTGGTCCACGGCATCCCGTCCGACGACGTCGTCCTCAAGGATGGCGACATCATCTCCATCGACGCCGGCGCCATCATCGACGGCTGGCACGGCGACGCCGCGTACACCGCCTTCGTGGGCTCCGGTCACGCTCCGGAGCTGGTCGAGCTCTCCCGGGTGACCGAGGAGTCGATGTGGGCCGGTATCGCGGCCATGAAGCAGGGGAGCCGTCTGGTCGACGTCTCCCGGGCCATCGAGACGTACATCCGCCGGCAGCCGAAGCCGGGCGGCGGTCGCTACGGGATCATCGAGGACTACGGCGGCCACGGCATCGGCACCGAGATGCACATGGACCCGCATCTGCTGAACTATGTCGAGCGGCGGCGGGGCAAGGGGCCGAAGCTGGTCCCGGGGTTCTGCCTCGCGATCGAGCCGATGGTTTCGCTGGGGACGCCGAAGACGGAGGTCCTGTCGGACGACTGGACCGTCATCACCACCGATGGCACGTGGTCGTCGCACTGGGAGCACTCGGTTGCGTTGACCGAGGAGGGGCCGTTGGTGCTCACGTCTCCCGACGGGGGGGCGGCGAAGCTGGCGGAGTACGGGATCGTCGCTGCTCCGGATCCGTTGGCCTGAGTGCCCACCGGGGAGCGGCTCGCGGTTGTGCGGCGGCTGCGGGTCGGTGGGGGCTGGTCGCGCAGTTCCCCGCGCCCCTGGGTCGGCTGTGCTTAGCGATCTTCCCAGTAGGGCAGACTCCCCCGATTCGTCTTTCCGGGTGCGCTGACGTAGACTGACTCGTCGGCTCTCGTGCATCCGCATGCCTGCATGCGCCCGTAAGGGACGCAAAGGGAGTCGATCAAGGTAGTCGATTCCGAAGGGCGAAGCGTGGCCAAGAAGCAAGGTGCCATCGAGATCGAGGGCACTGTCGTCGAGTCTCTGCCGAACGCCATGTTCAAGGTCGAGCTCCAGAACGGCCACCAGGTCCTGGCACACATCAGCGGCAAGATGCGTATGCACTACATCCGTATCCTCCCTGACGACCGGGTCGTGGTGGAGCTGTCTCCGTACGACCTGACGCGTGGCCGGATCGTCTACCGGTACAAGTAGATCTTGCCCGCGCCCCGGGCCTCCCGGGGTGATGGCACTGACCCGGAGAACCTCACCCAATGAAGGTCAAGCCGAGCGTCAAGAAGATCTGCGACAAGTGCAGGGTGATCCGCCGTCACGGTCGGGTCATGGTCATCTGCGACAACCCGCGCCACAAGCAGCGCCAGGGCTGACGCACGACCATTCCCTCTGCATCTCTATCGCAGAGTTTTCGCGCGACGCGAGCTGAATATGTTCATACGCAGAACCCAGACCTTCGGGTCTGACACCCCCGGTTCGGAGGCCGGGGACCCAGTTCGTACCTGGTACGGCGGCTGGGAGTCGGTTCTGTGGAAGACCTCCGAAGATCACCAGGAGCCATTGAATGGCACGCGTTTCCGGTGTTGACATCCCGCGCGAAAAGCGCGTGGAGGTCGCCCTCACCTACGTGTTCGGCATCGGCCGGACCCTTTCGCAGCAGACGCTGGCTGCCACCGGCGTCGACCCGAACACCCGCGTTCGCGACCTCTCCGAGGAGCAGCTCGTCGCGATCCGCGAGTACGTGGACAACAACATCAGGACCGAGGGTGACCTCCGTCGTGAGATCCAGGCCGACATCCGCCGCAAGGTGGAGATCGGCTGCTACCAGGGTCTGCGTCACCGCCGCGGTCTCCCCGTCCGCGGTCAGCGCACCAGCACCAACGCCCGCACCCGCAAGGGCCCGCGTCGCGCCATCGCCGGCAAGAAGAAGCCGGGCAAGAAGTAGTCCACAGCGGACTTCGCCGTTAAGCGGTCTTCGCTGTAGGACCGACCACCTCCCGTAGGAGTACAGATGCCCCCCAAGGGTCGTCAGGGCGCTGCCAAGAAGGTGCGCCGCAAGGAAAAGAAGAACGTCGCTCACGGCCACGCGCACATCAAGAGCACGTTCAACAACACGATCGTCTCCATCACGGACCCGTCCGGCAACGTGATCTCCTGGGCCTCCGCCGGCCACGTCGGCTTCAAGGGCTCCCGGAAGTCCACGCCGTTCGCCGCGCAGATGGCCGCCGAGTCGGCTGCCCGCCGCGCCCAGGAGCACGGCATGCGCAAGGTCGACGTGTTCGTGAAGGGCCCGGGTTCCGGTCGTGAGACCGCGATCCGTTCCCTGCAGGCCACGGGTCTTGAGGTTGGCTCCATCCAGGACGTCACCCCCACCCCGCACAACGGCTGCCGTCCGCCGAAGCGTCGTCGCGTCTGACGCACGGCCGGTTGGCTTCGGGTACTCGGGCGGTACGGCTCTGCAGGGCCGTATCGCCCGTACCCTTGCATTACCCGTCCTTTTCGTCGGGGCGGTTCCGTCGGGCGTCAAATAGCGGGCGTCCACGAAAGAAGGATCTGATCCACACATGCTGATCGCTCAGCGTCCCTCGTTGACCGAAGAGGTCGTCGACGAGTTCCGCTCCCGGTTCGTGATCGAGCCGCTGGAGCCGGGCTTCGGCTACACCCTCGGCAACTCGCTTCGCCGGACCCTCCTGTCCTCGATCCCGGGTGCGGCGGTCACGTCCATCCGTATCGACGGCGTGCTGCACGAGTTCACCACCGTGCCGGGCGTCAAGGAGGACGTCACCGACCTGATCCTCAACATCAAGCAGCTCGTCGTGTCGTCCGAGCACGATGAGCCGGTCGTGATGTACCTGCGCAAGCAGGGCCCGGGTCTGGTCACCGCCGCCGACATCGCGCCTCCGGCCGGTGTCGAGGTGCACAACCCCGACCTGGTCCTCGCCACGCTCAACGGCAAGGGCAAGCTGGAGATGGAGCTGACGGTCGAGCGTGGCCGTGGTTATGTCTCCGCGGTGCAGAACAAGCAGGTGGGCCAGGAGATCGGCCGTATCCCGGTCGACTCCATCTACAGCCCCGTGCTCAAGGTCACGTACAAGGTCGAGGCGACCCGTGTCGAGCAGCGCACCGACTTCGACAAGCTGATCGTCGACGTCGAGACCAAGCAGGCGATGCGTCCGCGTGACGCCATGGCCTCCGCCGGTAAGACGCTGGTCGAGCTGTTCGGTCTCGCCCGTGAGCTGAACATCGACGCCGAGGGCATCGACATGGGCCCGTCCCCCACGGACGCCGCCCTTGCCGCCGACCTGGCGCTGCCGATCGAGGAGCTGGAGCTCACCGTTCGGTCGTACAACTGCCTCAAGCGTGAGGGCATCCACTCCGTGGGTGAGCTGGTCGCGCGCTCCGAGGCCGACCTCCTGGACATCCGTAACTTCGGTGCGAAGTCCATCGACGAGGTCAAGGCGAAGCTGGCCGGCATGGGCCTGGCCCTGAAGGACAGCCCGCCCGGATTCGACCCCACGGCCGCTGCCGACGCCTTTGGCGCCGACGACGACGCGGACGCGGGTTTCGTGGAGACCGAGCAGTACTGAGCAGTACCAGGCAGTACTGACCGGTTGTTGCCGGTGAGCATCCGCTCATCGGGTTCCTGACCCCGGTACCTGACACGGCCGGGGCAGACACACAGGAGAAAGAAATGCCGAAGCCCACCAAGGGTGCCCGTCTGGGCGGCAGTGCCGCGCACGAGAAGCTGCTCCTCGCGAACCTCGCGAAGGCGCTCTTCGAGCACGGCCGTATCACCACCACCGAGGCGAAGGCCCGCCGTCTGCGGCCGTACGCCGAGCGTCTGGTGACCAAGGCGAAGAAGGGTGACCTTCACAACCGCCGTCAGGTGCTCCAGGTCATCACGGACAAGAGCGTCGTCCACACGCTCTTCACCGAGATCGGCCCGCGGTACGAGAACCGTCCGGGTGGTTACACCCGTATCACCAAGATCGGTAACCGCCGTGGCGACAACGCGCCCATGGCTGTCATCGAGCTGGTCGAGGCGCTGACGGTCGCGCAGGAGGCCACGGGCGAGGCCGAGGCCGCCACGAAGCGGGCTGCCAAGGACGCCGAGGTTGCTGAGACCACGGTCGACACGACCAAGGTCGACGACGAGGCTGCGGCCGAGGAGTCCAAGGACGCCTAAGCGTCTGCCGGGTGGCTGTTGTCGGGCGGCTGCGGTTTGCCGTGGTGGTTCGCGCAGTTCCCCGCGCCCCTTGAGGGCGATTGCGGGCCCGTTCCCTTTCGAGGGGCGGGCCCGCTTTTGTGTAGCTGAGAGGATCTGTGTGTGAGTGATGAAGTAGCAGCCGGGCATGTTCGTATCCGCCTTGATCTGTCCTATGACGGTGCCGGGTTTCACGGCTGGGCCAAGCAGGCCGGTGGTAAGCGGACCGTGCAGGGGGAGATCGAGGACGCGTTGCGGACCGTCACGCGGTCCGGGGGTACGACGTACGAGTTGACCGTGGCCGGGCGTACCGATGCCGGGGTGCATGCGCGGGGGCAGGTGGCGCATGTCGATCTGCCGCGTGAGGTGTGGGCGCAGCACAGCGAGAAGTTGCTCAAGCGGCTCGCCGGGCGGTTGGACAAGGACGTGCGGGTGTGGGCGCTCAGGGAGGCGCCCGGTGGATTCAACGCGCGGTTCTCGGCGGTCTGGCGGCGGTACGCGTATCGGGTCACCGACAATCCCGGCGGGGTCGATCCGCTGCTGCGCAGTCACGTCCTGTGGCATGACTGGCCCCTTGATGTCGATGCCATGAACGAGGCCGCCGGGCGGCTGCTCGGGGAGCATGACTTCGCGGCCTACTGCAAGAAGCGGGAGGGGGCCACCACGATCCGTACGCTGCAGGAGCTGAGCCTGGTGCGGGGCGACGACGGGATCATCACCGCCACCGTTCGGGCCGATGCATTCTGCCACAACATGGTGCGGTCGCTGATCGGGGCGTTGCTGTTCGTGGGGGACGGACACCGGCCCGCCGACTGGCCGGGCAAGGTGCTCGCCGCCGGGGTCAGGGACTCCGCCGTGCATGTTGTACGGCCTCATGGGCTGACCCTCGAAGAGGTGGGGTACCCCGCCGACGAGTTGCTCGCCGCTCGGAACAAGGAAGCGCGAAACCGGCGAACCCTGCCCGGGGCGTCCGGGTGCGAAACCTGTTAGTTGCCTGACATTTCGCAGTAGATAGCGCCCATGCCTGGACTTACGGGGCGTAAGCCCCGTGATGCCTCTTACGACCTTCTTACCTCTCGTATAGCCTTTCGTCGCTCGGCCACTGGTTCGAGCCACTCGGCCATTGTTCGGATGCTCGAACATGCGGCATCTCGACATGGGGAAGGCCGAGTGAGGGTGGGGGTATCAACGGGCCGTTTCCGGGTCCGGGGGTGGGTTTTGCATGAGTTCAGTTGGTCCTGCGCGGACTGGGGGGCGCCGTGCCGCGCGCCAGAACAACGGAGGCGGGCGGCGCAAGGCGGGACGGGGTGACGGGGCTCCGCTGGGGCTGCTGCCGTTGCCACCGTCGGACAGGGAGAAGTACTCCTACGCCAGACGGCATCTGTGGATCCTGACGATCAGTTCGCTGATCAGTTTCTGCTGTCTGGTGGTGAGCCAGTTCAAGCTGGCCCAGTCGTCGCCGGTGCTGTGGATCTACACGCCGCTGCTGGTGTTCACGGTGCTGTACTACCTGGTGTCGCTGCGGGTGAACGGTTTGACCCGGGACTTCGACATCGCGCACCACAAACGGCTGGTGCACGACTGGCGGCCCGAGGTGTATCCGACGGTCGACGTCTTCCTGCCGGTGTGCGGCGAGCCCATCGAGGTGCTGCACAACACCTGGCGGCATGTGCGGGAGATGGCCGACCGGTATCCGGGGGTCTGTGTCCCGTTCGTGCTCGATGACGGGGCCAGCCCTGAACTGGCCGCCATGGCCCGGGACTTCGGGTTCCGCTACGGCACCCGGGAGAACCGCGGCTGGTTCAAGAAGGCCGGCAATCTGCACTTCGGGTTCGGGCGGTCCGACGGCCAGTACATCCTGATCCTGGACGCCGACTTCACCCCGCGCGCCGACCTGCTCCAGGAGCTGCTGCCGTATCTGGAGGCGGACCCGCGCATCGGGATCGTCCAGTCGCCGCAGTACTTCCGGGTGCTGGACTCGCAGAACTGGATCGAGCGCGGCGCGGGTGCGGTGCAGGAGCTGTTCTACCGGTCCGTGCAGGTGTCGCGGCAGGGGAGCGACGGTGCGATCTGCGTCGGCAGCTGTGCTGTGTACCGGCGGGCGGCGCTGGAGACCAACGGCGGTACGACGCTGATCGAGCACTCCGAGGACGTGCACACCGGGTTCGACCTGCGGGGGCTCGGCTGGGATCTGCGGTATGTGCCGGTCGCGGTGTCGACGGGGGTGTGCCCGGACAGCGCGGGGGCCTTCTTCAACCAGCAGTACCGCTGGTGCTCCGGCTCGATGAGCCTGCTCGGCAGCCGGAAGTTCTGGCAGGCGAGGATCCGGCTCTCCAGCCGTCTGTGCTACATGTCCGGCTTCTTCTACTACATCCACACGGCGCTGTTCACCTTCGCCGCCCCGGTCATCCCGATCGTGCTGCTGCTGATGATGCCGGAGAAGCTCATGGTCGAGCATCTGGCGCTGGTGCTGCCCAGCATCGTCTACACCACGATCGTCTTCCCGATGTGGCACAAGGCGCCCTACCGCCTGGAGGCCTGGGCGGCCCGCATGATGTACGGCTGGGCGCATGTCTTCGCCATCTGGGACATCCTCCGCAAGAACCGCATGGGCTGGCAGCCCACCGGCTCCTCCGGCGCCAAGAGGAACAAGACCCGGCGCTTCTGGATCGGCATGTGGGCCTGGAGCGGCGGCACCGCGCTGATCTGGGTCGTGGGAGCGGTCTACCGGTCGTTCACCATGGACGCCCCGGACTTCGCCCTGATCCTGTCCTCGGGCCTCTTCTACGCCCTGGTCGTGGGCCGGGTCCTGGTCCAGCCGCGTGAGAAGGCGGTGGCTGCCTGATGCGGACGTTCACCCGTTTCCGTACGGCGCTGTCGGCCTGTCTGTTCAGCGGTGTGCTCGCGCTCAGCGGCTGCTCGGTCCTCGGCGGCGAGGCGTCGGACGGCTCCTCGCAGAGCGGGCGGCAGGGCGAGGCCGGCACCGATGCCGGCGCGAGCCCCGCGGCCGACGTGCCCTACGACGTCGTACCCCTGCTGAAGCCCGGCAAGAAGTACTTCGGCGCCGCCGTCGAGGGCGCCCCGACCTCCATGAAGGGCGTCGACACGTACACGAGGATGGTCGGCAAGCAGCCGAACCTCATCGAGTACTACGCCGGCTGGGGCGACGGATTCGACGCCACCGGTGTGCGCAACGCCTGGCGTGCGGGCGCCATGACGCTGATGTCGTGGGAGCCCTTCGACACACCGGTCGCCGATATCGCGGGCGGCGAGTCGGACGCGTACATCAAGGAGTACGCGACGGCGGTCCGCAGGCTGAACCTGCCCGTGGTGATCTCCTTCGCCGACGAGTTCAACGGGCACTGGGAGAAGTGGGGCACGAAGGACGTGACCCCCGCGGACTACGTGGCCGCCTGGCGGCACATCCACCAGACCTTCGTCGACGCCGGCGCCTCGAACGTCATCTGGGCCTGGTCGCCCAACATCGTCAACCCGGTCAGGAGCGTCCTGCTCAAGCCGTACTACCCGGGCGACGCCTACGTCGACTGGGTCGGTCTGATCGGCTACTGGACGATCGGGGAGGACAGCGCCTTCGACAGCGTCTTCGGGCCGACCCGGGACCAGGTCCGCACCTTCACCGAGAAGCCGATGATCCTGCTGGAGACGGCCGCGATGGCCGGTGAGCGGCGGCGCGCCGACATCCGCAGTCTGTTCGCGGGCGTCCAGGCGGACGACGACATGCTCGGCTTCGTCTGGTTCAACCACAAAAAGCGTGCCGACTGGCGACTTGAGGCGAGCCCGCTGGCGCTGAAGGAGTTCAAGCGACTGGCCGCCGACGACAGCTTCGGCTTCGACGTACGGAAGCCGTGATGACCTCCCGACACGACCACTACACGCCCCAGCCCTACGATCCGTACGCCGACGGCGAGTCCACCTGGTTCAACTCCGACGGTCAGCCGGAGCAGTACCAGCAGTACCAGCAGTACCAGCAGTACGACCAGTACGCCGCCGGTGTCCCGCAGCAGCCGCAGGGCCAGCACGAGGACCAGCCGACGTACGCGCTGCGCACGGTGCGGTACCAGCAGGTGCCGGACGAGCCCGAGTACCGCATCCCCGAAACGCCGGAAGCCGGCTGGGAGATGGCGGCGAGCAGACGGCGGGCCTGGGTCAGCCGGATCGTGCTGCTGTGCATCATGGCCATCCAGGCGGCGCTGTCGCTGCGGCTGTCCAACACCGCCTTCCAGGACGAGGCGCTGTACCTGGCGGCCGGCCATGCCGAGCTGGACCATCTGCTGGGCGGCACCGAGCTGCCCCGCGACTACGCCGCGTACTTCTCCGGCTCGCCGCAGCTCTACCCGGTGCTCGCCGCGCTCGTGGACGCGAAGTTCGGGCTCGCCGGGGCGCGGACCCTGAGCCTGCTCTTCATGCTCTGCACGACCGGGCTGCTGTACTCGTTCTCGCGGCGCCTGTTCAACGAGCGGGCCGCGCTGGCCGCCGCCGCGCTGTTCGCGGTGCTCCAGTCCACGGTCGTCATGGGCTATTTCGCCACCTACGACGCGGCCGCGGTGTTCCTGCTGGCCCTGGCCACCTGGATCGTCGTCCGCACCGACCGGGCACCCGTGGTCGCCGTACTACTGGCCGCGCCCGTCGGGGTGCTGGCGGTCGGGGTGAAGTACGCGTCCGCGCTGTATCTGCCGACCATCGTGGTGCTCGCGCTCCTGACCGCGTGGCCGCACAAGGGCAGCCGGGCCTTTGTGCGGATGGTGCTGCTGGCGCTCGGTATCGGCGGTCTGCTGGCGGCGGGGATGTACACCACCGACCTGATGGCCGGTGTCCGGCAGACCACGACCGACCGGGCCCACGGCACCGACTCCACCGAGTTCCTGCTGGAGCAGACCGTCGACTGGGGCGGGCTGATGTTCCTGGCCGCCGTCGGCGGTGCCGTCTCGTACGTGCGGCGCAGCCGTATGAACGAGTCGCCGCTTGCCCTGCGCCTCGGCAGTCCCGGCCGGCGCCGGCGGGCCCTGCTCGGTCTGGTGCTGTGCGGCACGGCCGTGCTGGCACCGGCGTACCAGATCCATCTGGGGACCGTGGTCTCGCTGTTCAAGCACGTCGGCTTCGGTCTGCTCTTCGCGGCGCCGATGGCCGGTGTGGGGGTGACCCGGCTGGTGGGTGCGCACTTCCGCTATCCCCAGCTCGGCATCATGCTCTGGACGGCGGTGCTCTGCCTCGGCATCCAGCAGGCGGACCGGCGTTTCGACATCTGGCCGGACTCCACGAAGATGATCAACGCCATCGAGCCGCATGTGGACCGCAAGGGCAACTACCTGGCCTCGACGCCCGAGGTGCCCGTCTACTACCTGTACGACCAGTCGAGCCACGGCCAGTGGCACAGCCTCTTCGGCATGGAGTACAAGGACGAGAAGGGCAAGTACTACGGCGGCGACGAGGCCTACAAGGCGGCGGTCAAGGACGGCGACTTCGACCTGATCGTGCTCGACGGGCTCACCAACCCGAGGATGGACGACATCGTCGCCGGCGCCGTCCAGGGCAACTCGCACTACCGGCTGCTGGCCGAGATCCCGTTCCGCAACGCGAACGGCACGAGCGCGTACCGCATCTGGATCAAGACCTCCTGAGCGCATCCGCGCTGCAGCGAGCGTGCCCGTTGGGGAGGGCCTCCGGTAGGGGCGCCCAGGGGAGGGAAAGAGAAAGCCATGACGGAACTCGACGGGTACGACAGACACCCGGGCGTCCCGGTCACCGTGGTGATGCCCACGTACAACGAGGCCGCGAACCTGCCGCGGATGGCCGAGCTGGTGCTCGGGCTGCCCATCGACGGGCTGCACCTGAAGATCGTCGACGACTCCAGTCCGGACGGCACCGGGCGGATCGCCGAGGAGCTGGCCGAGAAGTACAACGCGGACCAGCCCGCCGGGCGGCGCCGGATGAGCGTGCTGCACCGGACCGGGAAGGACGGTCTGGGGCGGGCGTACGTCGCGGGCATGAGCGCCGCGCTGGAGGAGGGGGCCGCGTACGTCGTCCAGATGGACGCCGACGGCAGCCACCCGGCGGAGGCGGTGCCGCGCATGCTGGGGACGGCGGTGGCCTCGGGGGCGGGCCTCGTCATCGGCAGCCGGTATGTCGAGGGCGGCTCGCTGGACGAGGACTGGGGTGTGCACCGGGTCCTGCTGTCCCGGTTCGCCAACCGCTACGCCCGGGCCGTGCTCGGCACGAAGATCCGGGACATCACGGCCGGGTTCAACCTGTGGTCGGCGGCGACACTGCGCGACCTCGACCTGGGCACCCTGGACAGCGCCGGGTACAGCTTCCAGGTCGAGCTCAAGTACAAGGCCGTGCGGGCCGGGTGCAGCGCGGTGGAGATCCCGATCCGGTTCGGGGAGCGGACCGAGGGTGTGTCGAAGATGACACTGAGGACGCAGTTGGAGTCGGCGGTAGTGCCCATCCGGTTGCGTCTGAAGCACAGGGCCTGAAGTGGAGGGCCTGAGGAAGAGGGCCTGAAGCAGAGGTGAGCCGGGGGCGGCGGCTGACTGTTCGTCGGCCGCCGCTGTTCCTGGCCGGTGTCGCTCGCTCGCGGTCCGTTACTCGTTGGCCGCGGCCGACGCCTGCACCTCGCCCCGCTTGTACAGCTGGCTGCGGGCGAAGTCCTTCAGGTTGTTGCTGACACGGTAGGCCGCCGTGTCCTTCTCCGTCATGTCCTTGCCGTTGGTGAAGCCGGTGATGGTGAAGTAGACGTAACGGCCGTAGGCGTTGGCGGTCGAGAGGCAGACGGCGGACGTGCAGAAGTCCTTGACGCCCTTGCCCGAGAGCGACCTGATGCTGTCCTTCTGGGTGTTGACCTTGCCGGTGACCTTGGCGGCCTGCCCGGCGGTGTCGAACACGGCCACGCCGACCGTCGCCGCGGTGCCGCCCGTGACGTACGAGACGCGCAGGAAGCGGGTGCAGCCGCTGTCGGTGACGATCTTCGGGAGCCCGCCCGCGGTGACCGCGGAGCAGCTCTTCGTGTCGTCCGTGGCGCCCTTCTTGTACACCGTGTCGCCCACGGTCAGCTGGGTGCCCGGAAAGAGGAGCTGGGCGCCGAGCGGGGCGGTGTCCTTGGCCTTGCTGGAGATGAAGTCGACCGGGTTCAGCGGCGGCGGAGCGCTCGTCGACTCGAACGACGGGGCCGGGCCGGTGGTCTGACCCGGCAGGTTCGAGTTGCCGGGGACGCCGGCGGCCGGCTTGTTCGAGGCGGGGTTGCCGTCGTTCGCGGACACCACGGCCACGGCGACGGCCGCGCCGATCGCGACGGTGGCGAGCGCGCCGCCGCCGATGAACAGCAGCCGGCGCCGTTTGTTGCGCGTCTCGGACGCCTCGGCGAGAGCGGCCCAGTCCGGGGTCTCGTCGGCGCCGCCGTTCCACGGCTGCTGGGAATGCGGTTTCCAGGGATCCCACTGGGACTGGGGTTCCCCCTGCTGCCCGTAGCTCATGGGGCGCATCTTAGACGGGTCGCGGGTGTGCCGCTCCGCCTCAAGAAGCCCATGGGCCCCTAGCGTTCAGTTGATGAGCGAGCACAAAAGCGACATCTCCGGGTGGTTGGTACGGCGGGCGACCTGGCATCTGTGGGTGGTGGTCGTGGCCGTGCTGGGGGCGCTCGCGGGGCGTACCGCGCGTGTGACCTCGGACGGGGGGATGGACAACGCCATCGTCGTGCGGGCGGCGCGGGGCTGGCTGGCGGGGAGTTCGCCGTATGACGACCCCCACTTCCTCTATTTGCCGAGTGCGGTGCTGGCGGCAGTTCCTCAGGTGCTGGTTCCGCCGGGGGTGCTCGGTGTGCTGGTGCCGGTGGGGGTGGTCGGGTGTCTGGTGGGGGGCTGGGTCTGCGCGCTGCGGCTGCACGGTGTGGCCCTGCGCAGCCGCTTCGCGGCTCTCGGTCTGATCGGGCCGGCGGTCGGGTTCGCGCCGTTCGCGCACCTCGTTCTGCTGGGGAACTGGACGGCCACGGCTGCGCTCGCCCTGCCGTTGGGGTTGCTGCTGGCCGGGCGGGGGCGGTGGGTGGCGGCGGGAGCGGTGCTCGGGGCGGCGGTCGCGTTGAAGCCGTTGCTGGCGCCGGTGGGCTTGCTGTTCGTGTTCGCGGGGCGGTGGCGGGCGGCGGGGGTGATGGCCGGGGTGCCGGTGGTGGCGTCCGTGGGGGCGGCGCTGGTGCTGCCGGACCCTGCGGGGTTTCTCACGCGGACGCTGCCGTTTCTGTTGCGGGGCGACGACGGGTTTGTGCGGCTGTACGAGGCGTCGCCGGTTGCCGTGCTGCCGCGGGTGGGGGTGCCGGTGGCTGTGGCCGGTGGGATCGGGATGGTCGCGGCGGCGGCGGGGGTGGGGTGTGCGTATCTGCGGTGGCGGCGTGGGGGCGGCGGGCCGCTGAGGCTTTCGGAGACCGCGGCGATGCTGATGCTCTCGGCGTTCCTGGTCTCCAGGCCGTCGTACGACCACTATCTGCTGGTTGTCGTGCCGCTGCTGCTGGGCGGGGCGCTTGAGGCGGGCTCGGTGGCCCGGGAGCCCTGGTTCTGGCTGGCGCTGGTGCCGCAGCTGGCGGGGGTGACCTGGCCGTATCTGGAGGCGGGGGAGCGGCGGGCCTTCCGGGACGCCGTGACGCTGTGCGTGCTGGCGGTGACGCTGGCCGCACACTGCCGCCGGACCGCGGGGCGCGGGAATGACGTCGGTCACTCGGCGGGGCCGGGGCGGGGGCTCGTGGCCGTGATGTCCGGGACGGGCGGTTGCGCTGGGGGGAGACAGCAGGGGGCGTCCCAGGGCAACCCGTTTTGACCCGGCCGTGGCGCCGCAGGTATCCTGCGTGTTCATTGTGTATTGGCTCGCTCATTCTCACGGGAGTGGCCTCTACCTAGGTTCCCTGGAGCAGTTACCAGTGGGCGGCATACGGGCAGCGTCCCCGGCATTGTCGTCCCCAGCTGCACGATCGCTTCAGTGATGCCATGTGTCAGCACCCATCCACTGAAGAAGAAGGCTGCGAAGTGCGTACGTACAGCCCTAAGCCCGGCGATGTGACTCGCCAGTGGCACGTCATTGACGCTCAGGACGTCGTCCTGGGTCGTCTCGCCAGCACCGCCGCTTCCATCCTGCGCGGCAAGCACAAGCCGATCTACGCGCCCCACGTCGACACCGGTGACTTCGTCATCATCATCAACGCCGACAAGGTGCACCTCTCCGGCAACAAGCGGACCCAGAAGATGGCGTACCGCCACTCCGGCTACCCGGGTGGTCTGCGCTCCGTCCGCTACGACGAGCTCCTCGACAAGAACCCCGAGAAGGCCATCGAGAAGGCCGTCAAGGGCATGCTCCCCAAGAACACGCTGGGCCGTCAGATGCTCTCGAAGCTGAAGGTCTACAAGGGTGACCAGCACCCGCACGGCGCGCAGCAGCCGCAGCCGTACGAGATCACCCAGGTCGCGCAGTAAGTCCGGCCACCCCCTAAGACTGAAGAGAATCTGAGGAGAATCGTGGCCGAGACCACCGTTGAGCAGCCGGTCGAAGAGACTGAGCTCGTCGACATTGACAGCTACACCACCGAGTCCGAGGTTCCGGTGGAGGGTGAGTACACCTCCGAGTCCCTCGCCTCGCGTTTCGGTGAGCCCCAGCCCGCCGCGGGCCTGGGCCGCCGCAAGAACGCCATCGCCCGCGTCCGGATCGTTCCGGGCACCGGCAAGTGGAAGATCAACGGCCGCACCCTTGAGGACTACTTCCCCAACAAGGTGCACCAGCAGGAGGTCAACGAGCCGTTCAAGGTTCTTGAGCTCGAAGGCCGCTACGACGTCATCGCCCGTATCGCCGGTGGCGGTGTCTCCGGCCAGGCCGGCGCGCTGCGTCTCGGTGTCGCCCGTGCGCTGAACGAGGCCGACGTCGACAACAACCGCGGCCCGCTGAAGAAGGCCGGCTTCCTCAAGCGCGACGACCGTGCGGTCGAGCGCAAGAAGGCCGGTCTGAAGAAGGCCCGCAAGGCCCCGCAGTACAGCAAGCGCTAAGCGCAAGCTGCCTCTGCTGGTACTCCGGTACTCCGAACGCCCCGGCGGCACGCCACAGTGCCGCCGGGGCGTTCGTTTTATCCCCGGGCTCGGGCGTATAACGGCACAAGACGTTCAAAGGCTTGTGTGATCCGATGCCCCGGCATGGAATGCCTGGGAGGCGGGAGCCTCCGGCGGCGCAACACGCACGCCGGCTCCGCTTCTCGGAACTGATGTTTCCTCAGGAGGACAAGTGGGACGACTCTTCGGCACGGACGGCGTGCGCGGCGTCGCCAACGCGGATCTGACGGCCGAGATGGCGCTCGGTCTCTCCGTGGCGGCGGCGCACGTACTGGCCGAGGCGGGCACCTTCGAGGGCCACCGGCCGACCGCGGTGGTCGGACGGGACCCGCGTGCGTCCGGGGAGTTCCTGGAGGCCGCCGTGGTGGCGGGCCTGGCCAGCGCGGGTGTCGATGTGCTGCTCGTCGGTGTGCTGCCGACGCCCGCCGTGGCGTATCTCACCGGCTCGCTCGGCGCCGACCTCGGCGTCATGCTCTCCGCCAGCCACAACGCCATGCCCGACAACGGCATCAAGTTCTTCGCCCGCGGCGGTCACAAGCTCGCCGACGAGCTGGAGGACCGTATCGAGACCGTCTACGACGAGCATCGGCACGGTGAGCCGTGGCAGCGGCCGACGGGGGCGGCTGTCGGGCGGGTGCGGTCGTACGGGGAAGGGTTCGGGCAGTACGTCGAGCATCTGCTGAGTGTCCTTCCGAACCGGCTCGACGGGGTGAAGATCGTCCTCGACGAGGCGCACGGCGCCGCGGCCGGTGTTTCGCCGGAGGCCTTCTCGCGGGCCGGGGCCGAGGTCATCACCATCGGGGCCGAGCCGGACGGGCTCAACATCAACGACGGGTGCGGGTCGACCCATCTGGGGCTGCTGAAGGCCGCCGTCGTCGAGCACGGCGCGGCTCTCGGTATCGCGCATGACGGGGACGCCGACCGGTGCCTCGCCGTGGATCACACCGGCGAGGAGGTGGACGGCGACCAGATCCTGGCCGTGCTCGCGCTGGCCATGCGGGAGCGGGCCGAGCTGCGGTCCGACACCGTGGTGGCGACCGTGATGTCCAACCTCGGCTTCAAGCTGGCCATGGAGCGTGAGGGCATCGCGCTGGTGCAGACCGCGGTCGGTGACCGGTATGTGCTGGAGGAGATGAAGGAGCGCGGGTACGCCCTGGGCGGCGAGCAGTCCGGGCACGTGATCATCCTTGATCACGCGACCACCGGTGACGGTACGTTGACCGGGCTGCTGCTGGCGGCTCGGGTCGCGCAGACCGGTCGTACGCTCAAGGACCTCGCCTCCGTCATGGAGCGGCTGCCGCAGGTGCTGATCAATGTGCCGGACGTGGACAAGGCGCGGGTGAAGACGTCCGGAGAGCTTGCGACGGCGGTCGCCGAGGCGGAGCGGGAACTCGGGTCCACGGGGCGGGTGTTGCTGCGGTCGTCCGGGACCGAGCCGCTGGTGCGGGTGATGGTCGAGGCCGCCGACATCGACCAGGCCCGGTCGGTCGCCGGACGGCTGGCCGATGTGGTGAAGTCGGCGCTGGGTTAGTCCCGCGGGACCTCGGACATCACTCGACCGTCACTCGACGTACGTAACAAAGAGTGCGTGTCTGATCGCTGGTTGTTTCACTTTCGTCGAGGGGGGCTCTGCCTGGCGCCCTGCCTCGACGGAAGTGAGACAGCAGTATGAAGATCGCGAGCAGCAGAAATCTGAAGCGAGCAGTCGGTCCGGTTCTGGCCGCCGGTCTCGTCGTCACCGCCCTCGCCACGCCGGCCGCGGCCCAGACCCCCGGCTCCACCGCGTTCCGCCTCTTCGGCGGCGCCTACCTCAGTGCGCGTGCGGGTGCGCAGAACCAGATGTCGGCCAGTGTCTCCGGCGGTCGGCTGATCCTCACGGACACCTCGGGCGTCGCGCTCGGGCCGGGGTGCGTCCGGGTGTCCGCCACCAGCGCCGACTGCGGCGCCGTCGCCACCGTCGGGAGTATCTCGATCGGGATGGGCGACCTGAACGACAGCTTCCAGTCGAGCCTCGCGCTTCGTACCGTCGTCGACGCCGGCACGGGCACCGACACCGTGGCGACCGGTGGCGGCAACGACACCATCGGCGTGAGTGACGGCGCGCCCGGCGACACGGTGACCTGTGACGGCGGCGCCGACACGGTGTTCCGTGACGTCGGTGACAGCATCGCCGCGGACTGCGAACGGCGCTTCTAGGCGCTGCCCGTCCTCGCCGAACGTTCGCGCTGTCTGGCCCACATCCACTTCTGGGCCAGGAGCGTGAGCGTGCCGGCGAGGATGATGCCCAGCAGATTCAGCAGCAGCTGGCCGGTTGAGAGCCAGGTCTGTTTCGCGTCGCCGTAGATCAGGGCCACGGCCGCGTTCGCGGCGGCCGGGACCGTCGTCACCGAGATGGCGACGCCGACCAGGGCGCCGGACTTGGCGGATGTCAGGGACAGCGTGCCCGCGGCGCCGGCGAGGACCGCGACGACGAAGGAGAACCAGTCGGGGGCGTAGATGAAGCCGGTGTTGGGCCGGTCGGCCTCCAGTTTGGCCTCGGTGAACAGGCCGACGGCGTCCATGAAGTAGCTGAAGCCCACCGTCACCGCCATCGCCACGGCGAAGCCCACCAGCAGGGCGATCAGCGAGCGCAGCGCCAGGCGGGGCGCCCGTTGCACTACGGCGGTGCAGATGCCCGCCAGCGGTCCGAACTCCGGGCCGACCGCCATCGCGCCGACGATCAGGATCGCGTTGTCGAGTACGACGCCGCAGGCCGCGATCATCGTGGCCAGCGTGATGAAGGCGACGTAGGTGATGGAGAGGGTCGACTCCTCGTGCGTCGCGTCCGCGAGGTGCTCCCACAGCACCGCGTCCGCGCCCTCGCCGGGTGCCTCGTCCTCGGCCTTGTCGGCGCGCTTGGACAGGGACAGGTCGATGTTCTCGACGGCGATGGAGCCGTGGTCCTCGATGCCCAACCGCTGTAGTCCGGTGAGGAGTTCGTCGCCCGCCTCGCGTGCGACGTCGCACAGGACGACATCCCCGGAGGGGTTGCGGGCGGCGTCCGGCAGCACGACGAGGTGCGTGGTGCCGACCGTCTTCTCGATCAGGCGGACCACGTCGTCCGTCCGGTCGCTGGGCGTGATCAGGCGCAGATGCAGCATGACGGCTTTCTAACAGACGCCTCTTACGGCCCTACAGCTTGCGCAGGCTCAGGCGTTGCACCTTGTGGTCCGGGCCCTTGCGTACGACGAGGGTGGCCCGGCCGCGGGTGGGGGCGATGTTCTCCACCAGGTTGGGCTTGTTGATGGTGCGCCACATCGTGCGGGCGTAGTCGAGGGCCTCCTCCTCGGACACCTGGGTGTACTTGCGGAAGTAGGAGGACGGGTTCTGGAAGGCGGTCTCGCGCAGCCGCTTGAAGCGGTTGAGGTACCAGGTCTCGATGTCCTCGGTGCGGGCGTCGACGTACACGCTGAAGTCGAAGTAGTCGGCGAGGCCGACCCGGGTGCGGCCGTCCTTGCCGGGGAGGGCGGGCTGCAGGACGTTCAGGCCCTCGACGATCAGGATGTCGGGGCGGCGGACCGTGAGCTTCTTGTCCGGGACGATGTCGTAGATCAGGTGGGAGTAGACGGGGGCGGTGACCTCGTCCTTGCCCGCCTTGATGTCGGCGACGAAACGGGTGAGCGCGCGGCGGTCGAAGGACTCGGGGAATCCTTTCCTCGACATCAGGCCGCGGGCTTGGAGCTCCTTGGTGGGCAGCAGGAAGCCGTCCGTGGTGACCAGCTCGACGCGCGGGTGCTCGGGCCAGCGGGAGAGCAGGGCCTGGAGGAGGCGGGCGACCGTGGACTTTCCCACGGCGACCGAGCCGGCGACTCCTATGACGAACGGGGTGCCGGACTGGGATCCCTGTTCGCCGAGGAAGGTGTTCAGGGCGCCTCTGAGGCCGTCGGTGGCACCGACGTAGAGGTTGAGCAGGCGGGAGAGCGGGAGGTAGATGTCCCGCACCTCGTCGAGGTCGATGACATCGCCGAGGCCGCGCAGCTTCTCGACCTCCTCCGCGGTGAGCGGCAGAGGGGTCTTGTCGCGCAGCGCGCTCCACTCGGCGCGGGTGAGGTCGACGTAGGGAGTCGCCTCCGGCCGCTGCCGGTGGGCGCTCCGGGGCATCGAGGAGACCGGAGAGATCACAGTCCATTGTTACGGGAGTACGAACAGACGGTGAGGTGGGATCCGTCACGCGGGTCCCGGTCTCGTTCAATTTCGGGAGGAAGCGGGACAAGGCGGGGAATGTCAGTGCTGTGCGTCACAGTTGTCGGAGAGGTGGGCCCGGGCCGGGGCCCGCCGGTCCGAACCCCCGAGGGGTGACCCATGACGTATGCGATAGAGGCGGAAGGTCTGGTCAAACGGTTCAAGGAGACCGAGGCGCTGGCCGGTGTCGATCTCGGGGCCCGCAAGGGCTCGGTGCTCGGACTGCTGGGGCCCAACGGGGCGGGGAAGACGACCGCGGTACGGATCTTCGCGACGCTGCTCCGGCCCGATGCCGGCCGGGCCCGGGTGGCCGGGCACGACGTGGTCCGGGAGGCCGGGGTCGTACGCGCCATGGTGGGGCTGACCGGGCAGTACGCGGCGGTGGACGAGAACCTGACCGGAACGGAGAACCTGCTGCTCATCGGGCGGTTGCTGGGATTGCCGAGGAGGCAGGCCAGGGCTCGGGCGGGTGAGTTGCTGGAGCGGTTTCAGCTGACGGACGCGGCCGGGCGGGCCGTGAAGACCTTCTCCGGCGGTATGCGCAGGAGGCTGGACCTGGCGGCGAGCCTGGTGGGCCGGCCCAGCATCCTCTTCCTCGACGAGCCGACGACCGGCCTCGACCCGCACAGCCGGGGCGAACTGTGGGATCTGCTGCGGGGGCTGGTCGCGGACGGCGCCACGGCGCTGCTGACCACGCAGTATCTGAACGAGGCCGATGTGCTGGCCGACGACATCGTGGTGATCGACAAGGGGCGGGTGATCGCCGAGGGCACTCCGGACCAGTTGAAGTCCCAGGTCGGAGGGCAGGTGCTGGAGCTGCGGCCGGTGCTGGGGGAGGACCTCGCGCGGGCCCATCTGCTGGTGGCGGGGGCCGCCGGTGCGCAGGCCCGGATCGAGGGGGAGATGATCACCGCGCCGGTGAAGGATCCCGAGCTGATGCCGGCGGTCGTACGGGCGCTGGACCGGGAGGGGATCGCGGTGGGGGAGCTCGCGCTGCGGCGTTCGTCGCTCGACGAGGTGTTCCTCGCGCTGACCGGTCACCGTGCCGAGCCCGGGGCGCCGGAGGGCGACGGGGGCGCGGCCGTCCGGGAGGACGAGGGCGACGGCGACGGCGCCAGCGAGCTTCAGAAGGCGGTGAGCCGGTCATGACCGCCGCGGTGACGACCGTTACGGCGCCGGCCACCGCGTCGGGCCGGGTGCGGGCGCTCGACGGGACGCGGCAGACGTTCACGATGGCCTGGCGGAGTCTGGTCGCGGTCAAGCACAACCCGCTGGAACTGGTCGACTACAGCATTACGCCGATCATGTTCGTGTTCCTGTTCACCTATGTGCTGGGCGGGCAGATGGCCGGGTCGCCCGAGGCGTATCTGAAGTACGCGTTGCCCGGGATCATCGTGCAGAACACCCTGTTCATGACGATGTACACGGCCATGGCGCTCAACACCGACCTCACCAAGGGCGTCTTCGACCGGCTGCGCAGCCTGCCGATCGCCCGCTCGGCCCCGCTCATCGGCCGCATCACCGCGGACCTCGCCAAGCATGTCTGGGCCCTGCTGCTGATGATCGGCCTCGGCCTGCTGCTCGGCTTCCGGATCACCGGCGGGCTGGACGGGTTCCTGCTCGGGACGCTGCTGGTGGTGGTGTTCGCGGCGGCGGTCTCGTGGTGCGCGGTGCTGATCGGGATGCTCGCCGGGGACTCGGAGAAGGTGCAGGCCTTCGCCTTCACCATCATCTTCCCGATCACCTTCACCAGCAGCGCGTTCGTCGACGTGAACACCATGCCGGGGTGGTTGCAGGCGTGGAGCGACGTGAATCCGGTGACGCATCTGTCGGACGCGTTCCGGGGGTTGCTGCTGGGCGGGGCCGTGGCCGAGCCGGTGATGTGGTCCTTGGTGTGGGCCGCGGGGATCGCGGTGGTGTTCTATCCGGTGGCCATGCGGGCTTATCGGGCGAAGACCTGACCCCCGGCTCGACCACTCCGAGTGGGCCGAGAATTTCCGAAATCGGGCACGCTGCGGCCGTTCTCGATCGGGTTTTGGGCAAGGTTCGGTCGTAGGCTGCCCCGCATGTGCGGAATCGTGGGATACGTGGGGTCGCAGTCGGCGCTTGAGATCGTGATGGCCGGGCTCAAGCGGCTGGAGTACCGGGGGTATGACTCGGCGGGGGTCTCCGTCCTGGCGGACGGGGGGCTGGCCGGCGCCAAGAAGGCCGGGAAGCTGGGGAATCTGGAGAAGGAGCTCGCGGACCGGCCGCTGCCGAGCGGGAGCACCGGGATCGGGCATACGCGGTGGGCCACGCACGGGGGGCCCACGGACCGCAACGCCCATCCGCATCTCGACAACGCCGGGCGCGTTGCCGTCGTGCACAACGGGATCATCGAGAACTTCGCCGCACTGCGGGCCGAGTTGGCGGAGCGCGGGCATGAGCTGGCCTCCGAGACCGACACCGAGGTGGTCGCGCATCTGCTGGCCGAGGAGTTCTCCGGCTGCGCCGATCTCGCCGAGGCCATGCGGCTTGTCTGCCGTCGGCTGGAGGGGGCGTTCACGCTCGTCGCCGTACATGCCGACGAGCCCGACGTGGTGGTCGGGGCTCGGCGGAACTCGCCGCTCGTGGTGGGCGTTGGGGAGGGTGAGGCCTTTCTCGCCTCGGACGTCGCCGCGTTCATCGACCACACGCGGTCGGCGATCGAGCTGGGGCAGGACCAGGTCGTCGAGCTGCGGCGCGACGGGGTGACGGTCACCGGGTTCGACGGGCGGCCGGCGGATGTGCGGCCGTATCGGATCGACTGGGATGCCGCCGCCGCGGAAAAGGGGGGCTATGACTACTTCATGCTCAAGGAGATCGCGGAGCAGCCCAAAGCTGTCGCCGACACCTTGCTCGGACGTATCGACGCCGGTGGCTCACTGACGCTGGACGAGGTGCGGATCAGCGCCTCCGAGCTGCGGGAGGTCGACAAGGTCGTCATCGTCGCCTGCGGCACCGCCTTCCACGCCGGGTTGATCGCCAAGTACGCCATCGAGCACTGGACCCGGATTCCGTGCGAGGTGGAACTGGCCAGTGAGTTCCGGTACCGGGATCCGATCCTGGGTGCGCGCTCGCTCGTCATCGCCATCTCCCAGTCCGGGGAGACGATGGACACCCTCATGGCGCTACGGCACGCCCGTGAGCAGGGCTCCAAGGTGCTGGCCATCTGCAACACGAACGGGTCGACCATTCCGCGTGAGTCGGATGCGGTGCTTTACACGCATGCTGGGCCGGAGGTCGCGGTTGCGTCCACCAAGGCGTTCCTGACACAGCTCGTGGCCTGCTATCTCGTCGCCCTGTATCTGGGGCAGGTGCGGGGCACCAAGTGGGGGGACGAGATCCATGCCGTGATTCGGGATCTGGCGGATATCGGAGGCGATGTCGAGCGGGTGCTGGAGACCATGGAGCCGGTGCGGGCGCTGGCGCGGTCGCTCGCGCACAAGGGCACGGTGCTCTTCCTCGGGCGGCATGTGGGGTATCCGGTGGCGCTGGAGGGCGCGCTCAAGCTCAAGGAACTCGCCTATATGCACGCCGAGGGCTTTGCCGCGGGCGAGTTGAAGCATGGGCCCATCGCCCTCATCGAGGACGATCTGCCGGTCGTCGTGGTCGTTCCCTCGCCTCGGGGGCGCTCCGTACTGCACGACAAGATCGTCTCCAACATCCAGGAGATCAGGGCGAGGGGTGCGCGGACCATCGTCATCGCGGAGGAGGGGGACGAGGCGGTGGTGCCGTATGCGGATCACCTGATTCGGATTCCGGCCACGCCGACGCTGCTTCAGCCGCTTGTGGCCACGGTGCCGTTGCAGGTGTTCGCTTGTGAGCTGGCCACGGCTCGGGGGAACGAGGTGGATCAGCCTCGGAACTTGGCCAAGTCGGTGACGGTGGAGTAGTCGTTCTTCACGCCGTCGAGGAAGGCTGCGAAGGCTCCGGTCGGGAAGGTGAGGGTTGCCCTGACCGGGGCCTTTGTGTCGCGGACGGCGACGTGGTGGTCCGAGTTCGCGATCTCTACGCAGGCGTTGCCATCGTCAGGGCCTGAGTAGGACGACTTCCGCCAGTTGTCCATCGGGTGTCTCACAGCTCTTTCGCCAGCCGGTTGATGAAGTCACGCGACCGTTCCGGGTCGAGGGACACAGCTTCCACTTTACGGAAGCGCGTTCGAAAGGCGCTGAGCTGGGCTTCGGAGTCGATGAAGGCCGAGCCGTGGGGTACGTCGCGCACGACGGTGTCCAGTTTGGGGAGCGGACCGTCCACGTACGTCATGGTGCTGGCTGCCCTGTTGAAACCGTCCAGGTCGAACGGGATGACACGCACGGTGATGTTGTCGGATTCGGACAGTTCCACGAGTTTGACGAGTTGAGCCTGGGAGGCGGCCCGGTCGCTGACTCTGATGCGCAGGGCGCACTCGTGGATCACCAGCTCATAAGGGGTGGTGGTCTGTTGGCGCCGCATTCGGTGCTGCAGGCGCAACTCAAGTTCCTCGTCGGTGAGTTCGGGCACCCTGGCGGAAAAGACGCTGCGGGCGTAGTCCTCCGTCTGCAGCAAACCCGGAACGTACAGGACCGCTACCTCGCGCATGGATGTGGCGTGGTGTTCCAGTTCCGCGAGGTCCAGGAATGACGTGGGTAGCAGCCCTCGGTACTCCTCCCACCAGCCGCGCGTGCGGTCCGTGGCCATGGCGACCAGGGCGTCAAGGAACTCCTCGTCCGTGCAGGCGTAGTGCGATGCGAGACGGCGAAGTCGTTCCTCGCTCACTCCCGAGAGGCCGGACTCGATGTGGCTGATCTGGACGGCGTTCACGCCGAGCAGTGCTGCCGCTTGGCGCGCGCTGAGTCCGGCCGCATCGCGAAGCCTGCGCAACTCGACCGCCAGGCGCATCTGGCGTGCTGTTGGTTCGCGCCTGGTCGTCATCAACTGCTCCTTGGTGCACCGCGGTTGAAAGCGTGACTCGTTCGGGGTCAGATTACGCGACCGGCTTGCTCGACCGAAACATTATCCCCTACCGTCGGTGATGTAGCGCATACATAGCGGAAGCGCACCGCCCCGTCCTGCCGTGACGGCCGCGGCACTGCCACCGCACAACTCCCTTACACCCGAACGGAGTTCACGCATGCCTGAAACGGAACCCTGGGAGTACACGCTCTACATCCCGAACGACGTCCGATCCGTCACCGTCTCCCGCCGCACCCTCCGCCTCATCCTCACCATGCACGGCCTCATCGGCATCGTGGACACTGCCGAACTTCTCGCGACCGAGCTGGTCGCCAACGCCGTACGCCACACCAAAGGCCCCGCGGCCCTGCGGGTGCGCTGGTCGGCCGGTGTGCTGCGGATCGGGGCGTGGGATGCCGATCCCGAACCGCCTCAGCCGCCGCAGGAGTTGGAGAAGCTCGGGGAGGCGGAGGAGGGGCGGGGGCTGGAGCTGGTGCGGGCGTGTGCCGATCTGTGGGGCTGGCAGCCGCTGACCAGGCATGGAACCCGGAGCAAGTACGTGTGGTGCGAGCTGACTTCGGCGGCGTGAACGTTTGCTCGCTGCTCGAAAGAGTGAACGTATCCCGATCTTCTGGATCTTCGGTCCATCAAGTCATCAAGGTTGCACACATGGTCACATCAGCTCACGAGGGCATGCACCGCATCTTTCAGGAGCGGCCCGAGGTCCTGGCTCCCGTCTTCGGGGTGCTGGGTGTCCCGTTATCCGCGAAGGCGACGGTGGACGCCGTCACCACGGACGTGACGGAAGCCCGGCCGCTGGAACGTCGCGTGGACACCGTGCTGCGCATCGGCCCGTCCGACGGTGAGGACTTTCTGCTTGCAGTCGAGTCACAGTCGGGCAAGGTCGCCGGCAAGGAGTGGAGTTGGGCGTACTACATCGGCTACCTCCAGGCGAAGTACGCACTGCCCGTGCTGCTTCTCGTCGTCTGTCAGGACCGGGCCACGGCCAAGTGGGCGGCCGGTCCCTTCGACTGCGGTACGAGCGGCTGGACGGCTATGCGGACGTATCCGCTGGTCGCCGGGCCGGACAACCTACCGGTGATCACCGACGCCCGGACCGTGGCGAAGAACCTCCCACTGGCCGTGCTCTCCGCCCTGGCACACGCCCGTAGCCGCGACGGCGACGCCATACTGGAGGCCATCAGCAGCGCCCTTCAGGAACTCCTGGAAACCGACCCTGCCACCGCCAAGTACTTCTTCGACTTCCTCGAAGTCACCCTGGGCAATACTCCAGCCGGAGAGAAATGGAAGGCAATCATGTCGACGTTCGTCAGCTACTTCCCCGGTCGGGGGACGGTCCGTGAGACGGCCTACCTGGAAGGCGTGGCCGACGGTGAGGCCAAGGGCAAGGTCGAAGGCAAGGCCGAAGGAATCCTGCTCGTGCTGGAGGTGCGTGGCATCGCTGTGCCGGACAGTGTGCGTGAGCGCGTCACCAGTTGCACTGATCTCGTTCGCATGGATGCCTGGCTGGAGCGTTCCCGTACGGTCGAGCGGGCCGAGGACCTGTTCGCCGAGGATCCGGACCTTCCGGGTGCTGGTTCTGGAGAGGCCTGAGATGCGCCGCTCATAGCTCCTGCTTCTCCTCCAGCACGTCCGTCCTCCACGCCGTCGCCTGAGGCATGAACCTGTGCTCGGCCGCGTGGGCTGACATTCGGGCGTTCCGGGCCTGTGCCTCCGGGCCGTCCGGCAAGTGGAATTCGCTGCCTGCCTGTGCTGAACGGGCCTGCATGCTCGTGGCGCCTGCCAGCCGTCGGCGGACGTAGCGGTCCAGGGCGTCGGGAACGCCGCCCGGAGTCGCGTCCGCCAGGACGTCGCCGAGCACCGCCGCGTCCAGGATCGCCTGGGCCGCGCCCTGCGCCTGGAACGGGACCATCGCGTGGGCGCTGTCGCCGAGGAGGGTCACGCGGCCGACGTTCCAGTGGGTGAGGGGCGTGCGGGTGTAGATGCCGTAGCGGAATACCTGGCCCGCGCGCCGCAGGACCTTCAGGACCCGGGAGTCCCAGCCCGTGAACTGGCGTAGTTGTTCGCCGGGTTCCGCCTGTGCCGTCCATGACTCCTGTGCGGCCGCTTCCGTGCTGAACACGGCCACCACGTTGAGCAGTTCGCCGCGTCGGACCCAGTAGTGGACGAAGTGGCGGTCCGGGCCCAGCCAGGCGGCCAGCGGGGGGAGGTCCAGGTCGGCCACTTCGTCGGCGGGGAGAAGGGCCCGGTAGGCGGCGGTTCCGGAGAACACCGCCTCGTCCTTGCCGAACAGCCACTGGCGGGCCGAGGAGCGGATGCCGTCGGCGGCCACCACCAGGTCCGCCGTCAGGCGCTCGCCGGTCGCCGTCGTCACATGGGCGGAGTCGTCGTCCTGGTCGATTCCTACGACCGTCGTGCCCAGGCGCACCGACTCGGGCGGTACCGCCGCGGCCAGCGCCCGGTGCAGATCGGCTCGGTGGACGACCAGGTACGGCGCCCCGAACTCGTCCGCGGCCTCGCGGCCCAGCGCGTAGCGGCAGATCTCCGATCCGTCCGACCAGGTGCGGAAGCTGACGTGGGCGGGGTGGGCGGCCTGTGCGGCGACCGCGTCCAGGACGCCCAGCCGGCGCAGCACCCGCGTCGCGTTGGGCGCGAGCTGGATTCCGGCGCCGACCTCGGTGAAGCGGGGCGTCTGCTCGACCAGGGTCACGTCGACACCGGCGCGGCGCAGGCTGAGCGTTGCGGCCAGTCCGCCAATGCCCGCTCCTACGACGATTGCCCTCAGGCAACACCGCGGCTGCTGTGACCCCGTGCTCTCCTCGGCCCCGCCCATCGATCAGCCCCGTACATCCCGCCAAGCCCCCGGAATCCCCTCGGCCACGTCATGCGCCCCCACCGGCGCCCCGTCCGCCGCGAATCTCGCCGAGAGGCCGTGGAGATACGCCGCCACGCTCGCGGCGTCCACCGCGCGCAGCCCCGCCGCCAGCAGTGATCCCGCCAACCCCGACAGCACGTCCCCGCTGCCTGCCGTGGCCAGCCATGACGTGCCCGTCGGGTTCACCCGGACCGGGCCCGTGCCCCCGGCGTCGGCCACCAGTGTCGTCGACCCCTTCAACAGCACGGTCGCCGCATAGCGCGCCGCCAGCTCCCGCACCGAAGCCAGCCGGGCCCCCTCGACCTCCTCGCGGGAGACACCGAGCAGCGCCGCCGCCTCCCCGGCGTGCGGGGTCATCAGGGTCGGTGCCGTACGGCCCCGTACCGCCTCCGCGTCCGCCAGCCGCAGCCCGTCCGCGTCGATCAGCACCGGTACGTCCGTCGCCAGCACCTCCGCCACCGTCGCCGCGTCGTCCCCGGCGCCCGGGCCGACGACCCACGCCTGCACGCGGCCCGCCTTCTTCGGCCCCCGGTCCGACACCAGCGTCTCGGGGAACCGGGCGATCACCGCGTCCGCGGCCGGACCGACGTACCGCACGGCCCCGGCGCCGCCCCGCAGCGCCCCGGCCACGGCCAGTACGGCCGCGCCCGGATAGCGGGCCGAACCCGCGGCGATGCCCACGACTCCGCGCCGGTACTTGTCCGTGTCCGCCGCGGGCAATGGCAACAGCCTTGCCACGTCCGCGTGTTGGAGCGCCTCCAGCTCGGTCGCCCCGGACGGCAGCTCCAGGCCGATGTCCACCAGCCGCACCACACCGGCGTACTCCCGCGCCGGATCGATCAGCAGCCCCGGCTTGTGGGTGCCGAAGGTGACCGTGAGGTCGGCCCGCACCGCGGTGCCGCGCACCTCGCCCGTGTCCACGTCCACGCCGCTCGGCAGGTCCACGGCGACCACGGCCGCCCCGGCCCGGTCGGCCGCCTCGGCCAACGGTGCCGCCTCCGGCCGTAGCCCGCCCTTGCCGCCGATGCCGACGATGCCGTCCACCACCAGGTCCGCGCGCTCGATCAGGTCCTCGGCCGCGTCGACGCCGGCCGAGCGGCCGCCCGCCCGGCGCAGCGCCGCGAGGCCGCCGGTGTGCGCCCGCTCCGGTGTCAGCAGCACCGCCGTGACTCCCGCTCCGCGCCTGGCCAGTCGGGCCCCGGCGTACAGGGCGTCGCCGCCGTTGTCGCCGCTGCCGATCAGGAGGACGACGCGGCTGCCGTACACCCGGCCCAGCAGATCCGCGCAGGCGGCGGCGAGTCCGGCCGCCGCCCGCTGCATCAGCGCACCGTCGGGGAGCCGTGCCATCAGCTCCCGCTCGGCCGCCCTTACCGTCTCCACGCCGTACGCAGTCCGCATGCGTTCGAGTCTCCCGTACGAGGCGAGACGCGTCGCCTCCATCGAGGCTTTGCCGTGCCTTTGCCAAACTCGCCGGCCCCCAGCCCTCGTGGCTCAGCCCTCCGCCACCACCACCGCCGACGCCACCCCGGCGTCATGGCTCAGCGACACGTGCCAGGACCGGACGCCCAGTTCGGCCGCCCGCGCCGCCACCGTCCCGGTCACCCGCAGGCGCGGACGGCCGCTGTCCTCGACGTAGACCTCGGCGTCCGTCCAGAGCAGGCCCGCCGGTGCGCCCAGCGACTTGGCTAGGGCCTCCTTCGCCGCGAAACGGGCCGCCAGTGAGGCGACGCCCCGGCGTTCGCCGCTGGGCAGCGTCAACTCGCTCTCCAGGAACAGCCGGTCCGCCAGACCGGGTGTGCGCTCCAGTGCCGCCCCGAACCTGTCGATCTCGGCCACGTCGATACCGACCCCGATGATGCTCATGCCGAGCACCCTATGGGTCCTCAAAAGATGGGTGCTCAAAAGAGTGACCCCGCCGCGCGGCACCTCCCACGCGGCAGGCCCTCACGTTTCCCTGTGGCCATGATCAGCGGACGTATCGCATGTCGGAGCATCGCCGTGCTGCTGGCCGGGGCCGCCCTGCTGCCCGTCGGCAACGCCACGGCGGACCCGGTGGACCCCGTACCCCCGGCTTCCGGGCCGCAGGCCGAGCCCGAGGCCACGGCTTCCGGGACCAAGGCCGAGCCCGAGACCTCGGCTTCCGGGACTCAGAGCGCCCCCGCGGCTTCGGCTTCCAGGCCCCAGGCCGACCCCACCGCCTCGGCTGCCGAGCCGCAGGCGGAGCCCGTACCTCCGGCTTCCGGGTCGCAGGTCGCCGGGCTCGTGCCCGGCCTCCCCCTGAACAACCTGCTTCCGCTCTGGCAGCAGATGGACACGCCCGACCAGGCGCTGCCGCCGAAGGTGTACAAGCCCAGCAGCGAGGAGGACGCCGTCGAGCCCCAGGACCCGCCGGAGGGGGCGTACGACCTCAACGAGGAGGTCGACCCCATCGACGCCCTAGGCGGCGTGAAGTGCAGCGAGGAGACGGGCCCCCGGCAGACGCAGGTCGAGCGGTGGCTGAAGCGGACGGCGGACGGGGAGCAGTCGGCCGGCGACTGCCGGGCCATCCGCAAGTTCCAGAAGAAGCACCGGATCAAGCCCGCCATCGGATACGCCGGGCCTGTGACTTGGGCCACCATGCAGCTCGTCACCGCCCAGAAGAACCCGAACGCCGCCAAGAAGTGCCCGGTGCGTCCCTACCGGGTCGCCTGTGTCGACCTCGACCGGCAGCTGGCCTGGGTGCAGGACAGCAAGGACGTCGTCTTCGGGCCCGTGTTCATCCGGAGCGGGCGGGAGGGGTACGGGACGCGGACCGGCTGGCACGCGGTCTACTGGCGGCACAAGAACCATGTGTCGACGCTGTACAAGAGCCCCATGCCGTACTCCCAGTTCTTCAGCGGGGGCCAGGCCTTCCACGGGATCTACGGCAACATCTTCACCCCCGTCGGATCGATGGGCTGCGTCAACATGACCCTGCACGACGCACGGCAGCTGTGGCGGGTGCTGAAGAAGGGCGACCGGGTGTATTCGTGGGGGCGCAAGGTGGAGGAGTAGGACACCGGAGGGACAGGTCATGGCGCCCGGCGCGGAGGCGTTGTCGGACCCCTCTGAGACACTGGGGGCGCGATGACAGAAACAGCAGCCCTGCGGACCGCGCCCCTGCGAGCCCGCGCCGAGATCGATCTGGCCGCCCTGCGGGCCAATGTGCGGACCCTGCGCGCCCATGCGCGGGGCGCGGCCCTGATGGCCGTCGTGAAGTCGGACGCGTACGGCCACGGGGCGGTCCGGTGTGCCCGAGCGGCCGTCGAGGCGGGCGCCGACTGGCTGGGCACGGCCACGCCCGAGGAGGCCCTCGTCCTGCGGGCCGCCGGGCTGCACGGCGTACGGATCATGTGCTGGCTGTGGACGCCGGGCGGGCCCTGGCGGGAGGCCATCGAGGCCGACCTCGACGTCTCGGTGAGCGGGATGTGGGCCCTGCGCGAGGTCACCGACGCCGCCCGGCAGGCCGGTGCCCCCGCGCGCGTGCAGCTCAAGGCCGACACCGGGCTCGGTCGGGGCGGCTGCCAGCCGGGTGAGGACTGGGCCGAGTTGGTCCGTGCGGCCCTGCTGGCCGAGGCCGAGGGGCTGATCCGGATCACCGGGCTCTGGTCGCACTTCGCCTGCGCCGACGAGCCGGGGCATCCGTCCATCGCCGCCCAGCTCGACCGATTCCGGGAAATGGTCGCGTACGCCGAGGGACAGGGCGCGCGGCCCGAGGTGCGGCACATCGCCAACTCGCCCGCCACGCTCACCCTTCCGGAGAGCCACTTCGACCTGGTGCGCACCGGGATCGCGACCTACGGCATCTCGCCCAGCCCCGAGCTGGGCGGCCCCGCCGACTTCGGGCTGCGGCCGGTGATGACGCTCTCGGCGTCCGTCGCACTGGTCAAGCATGTGCCGGGCGGGCACGGTGTCAGTTACGGGCATCGCTATGTCACCCCGGGCGAGACCACCCTCGGCCTCGTCCCCCTCGGCTACGCCGACGGCATCCCGCGGCACGCCTCCGGCGCCGGGCCCGTCCTGGTCGGCGGCAAGTGGCGGACGGTCGCGGGGCGGATCGCGATGGACCAGTTCGTCGTCGACCTGGGCGGTGACGAGCCCGAGCCGGGCGCGGAGGCCGTACTGTTCGGGCCCGGCGACCGCGGCGAGCCCACCGCCGAGGACTGGGCGCAGGCCGCGGGAACCATCGCGTACGAAATCGTCACCCGGATCGGAACGCGCGTTCCGCGCGTCTATAGGGATGCGGCCATGTGATGCGTCTTCGTGACGCGGCTATGTGACGAGGGCAATGTGATGCGTCCGCCCGGATGCGGTTATGTGAACTGGTAACGAGACGGGTTACCCGTACCGGGCACCGCACCGGACCACCGAACCACGACCGAACCACCACCGAACCACTGGAACACCGGCACCACAGAGCAGCACCCAGCATTACCCAGCGAAGAGGAGCGGTACGTGAGCGAGAGCAGCGCGGAGGCCGTCGCGGCCGTCGCCTCCGCCACGGGGGCGGCCGCGAACTGGCGCAGGGCCACCGGCTTCGCCGGTGCGGCGATAGGCGTGATCGCGGCAGGGGCGGCCGCGGGCGTCGCCATAGAGCGAATGACGGTGGGCCGCGGCATGCGGCAGAAGGCCCGCCTCGCCCTGGACTCGGCCGGACCGTACGGCTCACTGCGCGGCACACCCGGCAAGGCGTACGCCGACGACGGCACCGAGCTGTACTACGAGGTCGACGACATCGACCCCGAGGCCGCTCCCGCCCTCACCCCGCGCCGCCGACGGCTCTTCGGCCGCAAGGCGCCGGCCCCCGTCACCGTCGTCTTCAGCCACGGCTACTGCCTCAACCAGGACTCCTGGCACTTCCAGCGCGCCGCGCTCCGGGGCGTCGTGCGCACCGTGCACTGGGACCAGCGCAGCCACGGCCGGTCCGGGCGGGGCGTCGCGCAGACGCAGGAGGGCACACACGTCGACATCGAGCAGCTCGGGCGCGACCTGAAGGCCGTCATCGACGCGGCCGCGCCCGAGGGGCCGCTCGTGCTGGTCGGGCACTCCATGGGCGGGATGACCGTCATGGCGCTGGCCGACCAGTTCCCGGAGCTGATCGGCGACCGGGTCGTCGCCACCGCCCTCGTCGGTACGTCGTCCGGGAAGCTCGGCGAAGTCAACTTCGGGCTGCCCGTCGCGGGAGTGAACGCGGTGCGGCGCGTGCTGCCGGGCGTGCTCAAGGCGCTGGGGCAGCGGGCCGATCTGGTGGAGCGGGGGCGCCGGGCCACCGCCGACCTGTTCGCGGGGATCATCAAGCGGTACTCGTTCTCGTCCCGGGACGTCGACCCGGCCGTCGCCCGGTTCGCCGAGCGGATGATCGAGGGGACGCCGATCGACGTCGTCGCGGAGTTCTACCCGGCCTTCACCGACCACGACAAGACCGAGGCGCTCGCCCACTTCACCGACATGCCGGTGCTCGTGCTGGCCGGGGTGGGCGACCTCGTCACGCCCAGCGAGCACAGCGAGGCCATCGCCGACCTGCTGCCGGACGCCGAACTGGTGCTCGTGCCGGACGCCGGGCACCTGGTGATGCTGGAGCACCCCGAAGTGGTCACCGACCGGCTGGCCGACCTGCTCACCCGGGCGGGTGCCGTGCCGGCAGGGGCTACCGTAAGTGGCTATGGAAGCACCAGCAGCACCGCACAACGCGGGTGACATCGAGCTCACCGTCACTTCTCCCGACCAGATGCGGGAACTGGGCCGCCGCCTCGCAAAGCTGCTGCGCGCCGGCGACCTCCTGATGCTCAGCGGGGAGCTCGGCGCGGGCAAGACGACGCTGACGCGGGGGCTCGGCGAGGGCATGGGGGTCAGAGGTGCGGTCACGTCGCCGACCTTCGTGATCGCCCGTGTGCATCCCTCCCTCGGGGACGGGCCGCCGCTCGTGCACGTCGACGCGTACCGGCTGTCCGGCGGCCTGGACGAGATGGAGGACCTCGATCTCGACGTCTCGCTGCCCGAGTCGGTGATCGTCGTGGAGTGGGGCGAGGGCAAGGTCGAGGAGCTCACCGAGCAGCGGTTGCAGGTCGTGATCCATCGGGCCGTCGGGGACACGACGGACGAGGTGCGGCATGTGACGGTCACCGGGCTGGGGGAGCGGTGGGCCGCGGTGGATCTCAGCGTGCTGTCCGCGTGAGCGGTGGGGGCTGTCCGGCTGAGCGGCGCGTGCTGTCCGGCTGATCGGCGCCGGTGAACATTCCGACAAGACGTCGGCAAAATGTTGCATTCGTGGTCTTGCGCGTGGTCACATGGTAGCCAGTCCGTGGTTAGGTCTACCTAACTACGTCCGCCCCCGGCCCCAGGAGGCGTCCATGTCGGCATCGGAGAAGTCGGAGACGACGGCTTCGCAGAGCGAGGTTCGCCCGCGGCCGTATGCGCCGGTTGCCGGGGTGTCGATGCGTGATCTGCTGGCTGCCGGTGTGGCCGCGAACGCGATCTCCACTCCGCCGCGTGAGCCGGACGCCGGACTGTCGGTGGAGCGGCACCGCGAGGCGGCGTGAGCGTCGTCGGTTGTTGGTCGGCTGCTGCGCCGTTGTGGCTGGTCGCGCAGTTCCCCGCGCCCCTTGGGGACGCTGCCGAACCGTCTGCTCAAGGGATCACCGCTACCGCTCTGCCGATCGTCGCGAAGTCCCACATCGCGGTGCCGTCTGTTCGGGACTCGCGGATGCCGCCCGTTTTCACCGACGGGTTGGGCGGGAGCGTCGAGCCGTCGACGGCCGCGCTGAAGCCGATGGTGATGCCCTCGACGCTGGTGAAGCGGACCACGTGCTCGACGGGGGCGCCGTCGCTGCCGGTGATCGTGTTGGAGCGGGACGTGACCGCGTAGACGCCCGGCGCCGGGTCGACCGATCCGGGGGTCACGCGGAACGTGCGCTTGACCGTGTCGCCCTCGCCGACCAGCCACACCCGGTCCCCGCCCATCGAGTACACGACCCGTACCCCCGTACCGGATCCGGCGGGCAGCGCGGCCCGCTCCTTGCCGTCACGGGGTTTCTTGGCGGCGCTCACCGCGGGCGAGCCGCTCGTGCGGGGCGCGGACAGGTCGGCCGGGACGGTCGCCGAGGCCTGGTAGCCGAGGAAACCGACCGTCGCGAGGGCCGCCACGGTCAGTGCCGCCACGAATCCGGAGCTGCTGCCTGCCACCCTCGCCACCTCCACGTTCGCGTCATATGTCTAGATCTACGTATTGATCCAGGCCGACCGTAGCAGTCGTCAAGCGCCCGACCGGGGCGGCGCTTCCTGCGCTCCGGGCGCCGTAGGCTGTTTGCGTGCTCTTGCTCGCTCTGGATACCGCCACCCCCGCCGTCACCGTCGCGCTGCACGACGGTACGGACGTCATCGCCTCGTCGAGCCAGGTGGACGCGCGCCGGCACGGCGAGCTGCTGCTGCCGGCCGTCGACCGGGTCCTCGCCGAGGCCGACGTGAAACTCGACGCCGTCACCGGCATCGTCGTAGGCATCGGACCCGGCCCCTACACCGGGCTGCGCGTCGGTCTCATGACCGCCGACACCTTCGGGCTCGTCCTCGGCGTCCCCGTGCACGGCGTGTGCACGCTGGACGGCCTCGCCTACGCCGCCGACATCGCGAAGGGCCCCTTCGTCGTCGCGACCGACGCCCGCCGCAAGGAGGTCTACTGGGCGCGGTACGCCGACTCCCGCACCCGGCTGACCGACCCGGCGGTCGACCGTCCCGCCGACATCGCCGACCAGGTCGCCGGGCTGCCCGCCGTCGGCGCGGGCGCGCTGCTGTACCCCGACACCTTCCCCGGAGCCCATGAGCCCGAGCATGTGTCGGCGGCGGCGCTCGCCGCGCTGGCCGCCGAGCGGCTGGCGGCCGGGGAGGAACTGCCCGCGCCCCGGCCGCTGTATCTGCGCCGGCCCGACGCCCAGGTCCCCAAGAACTACAAGGTGGTCACCCCCAAGTGACACAGGTGACAGCGGTGTTGCGCGAAATGCGCTGGTGGGACATCGACCCCGTGCTGGAGCTGGAGAAGGACCTCTTCCCCGAGGACGCCTGGTCCCGGGGCATGTTCTGGTCCGAACTGGCCCACTCGCGCGGGCCCGAGGCGACCCGGCGCTATCTCGTGGCCGAGGACGGCGGACGGCTCGTGGGCTACGCCGGACTCGCCTCCGCCGGGGACCTGGCCGACATCCAGACCATCGCCGTCTCCCGCGACCACTGGGGGACCGGGCTCGGCGCGAATCTGCTCACCGAACTGCTGCGCGCCGCGACCGACTTCGAGTGCGCCGAGGTGATGCTGGAGTGCCGTGTGGACAACGTCCGCGCGCAGAAGCTCTACGAGCGCTTCGGCTTCGAGGCCATCGGCTTCCGGCGCGGCTACTACCAGCCGGGGAACGTGGACGCCCTGGTGATGCGACTGACCACGAAATCCAACAGCGGCACCGCCGCGGGTTCACCTTCCGTACAAGGAACCGAGACCAATGACTGACTCGCGCGACGTTCCCCTCGTCCTCGGCATCGAGACCTCCTGTGACGAGACCGGCGTCGGCATCGTCCGCGGCACCACGCTGCTCGCCGACGCCGTCGCCTCCAGCGTCGACGAGCACGCCCGCTTCGGCGGCGTCGTGCCGGAAGTCGCCTCACGGGCCCATCTGGAGGCGATGGTCCCGACCATCGACCGCGCGCTGAAGGAAGCGGGGGTGAGCGCGCGGGACCTGGACGGCATCGCGGTGACCGCCGGTCCGGGACTCGCGGGCGCGCTGCTGGTCGGCGTATCGGCGGCGAAGGCGTACGCCTACGCGCTGGGCAAGCCGCTCTACGGCGTCAACCACCTCGCCTCGCACATCTGCGTGGACCAGCTGGAGCACGGGGCGCTGCCGGAGCCGACGATGGCGCTGCTGGTGTCCGGCGGCCACTCGTCGCTGCTGCTGTCGACCGACATCACCTCGGACGTACGGCCGCTCGGCGCGACCATCGACGACGCGGCCGGCGAGGCCTTCGACAAGATCGCCCGGGTGCTGAACCTCGGCTTCCCCGGCGGCCCGGTCATCGACCGCTACGCCCGTGAGGGCGACCCGGACGCCATCGCCTTCCCGCGCGGACTGACGGGCCCGCGCGACCCGGCGTACGACTTCTCCTTCTCGGGGCTGAAGACGGCGGTGGCCCGCTGGATCGAGGCCAAGCGGGCGGCGGGGGAGGAGGTGCCGGTGCGTGATGTGGCGGCCTCCTTCCAGGAGGCGGTCGTGGATGTCCTGACCCGCAAGGCGGTCCGCGCCTGCAAGGACGAGGGCGTCGACCACCTGATGATCGGCGGCGGCGTGGCCGCCAACACCCGGCTGCGGGCGATGGCGCAGGAGCGCTGCGAGGCGGCCGGTATCCGACTGCGGGTGCCGCGGCCGAAGTTGTGCACGGACAACGGCGCGATGGTGGCGGCGCTGGGCGCGGAGATGGTGGCCCGCAACCGGGCCGCGTCCAGCTGGGACCTGTCGGCGGACTCCTCGCTGCCGGTGACCGATCCGCATGTGCCGGGCACCGGCCACTCCCACGACCATGTGCACGAGGTCAGCAAGGAGAACCTCTACTCGTGACGGTCGCGCTGATGTGGGAGGCGCGGGCGGTGCCCGGGCGCGGGGAGGAACTGCTCGCCTGGGCCCGGGCGCAGGAGCTGGCCGTACGGCCGCGGGGGGGGGGGGAGTGGGGCAGCCCAGCACCACGCCCACCACGGAGAGCCACAACGGTGTGGGGAGAGAGTGCAGGCGCGGACCCCCCCGAACCCCCCC
>NZ_JBHYJA010000001.1:262206-268188 GCF_042740355.1 Streptomyces sp. NPDC059010
CGCCCCCGCTCGCTCCGTGTGGCGCGGCGCGGCCGCGCGCGGTGTCCGCCACCCCCCGCGCCCGCGCGCCCGCGCCCCTCCGCCCGCCCACCCGCGCGGGGGGGGGGGGGGGGGCCCGCCCCCCCCAGGACCGGGTGCTCGTCATCACCTGGTGGGATGCGCCGTACGATGCCGAGCTGCCCGAACTGCCCGAGCCCGGGGAGGGTCTGGCGGCCCGGGCAGTTCATCGATGGCGGTTCGAGTCGGTGGGCTGACGGGCGGTCAGCCGCCGAACTCGTCGTCGATGCTGTGCCTGGTCTCCTCGACCTGGCGGCGGACCGTCTCGATGACGTGGGGGCGGTACACCCCGGAGTCGAAGCGTTCCACGAGGCTGTTCAGGACGCCGTCCGACTGCTTGCGGTCGCCGTCGCGGGCGTGGGCGCGGGCGAGACGGCGCATCACCATGTTGAGGGTGATGTCGTCGACGCCGTTGCCCTCCGTGGTGGCCTTGACGACGGCAGTGAGCCGGCCGATGGCCTCCTTCGGCTCGGGGGAACGCACCTTCAGGGCGGCCTTGTCCGCCGTCAGGTACTTGAACTCGTGCTCGGCGTTGAGCCCTTGGACCATGCGGGCGTAGACGGCGAGCGGGTGCTTGCCATGGTGCTTGACGACCTCCTGGAGCGCGTCGTTGCCGGCCCGCAGTGACGGCGAGTCGGACCCGCGCAGGGCGAACAGCGTGCCCTGCTCCTCGCCCAGCATCAGCTCGGCGACCTGTTCGTCGCTCTCACTGCGGGGATGGCGGACGACGGTCCGCAGCACCGGCGAGACGATGCGGGAACCGTCCGCGGCCACATAGGCGGCGCGCAGCTGGTAGGTGCCCGGCTGCTGGAAGTAGTGCCCGTCCTGGCCGTAGCCCACATACGCGCTCGCGTACACCGCCGGGTTCCGCTCGGGATGCAGCCGGGTCGTGGCCTCGGCGTCGACGCAGCGGCGCATCAGCGGCCGGTAGAGCACGGTACGGCCGGACGGCTGGCGGATGGCGACGCTGACCAGTTCGTAGTCCGGGTGGAGATACTCGTGCACGGAGCGGCCGCGCAGATCGGTCGTACTGAGCCGGAGCTCCACGACGACGGGTTCACCGTACGCATAGGTCGGCTTCGTCGCGCGCAGGTCCAGCACCAGCCCGGACTCGTCCACGACGGGTTCGTCGAACAGGTCCGGGTCGATGTCGGCCGCGCCCCTGCCGAAGGGGTTGGCCCCCATGATCACGTCCCGGTAGAAGCCGTGCCGCAGATGCACCAGCTCGGCGGCGGTGAAGCTGAACGGGAACGCCCTCCAGTAGGCGGCCGCGCCCTCCGGGTTCGGTGGGGCCGGGTCGGGGTCGTAGTTCTGCGGGTAGTTCATCCACGACAGGTCGCCGAAACCGCGGTTCGGGCCGAGCGGCGCCGGGGGAGTGGCGAGGTCCTTCTGCCATGAGTGCAGCAGGTTGAAGGCGTGCCCGAGCTCGTGCACATACGTCCGCAGCTGGGCCCGCTGGGACTCCGGATCCATGCCCTGGATCAGGTCGTAGAACACGGCACAGCCCTGCCGCTGGAAGGCGTCCTGGGCGTCGAACATGATGCCGCGGACACCCGGGTTGCCCTCGAAGCGGCTGGCGACCAGCAGCCACACCATCCACTGCGGGACGTTGCGCCACAGACTGAAGTTGGTCTGCATGGCGGCGTGCAGCTCCGCGATGGTCCAGCCGTTCTGGCTGTCGCCGAGGACGTTGGCCGCGCCGCCCACCACGAGGTCGATGCCGGCCTCGGCGAAGGCCCTGGGCACGGTCAGCACCCGGGCCGGGCTGCCCGGCGGCTGCGGCAGCGATCCGGTGTTGTACGACACGAAGGGGACCTTGCCGGTCACCGAGTCCTGCTCCCACTGGACCGTACGGAAGTACGCCGAGCGGAACGAGCAGACGTAGGTGACGCCCACGAAGTTGGGCGGCCTGATGAACCGTACGACGGCGGCGGCGCGCGGCTGGACGACCGGCCGGCGCGGGATGGTCACCTCCACGAACGGGAACAGGAACGGGGTCGGGCCGCTGAAGCGTCCCTGCCCCCTGATCACCACCTGCTGCGGTGACACGGTGACGGCGGGGGCGTCCACGATGAAGGAGCCCGCATAACTCGTGGTGCTGCCGCTGGAGGTGAAGAAGTCGCCGCTGACCTTCCGCAGCGTGCCGGGGCCGTCCACGTCGACCCTGAGTTCGAGTATGCGGAGGCCGGTACTGCGGTAGCGGCCGCGGGTGAGATGGAAAGCTGCGGGAGCCGCGGCGATCGGCTCGCCGGTGATGTCCGCGACCGCGATCTCACCGACTTCCCGATGGCCATTGGTTTCCGGCTCGGTGAGATAAGCGGCGGATTCCACTCCGGTCTCCGGATAATCCGCGGTCTCCGGGGCGGGAATGAGTGTTTCGGCGGGTTTGGTTGTCTCGGCTGCTGGATCTCCGGTGGATGATGACATGTCGCTCACTCGCAATTCAGCGGATGACGATCGATTGGTGGGTCTGGAAAAGGCCGCACCATTCGGTGTAGCCGCCCCGGTCGCAGGTGTACGGGTTTGTGATGAGCTTGTTCGAGTTGTCGACGTTCCTGGCCGGGGTGCCGCCCGGCTTGTGGGCCCAGATGCCGCCCGGGTGCAGGCGGTACCAGTGGTAGTCGCGTCGGCCGAAGATCGTGCCGGTGACCAGCGCCACCACATAGCGCAGCGAACCGGCCGGCTGGCAGTTGCCCCACGTCCGCAGACCGTCGCGCAGCGCTCCCGTGGAGACCTCGTTGCAGCGCACCGTGCCGGGGATGGTGTAGCCGTGCGCGCGTCCGGGCTGGGCGAAGGTGTTGGTGCGCCGGTTGACCGCGAAGTTGTAGCAGTTGTTGTACGGCTGGGTGTCCGGGCGGTTCCAGAACCCCGGGTTGAACGGTGTGACGTCGTAGGAGCAGGTCGGCGCTGCGGGATGAACGAGCGTCTGGAGCAGTTTCTCGACCTCCAGCGCACCGGCTTCGGAGAAGTTCCCCGACTCGGTGGGCTCGATCGTCGTCGCCCCGCCCGCGCCCTCACGCGTCGTGTGCCGGATCTCCTGCCGTACGCCCTCCCGGAACTCCTCGGGCCAGCCGGTCTCCTCGCCGCCCGCCGTGTCCGCCCCCGCGGCGCTTGCCTCGTCACCCTCGTCGCCCTCGCCGACCGGCATCGTCGCCAGCAGCTGCTCGGCCACCTCCGCGCTCGCGAACGGGTCCTGTGCGCCGCCTCCGGCCAGTTCGAACCTCGGCGGCAGACCCGCCGTGTCGAGGTCGTCGGTGATCTCCACCTGGATGCCGCGGAATCCCAGCCCGGTGAAACCGCTGGAAATCTCGGCGACCCCGGAGCGGTTGCGCGATATGAGCCGAATCAGATCGCGCGCCTGGTCCGCGTCCTGGATTTCCCAGGTGGGGTTGGTGCGCCCCGAGAAGATGTCAACGGTGATGCGCAGGCCCATGACTGCTCCCCCTTTCGTCCCGTGCCCCCGCACGGGACGCTCCAGCCGCCCCGCGACAATTCAGGTGTCGAACGGGGCCACGGCCGTGGATGTCGTAGGCGACTTGTACTGCCGCCCCGACAGAGCGTCAATAAAACAGAAACGCGAACTCGCCGTGGAAATCGGAGATCTCCGGAACGGCGAGGATCACATTCCGCTCGGCCGGATTCTGCGGTATCCGCGCGTGAACGCCCCTGCGGTGCGCGGAGTGCGGGGGTCCGGGCGGCGAGCGGCGCCCGGCATGGCGTAGCGGAAATGGGGACGTCCGGGGGACGGGGGCGTACTGCGGGCGAAGCGGCTCACCCCACCCCGGACACCGATGCCTCGCACCGCAGCCGCCGGTCGGGGCCGAGCTCCCGCAAGGGACCGGTGAGCGTCAGCCGCGCCGTGTGCCGCACGTCCGCGCTGGATGCCGCCAGCCGCAGCTCCAGTGCGCCCGGTTCCACCACCCGCCGCCCCGAGCGGTCGGTGAACGACGACAGGTCCGCGTGGAAGCGGAAGGTCACCCGCGCCGCCTCACCCGGCGCCAACTCCACCCGCCGGTAGCCGATGAGCCGCACGTCCGGGCGGGTCACCGAGGCCACCGGGTCGTGCAGATACAGCTGGACCACCTCCGCGCCGGCCCGGTCGCCGGTGTTGCGGATCGTCGCCGACACGTCGTACGAGCCGTCCGTGCCGATCTCCGGCGCCGGTCCGCCCTCCTCGCCCGTGAAGTCCGACCAGGTGAACGACGTGTACGAGCGCCCGTGTCCGAAGGCGTACAGCGGGGTCGGGTCCAGGTTGCTGACCTCGCCCGCCAGTCCCAGCGGGGGCTGGAGATAGGTCCACGGCTGGCCCCCGGGCACCTGCGGCACGCTCACCGGCAGGCGTCCCGACGGGTTGACGCGGCCCGACAGCACTCCCGCCACCGCCGGGCCGCCCTCCTCCCCCGGGAAGAACGCCTGGACGACCGCGGCCAGCCGGCCGTGCCAGCGGCCGAGTGCGTACGGGCGGCCGGTGAGGAGGACCAGGACGACCGGGACGCCGGTCGCGATCAGCGCGTCCAGCAACTCGGCCTGGACGCCCGGCAGTCGGAGGTCGGTCACATCGCAGCCCTCGCCGGAGGTGCCCCGCCCGAACAGGCCCGCCCGGTCGCCCAGTACGGCGAGGCAGACATCCGCCTCCGACGCCCGCGCCACCGCCTCCTCGATGCCCGCCGTGTCGGGGTCGGACACCCCGCAGCCCTCGGCGAACGTCACCTTGGCGTCGGGGAGTTCGGTGCGCAGGGCCTCCAGGAGGGTCGGGATCTCGATGCCCATCGGCACCTCGGGGTGGTGCGTGAGGACGTGGGACGGGAAGGAGTAGCAGCCCAGCATCGCCAGCGCGTCCGCCGCGCGCGGGCCGACGACCGCGACACGGGCGTCCGGGGGGAGGGGCAGGGCCTCGTCCGGGTTGTCCAGCAGGACCACCGACTCCTCGGCCACCCGGCGGGCCAGGGCACGGTTCCCGGGGGAGTCCAGGTCGAGGTGCGACGGCGTCGGCCCCTGGTCCCAGCCCTCGTCCAGGAGACCCAGCTCGCACTTCTGCAGCAGCACCCGGCGGGCCGCGCGGTCCACCAGTTCCTCCGGGACCTCGCCTGCCCGGACCGCTTCGACCAGCGGTTTTCCGTAGCACTTCAGGCTAGGGAGTTCTACGTCGATGCCGGCCGCCAGCGCCGTGTGCGCGGCCTGGGCCGGGCTGCCCGCCACCCGGTGCAGGGTCTGAAGGAAGCCGATGCCGAAGTAGTCGGCGACCACCGTGCCCGTGAAACCCCACTGCTCACGCAGGAGTTCGGTCAGCAGCGCCGGGTCCGCCGAGGCCGGTACGCCGTCCGTCTCGTTGTACGCCGCCATCACCGAGCGCGCCCCGCCCTCGCGCAGCGCCATCTCGAACGGGGGGAGCGTGACGTCCGCGAACTCGCGGACGCCCGCCCGCACCGGTGCGAGATTGCGGGCGCCCGCCGAGGAGGCGTACCCGGCGAAGTGCTTGAGCGTGGCGACGACCCCGGCCGACTCCAGGCCCCGGACGTACGCGGCGCCGATCGTGCCGGTCAGGTACGGGTCCTCGCCGATGGTCTCCTCGACCCGGCCCCAGCGCGGATCGCGTACGACGTCCAGGACCGGGGCCAGACCCTGGTGCACACCGGCCGAGCGCAGGTCCTGGCCGATGCGCCGGGCCATCTCCTCGACGAGCGGGGGGTCGAAGGTGGCTCCCCAGGCCAGCGGGACCGGATACGCCGTGGCCTGCCAGGCCGTGAAGCCCGCCAGGCACTCCTCGTGGGCCATCGCCGGGATGCCGAACCGGCCCGCCTCGGCGATACGGCGCGGGGGGGGGGGCGCGCGGGCCCCCCCCCCACCCCCCGAGACCGGCGCGGTGGGCGAAGGGCGGGTGTGGGTGGGCGGGGCGGGGGGGTGTGAGCCCGCCCCCGCGCGGGT
>NZ_JBHYJA010000001.1:268198-289303 GCF_042740355.1 Streptomyces sp. NPDC059010
TCTCGCGGGCGGCCCCGCCCCGGGCCCCCCCCCCCGCCCGGGGGGGCGGGGGGGGGGGGGGGGGGGCGCCCGCGCGCCCCCCCCCCCCCCCGGGTCCACGGGGGCGGTGCCGAAGGAGCGGGTGAGCTGGCCGAGGCCGTGGGTGATCAGCTCCGCCCAGTCGTAGTCGGCGGTCATGTCGTGCTGGTGCGGGGCGACTCCGTCGCCGTCCGTGGCGGCGCCCACCCACACGCCGTACAGCTGGGCGGTCTTCTCCTGAAGGGTCATCCGGGAGAGGAGGTCGTCGACGCGGGCGGCGGCGGGCAGGGCGGGGTCGCGCCAGGGGGCGGTGGTCATGGAACTCCTGTCGGGGCGATGGGCCACTCGCGAATGTTTCGTAGTTCACCTCGAATGTTCCGGGAACCTAGGCGTGGTGAGAAGGGTTCGTCAAGGGGGCATGCAGGGATACGATCGCCGCCATGACTGCCCGTGAGCCCGCTGAAACCCGGACGCCGCCGGGTGAAACCCGGACAACACAGAGTGCGACCAAGGCGACGTCCCCGTCCGCCGGCCGGTCCGCGCAGACCGCGACGCTCGCCGAGATCGCCCGCGAGGCCGGTGTCTCGGCGCCGACTGTTTCGAAGGTCCTCAACGGACGTGCGGACGTCGCCCCGGCGACCCGTACCCGGGTCGAGGAGCTGCTGCGTGCCCACGGCTACCGCCGACGGCGGGCCGAGGCGAGCCGCTCGCCACTGATCGACCTGGTCTTCCACGAGCTGGAGAGCGCGTGGGCGATGGAGGTCATCCGGGGCGTGGAGAACGTCGCCCGGGACGCCGGGCTGAGTGTGGTGCTGAGTGAGAGCGCCGGGCGGCTGACCCCGGGCCGGACCTGGGCCGACCAGGTCGCCGCCCGCCGCCCGCACGGCGTGATCCTGGTGCTGTCCGGCCTCGACGAGTCCCAGCGCGCCCTGCTCACCAGCCGCTCGATCCCGTTCGTGGTGATGGACCCGGCGGGCGACCCGGGCGCCGACGTGCCGTCCATCGGGGCGACCAACTGGCAGGGCGGGCTCGCCGCCACCCGGCATCTGGTCGAGCTCGGCCATCGCAGGATCGGCGCGATCACCGGGCCGTCCCGGATGATGTGCAGCCGCGCCCGTATCGACGGCTACCGCGCCGCCCTGGAGACGGCCGGGCTCCCGGTCGAGCAGGACCTGATCCGGCCCGGCGACTTCCACCACGAGACCGGTTACCGGCAGGGCCTGGAGCTGCTGCGCCGCCCGGACCGGCCGACTGCCGTCTTCGCCGGGAACGACCTCCAGGCGCTCGGGCTGTACGAGGCCGCGCGTGAACTGGGGCTGCGGATTCCCCAGGACGTCAGCGTCGTCGGCTTCGACGATCTGCCGATCGCACGCTGGGTGGGGCCGCCGCTGACGACCGTACGGCAGCCGCTGACGGAGATGGCGGAGGCGGCGGCGAAGCTGGTGCTCGATCTGGCGCGGGAGGAGGGGGCGCCGGTGGCGACGCGGGTGGAGCTGGCTACGAGCCTGGTGGTGCGCAGCAGCACGGGTGAGCCTCCGGCGGTTTGACGGGAGCGGCCTGTTGCTGCATTGACGGGTGTTTCGTGCCGCGGCAGACGACACCGAAGCCAGTCGGTTGTTCAACCGAAACTTTCGGAAGGGCCTCTGGTGGGAAGCGGGCGCTGCCTGCGGAAATACCGGCCGGAGAAAAACTTCGAAGAAATCCGGGGACCGTGTCGATCCGGAGGGCTCCCGTTCGACGCAGGGGGTGAGAGGCCGGGAAGGACCCGGTCATCCACCCCGAGGAGTCACCATGCCCCGCTACCTGTCCCTCGTCCGGATCGACGAGTCCACCGCCCCCGCCGAGGGCCCCAGCCCCGAGATGATGCAGCGCATGGGGGAGTTGCTGGAGGAGATCACCAAGGCCGGCGTGATGCTCGACACCGCCGGGCTCACCCCGTCGGCGCAGGGCACCCGTGTGCACTGGGACGGCGCGAACGTCTCCGTGACCGACGGGCCCTTCACCGAGTCCAAGGAGGTCATCGGCGGCTACGCCATCATGCAGTGCAAGGACAAGGCCGAGGCGCTGGAGTGGTCCTCGCGGTTCGTCAAGGTCCACGGCCCGGAATGGCAGGTCACCTGCGAGGTCCGGGAGATCGCCGAGGGCTGACCCGCCCTCCTTGGATCCAGGGTCCTACGGGTGTTGCATGGTGGGCTGTGACCCCGCAGCCCACCGCAGACCCGCCCACCGCAGACCCGCGCGGTGCCATCGAGACCGTCTTCCGCATCGAGTCTCCTCGCGTGATCGCCGCCGTCGCCCGCCTGGTGCGCGACGTCGGCATCGCCGAGGAACTCGCGCAGGACGCCCTGGTCGCCGCGCTGGAGCAGTGGCCCCGGGACGGCGTCCCGGACAACCCCGGGGCCTGGCTCATGGCCACCGCCAAGCACCGTGCCGTGGACCTGATCCGGCGCCGTGACAACTACGCCCGCAAGCTCGCGGAGATCGGCCGCGACCTGGAGACGACGGCACCGCCCGAGGAACCCGCCGCCCTGTACGACCCCGACGACATCGACGACGACCTGCTCCGCCTGGTGTTCACCACCTGCCACCCGGTCCTGTCGCCGGAGGCCCGGACCGCCCTCACCCTGCGCCTGCTCGGCGGTCTGACGACACCGGAGATCGCCCGGGCGTTCCTGGTCCCGGAGCCGACGATCGCCCAGCGCATCGTCCGCGCCAAGCGCACGCTCGCCACGAAGAACATCGCCTTCGAGGTCCCGTACGGCCCCGACCGCGAGGCCCGCCTCGGCTCGGTCCTCGACGTGATCTACCTGATCTTCAACGAGGGCTACGCCGCCACGGCCGGCGACGACTGGCTGCGCCCCGCCCTGTGCGAGGACGCGCTGCGCCTGGCCCGGATCCTGTCCGGACTGATGCCGAAGGAGCCCGAAGTGCACGGCCTGACCTCCCTCCTCGAATTCCAGGCGTCCCGCACCCCGGCCCGCACCGGCCCGTCCGGCGAACCGATCCTCCTCAAGGACCAGCACCGCGGCCGCTGGAACCGCATGCTCATCGCCCGCGGCATCAAGGCGCTGGGCCGCGCGGACGCCACGGCCACGGGGGCCCACGGCCCGTACGCCCTCCAGGCCGCCATCGCCGCGTGCCACGCGCACGCGTACACCTACGAGGAGACGGACTGGAAGACGATCGCGACCCTGTACGGCCTCCTGGCCGCCCGGTCCCCTTCCCCCGTCGTCGAGCTGAACCGCGCGGTCGCCGTGTCGATGACCGAGGGGCCGGAGCCCGCCCTGGAGATCGTCGACGCGATCGCCGCCGAACCCGCCCTGCGGGACTACCACTTGCTGCCGAGCGTGCGCGGCGATCTGCTGCTGCGTCTGGGGCGTACGGCGCAGGCGCGGGCGGAGTTCGAGCGGGCGGCGGGGCTGACGCGGAACGAGCGGGAACGGGACCTGTTGCTGCGGCGGGCGGCTGCCGCCGAAGCCTCCCCGTAGGCCCTACGCCGGCCGTCCCACCAGCATCGTCGGCGCCCCCGCCACCCGCGTCAGGAACACGGTCGCCGAGTTGGGTCCCTGAGGCTTGACCTTCTTCCGCAGTTCCTCCGGCTCGACGGCGGAGCCGCGCTTCTTGACGGTGAGGACGCCCACCTGCCGCTCCCGCAGCAGCGCCTTCAACTTCTTGACGTTGAAGGGCAGTTGATCGGTGATCTCGTAAGCGGCGGCATACGGCGTCGCGCGCAGCTCGTCCGCCGTGACGTATGCGATGGTCGCGTCCACCAGGCCGCCGTCCAGCTGGTCCGCCACCTCCGCTACCAGATGCGCCCGGATGACGGCGCCGTCGGGCTCGTACAAGTACCGCCCGACAGAGCGGACTTCAGGATCGGGAAGCCGGGAGGAGAGCAGCGAACGCGGCCCCGGCAGCAACGTGGCCCGTACCGCCCCGGCCTGCGTCCCGAACCACAGCACCGCCTCCTTCACGTCCCCGCCGTCCGAGATCCACTCCGCCTCGGCGTCCGGCGGAATCGCCTCGTGCGGAATCCCGGGCGCGATCTTCAGCGCGGCCCGCGGCGCCTTGCGAGCCGCCTCCACGGCCCACGACAGCGGCGGTGAGTACGCCTCCGGGTCGAAGATCCGCCCGCGTCCACCCCGCCTCGCCGGGTCGACGAACACGGCGTCATAACCGCCCGTGTCGACCCCGACGACATCCGTCTCCCGCACCTCGACCAGATCCCCGAGCCCCAGCGCCGCCACGTTCGCCCGCGCCACCGCGGCCGTCACCGGATCCCGGTCCACCGCCAGCACCCGGATCCCGGCCCGCGCCAACGCGATCGCATCGCCGCCGATCCCGCAGCACAGGTCGGCGACCGAGCCGATCCCCAGTTCCCTCATCCGCTCGGCCCGGTACGTCGCGACGCTCGCCCGCGTCGACTGCTCGACCCCGTTCGGCGTGAAGTACATGCGCCCCGCGTCCGCCGCCCCGAATTTCGCCACCGCCCGCTGCCGCAGCCGCGCCTGCCCGAGCGCCGCCGACACCAGCTCGGCGGGGTGCTCCCGGCGCAGCCTCGTGGCGACGGCCAGTTCCTCGGCGGGGTCGGTGTCGCGCACGGCGTCGAGGAGGGCGCGGCCCTCGGGGGTGAGGAGGGAGGAGAAGGAGGCGAGGTCGTTCACCGGGTCATTGTCGACCACGTTCGCGCGGGGCCCTTCATGTGGGCCAGTCGGTGGATGGTCCGGCCGCGGCGGCGGTGTCGGCCCGGCTTCGGGGCGGGTGCCTGCGAAGATCCGGCTCCATGCGAGTAGTACGACAAAATGACAAAAGTCGCCTCAATGGGGCAAGGATCACCGTGCTCGCCGTCGCCGTCGCAGTCATCGCCCCGGCCTGCGCACCGGCCGCCGGGGGCGGACCCGACGCCGTACGCCCCACGTCGGGCACCCCGAGCCGACAGCCCCTGAAGGCACCCCCTCCGGTCGGCACCCCGAACCCGCACCCCAAGAAGCCCCAGTCCGCCCACGCGGCCCACGCCGCCCGGGTCGCCGCCGCGAGACGCTGGCGGCTGGCCGGAGTCCCGCTCACGCCCCCGCCGCCCCCCGCGAAGAAGCCGAAGATCGCCACCCGCGACGGCTTCGAGGTGGACGGGCACGAGGAACTCGGGCTTCCGCCGGTCTTCACGACCGTCCCCACCAAACAGCGGGTCGTCTTCCTCACCATCGACGACGGAGCCGAGAAGGACCCGGCGTTCCTGCGGATGATGAGCGACCTGAAGGTGCCGTACACCGCCTTCCTCAGCGACTACCTGATCAAGAAGGACTACGGCTACTTCAAGCGGATGCAGGGCAACGGCGTGGTCCTGAACAACCACACCCTCCACCACCCCTACCTCCCGTCCCTCTCCTACCGCCGCCAGAAGCGTGAGATCTGCGGGATGCAGGAGGTCGTCGAGAGGCACTACGGCAAGCGCCCGCTGCTCTTCCGCCCGCCCTTCGGGAACTACAACCGGAACACCCTGCGCGCCGCGAAGCGCTGCGGCATCAAGTACGTCCCGCTGTGGAACGAGGAGGTCTTCGTCGACCGCTGGGACTACCGCGAGTGGAACCGGAAGATCCGACCGGGTGACATCGTCCTCACTCACTTCCGGGGCAGGGACGACTGGAAGGGCACAATGCCCGACATGATCCGCCGATTCCTGAACAAGGTGACGGCCGAGGGGTATGCGGTGGCCCGGTTGGAGGACTACCTGTGAGGCAGCCGGCGCCGGCCGCCCCGGGACCACGGGCTCTGGCGGCCGTCGTGCTGGCGTCCGCCCTGCTCACCGGTTGCGCCCAGTCGGCCCAGTCGGCCGGGCCGGCTGCCGGAGCCCCGCCCGGCGGGAACGCGGCAGCCCATGACGCACGACCGGCGACCAGTCCGACGACCGGTCCGAGGGCCAACCCGATGCCCAGCCCGAGGGCCAACCCGACGCCCGGTACGGCCCAGCCGTACCGCCGTTGGGGCCTGACCGCCCCCCTGCCCGCACCCCCGTCCTCGCCCACCCGTCGCCGGCCGCCCCCGGCGCGGGACCAGGTGCCCGTCGTGGACCGCGTCGCCACCAGCGACAAGGTCGTCTTCCTCACCTACGACGACGGCGCCGAGAAGGACCCCCGCTTCGTCGACATGGTCCGTGAGCTACGGCTGCCGGTCAGCATGTTCCTCACCGACAGCGTGGTCGGCCCGGGCTACGGCCACTTCGCGCGGCTGCGTTCGGTGGGCGCGTCCATCCAGAACCACACGCTCGACCACGCCGCCCTGCTCGGTCTGCCGTACGCCGGCCAGCGTGCCGAGATCTGCGGCCAGCAGAGCAAACTCCGCGCCCGCTTCGGCATCCGCCCCCAGCTCTTCCGCCCGCCCTACGGGACGTACGACACCACCACGCTGCGCGCCGCCGCCGACTGCGGTGTGACGGCGGTGGTGCTGTGGCGGGCGGCGATGGAGGGAGACGGGGAACTGACGTACGCGAAGGGCCCCGGTCGGCTGCGTGCGGGTGACATCGTCTCCGTCCCTTCGGGTGAGCCGACGGGACTGTCCCTGCGGGAGCGGACGACGCGGCTGCTGCGGGAGATCCAGGGCAGGGGGCTGGCCGTGGGGCGCCTGGAGGACTACCTGTAGCGCCGGGGCCGCCCGTACGCCGCGCCGCGTCGATTACGCCGCGCCGCGATGAATTGGCACTCCGCTTGACCGAGTGCTAATCCCGGTCATAGTCTCAGGTCTGGCACTCCCCCCTGGAGAGTGCCAATACGCGACGGGCAGGTCCGGCACCCGCGACGACGGATCCACCTGGTCGCCACCTCAGACAGTTAACCCCGTGAGATCTCCGAAGGGGGAGGTCGGATCGTGACGACCGCCAGCTCCAAGGTTGCCATCAAGCCGCTTGAGGACCGCATCGTGGTCCAGCCGCTCGACGCCGAGCAGACCACCGCCTCTGGCCTGGTCATCCCGGACACCGCGAAGGAGAAGCCCCAGGAGGGCGTCATCCTCGCCGTGGGCCCGGGCCGCTTCGAGAACGGCGAGCGCCTGCCGCTCGACGTGAAGGTCGGCGACATCGTGCTGTACAGCAAGTACGGCGGCACCGAGGTCAAGTACAACGGCGAGGAGTACCTCGTCCTCTCGTCCCGCGACGTGCTCGCGGTCATCGAGAAGTAAGACGACCGAGGTTCTAGACGACCAAGGTTTTCCAGCTGCGCCCCTGGCCCCCGCGACCACTACAAGAAGCCGGGCGCCCGGGGCGCAGTGTCTTTTTGTGAATCCCTAGTTTCCGAGAGGGCTCCCGCTGTCATGGCGAAGATCCTGAAGTTCGACGAGGACGCCCGTCGCGCCCTGGAGCGCGGCGTCAACAAGCTGGCCGACACGGTCAAGGTGACGATCGGCCCCAAGGGCCGCAACGTCGTCATCGACAAGAAGTTCGGCGCACCGACCATCACCAACGACGGTGTCACCATCGCCCGCGAGGTCGAGGTCGAGGACCCGTACGAGAACCTCGGCGCCCAGCTGGTGAAGGAGGTGGCGACCAAGACCAACGACATCGCGGGTGACGGTACGACCACCGCCACCGTGCTGGCCCAGGCGCTGGTACGCGAGGGCCTGAAGAACGTCGCCGCGGGTGCCTCCCCGGCCGCGCTCAAGAAGGGCATCGACGCCGCCGTGGCGGCCGTGTCCGAGGACCTCCTGGCCTCCGCCCGCCCGATCGACGAGAAGTCCGACATCGCCGCGGTCGCCGCGCTGTCCGCCCAGGACCAGCAGGTCGGCGAGCTCATCGCCGAGGCGATGGACAAGGTCGGCAAGGACGGTGTCATCACCGTCGAGGAGTCCAACACCTTCGGCCTGGAGCTGGACTTCACCGAGGGCATGGCCTTCGACAAGGGCTACCTGTCGCCGTACTTCGTGACGGACCAGGAGCGCATGGAGGCCGTCCTGGAGGACCCCTACATCCTCATCAACCAGGGCAAGATCTCCTCCATCCAGGATCTGCTGCCGCTGCTTGAGAAGGTCATCCAGTCGGGTGCCTCCAAGCCGCTGCTGATCATCGCCGAGGACGTCGAGGGCGAGGCCCTGTCGACCCTGGTCGTCAACAAGATCCGCGGCACCTTCAACGCGGTCGCGGTCAAGGCACCCGGCTTCGGTGACCGCCGCAAGGCGATGCTGCAGGACCTGGCCGTCCTCACCGGCGCCACGGTCATCTCCGAGGAGGTCGGCCTCAAGCTCGACCAGGCCGACCTGGATGTGCTGGGCTCCGCCCGCCGTGTCACGGTCACCAAGGACGACACGACCGTCGTCGACGGCGCCGGCGACTCCGCGGACGTCACGGGCCGCGTCGCCCAGATCAAGGCCGAGATCGAGAACACCGACTCCGACTGGGACCGCGAGAAGCTCCAGGAGCGCCTCGCGAAGCTGGCCGGCGGCGTGTGCGTGATCAAGGTCGGCGCCGCCACCGAGGTGGAGCTGAAGGAGAAGAAGCACCGTCTGGAGGACGCCATCTCCGCGACCCGCGCCGCGGTCGAGGAGGGCATCGTCTCCGGTGGTGGCTCCGCGCTCGTCCACGCCGTGAAGGTCCTGGAGGGCAACCTCGACAAGACCGGCGACGAGGCCACCGGTGTCTCCGTGGTCCGCAAGGCCGCCGTCGAGCCGCTGCGCTGGATCGCCGAGAACGCCGGCCTGGAGGGCTACGTCATCGTCTCCAAGGTGGCCGAGCTGGAGAAGGGCAGCGGCTACAACGCCGCGACCGGCGAGTACGGCGACCTGGTCAAGGCCGGCGTCATCGACCCGGTCAAGGTCACCCGCTCCGCCCTGGAGAACGCCGCCTCCATCGCCTCCCTCCTCCTCACGACCGAGACCCTGGTCGTCGAGAAGAAGGAAGAGGAAGAGCCGGCGGCCGGCGGTGGCCACGGCCACGGGCACGCCCACTGAGCTCAGACGCTCGCAGAGAGCCCCGGTCCCGCACTCACGCGTGGGACCGGGGCTTTCCCCTTCGCGGGCTCTGTGGGCTACGCGGGCCTCACTGACCGAGTACCCCCAGCTGCTCCAGCAGCCCGGCCCGGTCGTACATCCAGTGGCTCTCGCAGATCCTGCCGTTCCGGAACCGCTGCAAGGTCATGCCCTGCATGGTCACGTCCTGCCCGGTCGCCGGAATCCCGAGGAACTCCCCCTTGTGCCGCGCGACCCACGTCCACCGCGTGCACACCTGGTCGTCCTGGGCCAGCTGGTCGTCGATCCGGAAGGTGAAGTCGAAGGCGGCACGCCATCCCGCGTACTGCTCGCGGATCCCGGCGACGCCCTGCACCGGCTGCGGATACGCCGGATCGTTGTCCACGTAGTCGTCCGTGAGGTGCTCCCCGATCCGCTCCGGCGCCATCTTGCCCATGTCCTGGAAGAAGGCCCGCGCCGCCAGGACGTTCAGCTGATCGTCCCGCACGACGTCCAGATCGGTGAAGGTCGGCGTCTCGTCACAGAGCGCAACCATCTCCTGGAAGATCCGGTCGGTCTCGGGCAGGTTGGAGTTGCGCATCGCCTCCTCGTACGAGGGAAACTCCACGATCTCGATGAAGTGCGACGCGTCGGACCGGTCCTTGCCGATGATGTCGTGCGTCGCCGTCCGCTTCCCCTTGGTCTGCTCGACCCACCTGTCCATCAGCCGGTTCATCTCGTCGAAGCGGCTGGTCCTGCAGTCGATGAGCTGTACGAAGGTCATGACGCCGTCGCCTCCCGGGCCCTCGATTCCACTGATTCCGCTGATCCGCAGATTCTTCTGATTCCGGACGAACAGCACCATTCTGCCCATCGAGGGGACGCTGCGCCTGTCGGCGCTTTGGCATCATGACGGGATGCGCTGGTGGGGGAGACAGCGGTCGGTGACTGCGGGGCGGGACATCGGGGTGGCGGTCACCGGAGACCACAACCGGATCCACCTCGCCGCGCAGGTCCGCTCGGCCTATCAGGAGCAGGTTCGCAGGATCGCCCCACCCCAATTGATCGGCCGCGAGCACGAGTTGGCGGAACTGGCCGACTTCTGCACGACCGACTCCGGCCCGGCGTACGCCTGGTGGCGGGCGGAGGCGTGGGCGGGCAAGACGGCCCTGCTGTCCTGGTTCGCGCTGCACCCGCCACGGGGCGTTCGCGTCGTTCCCTTCTTCGTCACGGCCCGCCTGGGCGCGCAGAACGACGTGACGGCGTACGTCGATGTCGTCCTGGAGCAGTTCGCGGAGCTGGCCGGCGAAAGCCTGCCGGCGCACCTCACCTCGGCGACCCGCGAGGCCCACCTCATCAGCCTGTACGACCGGGCGGCCCAGGTGTGCGTGGCGCGCGGCGAACATCTGACCCTGCTGGTCGACGGCCTGGACGAGGACCGCGGCGTCACCACGGGCCCGGACGCCCACAGCATCGCGAGCCTGCTGCCCGCGCCTGCCGGGGCGGGGATGCGCGTTCTGGTCGCGGGCCGCCTGCACCCGCCGCTGCCGGCGGACGTACCCGACGGCCATCCGCTGCGGGACCCCGCGATCGTACGGACGCTGACGCAGTCGCCGTATGCCCGTGCGATCCGGTCGGAGGCGGAACGCGAACTCAAGCGGCTGCTCGTGGCCGGCGGTCTGGAGTACGACCTGCTGGGGCTGGTGACGGCGGCGGGCGGCGGCCTGACGGCGGACGACCTGGCGGAGCTGACGGGGGCGGCTCCCTATCGCGTGCGGGACGTGCTGCGCACCCGGGCCGGGCGGACGTTCACCGTGCGTGCGAGCGGCTGTCTGCTGGCCCATGAGGAACTGCAGCACCAGGCCGAGGAGATGCTGGGCTCGGCCGAACTGGCCCGGTACCGGGACACGCTGCACGACTGGGCGGACCGGTGGCGAGGGCGTGGCTGGCCCGAGGGGACGCCGGAGTACCTGCTGCGAGGCTACTTCCGGATGCTGCACGGATGCCGGGACACGACCCGTGTGACGCGCTGCGCCCTGGACGCGGAACGGCACGACCGGATGCTGGCGGTGACCGGCACCGACGCGATGGCTCTGGAGGAGACCGACGCGGCGGAGCGCCTGCTCGACGGACCGGACCACCTCGTCGCTCTGCTGCGGATCCGTATCCATCGTGATGCCATCCGCGGGCGGGACAGCGGGTTCGCGGCGACCCGGGCCTGGGCCTGGGCCGCGCTGGGACAACCACTGCACGCGCAGGCTCTGGCCCGCGCCTCGCGCGATGCGTCCGCACTCGCCCTGGTGGCCCAGGAGTTCACCGCGCAGGGTCTTGCCGAGCGTGCCGCGGACCTGGCGGCTGCCGCGGAATCGGCGCTGGAACAGGAGAGACACGGGCGTATCGCCGGACATGTCGTCGAGGTCCACCGGGCCCTGGCCGGGCTCGGGCTCCATGACCGGGCGGACGCGGTCCTCGGCACGGCATCCGACGCCGTTTCCGAAGCAGGGCTCGCTCCACGCGTCGTCGATGTGTGGGTGGCGCACGGCGAGTTCGAGCGTGCGCGATCCGTGGCCCTGAGCCAGACCCGGCCGACGCACCGGGCGGCCTGCTTCCGCGCCCTTGCCGCCGGTCTGCTCCATACCGACCTCACGGGTGAACTCGGAGACGCCGTAGGGACAGCGACGGCCCTGGAGTTGTGCACGGAACTGCTGGAGGGGGCCGCGGCCGGTCCGACGCCGAGTGGGGAGGCCGCGGTGTCCCTCCTGGTGCGGTCGGGACAGTACGAAGCTGCCGAGGCCGTGCTGCCGGAGTTGTCGAAGGACGCCGCGGCCGGAGCCGCGCGCATCCTGGGGGATGCCCTCGCGCGCAGGGGCGAGATCGAGCGGGTACTGAGACTCTCCCGCAGGCTGCACCCGCTCGACGCGCGGCCGGCGCTCCTCGCGGCGGCAGCGGAGGGCTTCGCCGCGACCGGGCGGCTGCAGGAGGCGGAGGCCGTCGGATCGGGCCACGGTTCCCTTGAGGCGTTGGCCAGGGGGGCCGTTGCCCGGGCGCGAGCGGGGCACCGTGCGCAGGCGTCGGAGTTCCTGGCCCGGGCCGAGGACCGCTGCCGTGGCGAGGCCGACAGGCGGCGTGCCATCAGTGATCGCACGAGAGCGGCAGAAGCCATGGTCGACGCAGGGCATACCGAGGCGGCCCGCGAGATCCTCGCCGCCGTCGAATCGGATCTCCCGCCGCCTCCCCGGATCCGCATGACGGGAGGGGACCTCGATGCGCATGCCGACTATGAGGAGCAGCTCACCCTGGTGATCCGGGCTCTGGCACTGGCAGGCGAACTGGACCGCGCCGAGGCCCTGATGAACCAGCAACCGCAGCGCTTCACGACAGGTGGTATCACCTGGGCCGCGGCGTGGACGGAGCTTGTCCACGGATGGATCGAATCCGGACAGTACGACCGTGCCGAAGCGCTGGTGTCCGGGGTGCGATACGACGACGACCGTGACGAATTGCGGGCGGTGATGGCCGTGGCATTCGCTGCCCGGGGCGCGGCGGACCGGGCTGCCGTCTGCCTGGCCGCTGTCGGGGATCCGTCCGTGCGCATTCCCGCGACGGCGGACACGGCCGGCGCCCTGGCCGGCCGAGGACTACGGGACGAAGCACGCGCCCTGCTGACCGGACTGCCGGGAATGGGCGGTGACGATGCCCCGGTCGGTCGCGATGCCCACGAGGAATCTCCGGGGGACACGGCTCTGAACCTGGCACAGCTGTGCCGTGGATGGTCCGCCGTCGGAGAGCCCGAGCGTGCCCGTGCGCTGGCTGACGCAGCACTGCGCATGTGCGGCGTCACCGACGATCTGACCGCGGGGTGGCGGATGGTCCGTGCCCTCATGCGTGCCGGACTGCACGAGAAGGCCAAGTGGTTCGTACGCCGGCTGCCACCCGGTGACACTCACGACTGTGCCCGGGAGACCCTGGCCCAGTGCCTTGCCGAGCAGGACGAGCCCACAGCGGCACTGAACTGGGCAAGACCACTGCTGAACGACGATTGCGGACTCATCGAGGCCGCCAGGGCCCTGGTACCCGTGGTCGATCCGGTACTGGGCCGCACCCTCGCTGCTCACATCCTGCGGCACGGGGACTGGTCGCACGCCCTCCCCGCGGTGCTCCATCTCGAACCCGCCGCTCTACCCACCCTCGTCGAGTCCCTCCGGCAGATGCCTACTGCGGCCCGTACTTCCGCCCCGTCTTCGAGCTGATCCCGCCCAGCATCCCCCGCGGCACCAGCTTCGCCGCCCCCATGAGCACCTTGTACCGAGGATCCGGGATCGACACCGTCTTCCCCCGCGCCAGATCCGCGAGCGCCGCCGCCACCAGCTTGTCCGCGTCCAGCCACATCCACCCCGGGATGTTGTCCGTCCCCATCCCGGCCCGCTCATGGAACTCGGTCCGTACGAACCCCGGGCACAGCGCCATCAGCCGCACCCCGCTCCCCGCCAGGTCCCGCGCCGCGCCCTGGGTGAACTGGACGACCCACGCCTTGGACGCGCCGTACGTCCCGCGCGGTACGAAGGCCGCGACCGACGCGACGTTGACGACGCCGCCGCGCCCGCGCTCCCGCATCGCCTCCGTGGCCGCCGACGTCAGACGCAGTACCGCCTCGCAGTGCACCTTGAGCATCTTCAGCTCGTCGGCCATGGAGACGTCGAGGTAGCGGCCCTTGTTGCCGAACCCGGCGTTGTTGACCAGCAGGTCGACTGGGTTCCGGCGGTCGCCGAGGCGGGCGGCGACCGTCTCGATGCCGGTGTCCTCCGCCAGGTCGGCCGTGAGCACCTCCGCCTCGATGCCGTGCCGGTCGTGCAGCTCGGTGGCCTGCTCCCGCAGCCGCTTGGTGTCCCGGGCCACCAGGACGAGGTCGTGCCCATCGGCCGCCAGCCGCCGCGCGAACGCGGCGCCGATGCCCGCGGTCGATCCCGTAATCAATGCCGTTGTCATGGCGCAAGATTAGTGACCTGGACTGCGCACTTCCGCTCCCCGTTCAGCCATGCCGGTACCGGTGCCCGTGCGTCGAGTGGGCCGAGTGCGTCGACCGGGCCGACGGAGCCTTCGCCCGCTGTCCCGTTCTCCCCGGCATGACTACTGACGCCCCCTCACTGCCGAGACGTCCGTCATTTCTGACGTCCGCTCAGGCCCCGTTCTTCGCCACGTACTTCCGTGCCGTCTCCAGCGACTCCGGGTGCAGCGCCTCTCCCGCCGCCAGCAGCCGCGGCAGCAGCTTCCGCTCCGTCGTGACCGCCCGGAACTGCATCGCCACCGTCACGTCGTGAGCGGGCCGGTGAATGATCTCCATCGCGTCGCCCGCCCGGATCTCGCCCGGCTCGATCACCCGCAGATACGCACCCGGCGCCGCCTTCACGGTGAACCGCTTCACCCACTGCTCCTCACCCACATGGCCCTGGAAGGTGCGGCAGGGAATCCGCCCGGAGGTGACCTCCAGCACCAGATCGGCACCGATCCGCCAGCGCTCACCGATCAGCGCGCCGGACACGTCCAGGCCGAAGGTCGTGAGGTTCTCGCCGAACCCGCCGTTCGCCAGCGGCCGCCCCAGCTCGCGCTCCCAGTCGTCGAGGTCCTCGCGCGCCACCGCGTACACGGCCTGGTCGTCGCCGCCGTGGTGGCGCAGGCTGCACACCTCGTCCCCGGCCACGCCACTGCCGCCGGTCCCCTTGGGCCCGGGAGCCGCCACCCGTACCGGCCCGTCCGCCGGCTGCTTGTCGATCCCGGTTACGCCATCCGGGTGGTCCGTGTACGGCACGTACTTCCGGTGGCCCAGGTTCACAGACAGAAGCTTCATGACCGCACGGTAGGCGACCGGCAGTCAAAGCGTCCATGCGTTATTCGGCGCCATGCCCAAGGATCACTTATGCTTGATCTGTGATCGAGGCCCGTCATCTCCGTGTGCTGCGCGCCGTCGCCGGCACCGGTTCCTTCTCCGCGGCGGGGCGCGAACTGGGCTGCACCCAGCCCGCCGTCAGCCAGCAGATGAAGGCCCTGGAGGCGTCCGTCGGCACACCCCTGCTGATCCGCACCGGGCGCGAGATGCGGCTGACCCAGGCCGGTGAGGCACTGGTGCGGCATGCCGCCGGGATCCTGGCGGGACTGACCGCCGCCGAGGAGGAGGTCGCCGCCATCGCCGGGCTGCGGGCCGGCCGCGTCCGCCTCGTCTCCTTCCCCAGCGGAAGCTCCACCCTGGTCCCGACCGCCCTCGCCGCCCTGCGCGCCGCACACCCCGGCACCCGGGTCTCCCTGGAGGAGGCCGAGCCGCCGAAGTCCGTCGAGCTGCTGCGCGAGGGCGACTACGACGTGGCGCTCGCCTTCCGCTACGAAGGCGCGGCCCAGGAGGGGGAGTGGGACGACCTCGTCGTACGCCCCCTGCTGACCGACCGGCTCATCGCCCTCGTACCCGAACGGCACCGCCTCGCGCGCACCGCGCCCACCGGGTCCCTCGCCATCGGGGACCTCGCCGCCGAGCCCTGGATCGCCGGATGCCCGCGCTGCCGGGGGCAGTTGATCGAGGTGTGCGAGGGCGCCGGCTTCACGCCCCGCATCGACTTCGCCACCGACGACTATCCGGCGGTCGTCGGCCTGGTGGGCGCCGGCCTGGGCGTGGCCGTCCTGCCCCAGCTCGCCGTCGAGTCCGTACGCCCGCGAGGTGTGCGCATGGTGGCGCTGGAGCCGGCGGTGCGGCGGGAGATCGTCGCGCTCACCCTGCCCGACCTGGCGCAGGTGCCCGCGGTGGCGGCCACGCTCCAGCAGTTGGCGCGAGCCGCCGCCCGCTGACGCGGAGTGAGGGCACGCGTGCGCGTGCCCTCACTTTGAAGAAACGTTCCTTCAGTTGGTGGAGCCGGACTCCCCGCTGGTTGTCGACGCCGACACCAGCCGGTTGCGCGCCCGCCCCATGAGTTCCTCGCGTTCGTCCTCGGTCAAGCCGCCCCAGACGCCGTACGGTTCGCGGACCGCCAGCGCATGCGCCGCACACTGTGCGCGCACGGGGCACCTCATGCAGACCTCCTTGGCCGAGTTCTCACGAGCGCTCCGGGCCGCACCGCGCTCGCCCTCCGGATGAAAGAAGAGCGAGCTGTCCACCCCGCGACAGGCAGCCAGGAGCTGCCAGTCCCACAGGTCCGCGTTCGGTCCGGGAAGGCGGGAGAAATCTGCCATTGCGTGACCCCTTGTAGCCGTTCTGGGCGGATACGGTGTCCACGACCGTACATCTACGATCTAAGGAGATGAAAATATGACTCATTGCGAATCTAGCCTCAGACGCCAACAAATGGGAAGAAAAAGGGCTGAATGGGGCATGGGTTGTGATGAAACGTTGTGGGTCCGTCGTGCATGTCTGCACCGTGTCCGCCCCCTCACGTAGAGTGCCGAAGACGGCACATGCCCCCGTAACTCTTTCGAGTGACCGTCGTTGAGAGGGCGGAGGCGGTTGAAGCAACAAGCGCTCGGGCAGGCGTCCGAGACGGTCGACCGCACAGGTGACGATTTCGTACCAGCCTGGAGGCTCAAGGTGACGTGCATCAGCTGCGGAGGGCGGCCATGACATCCGTCCTCGTCTGCGACGACTCCCCGCTTGCCCGAGAGGCGCTTCGCCGCGCGGTCGCGACCGTGCCCGGCGTCGAGCGCGTGACGACGGCGGCCAACGGCGAGGAAGTCCTCCGCCGCTGGGGCGCCGACCGCTCGGACCTGATTCTGATGGACGTACGCATGCCCGGTCTGGGCGGCGTAGAGACCGTGCGGCGGCTGCTGTCCGCCGACCCCGGTGCGCGCATCATCATGCTCACGGTCGCCGAGGACCTGGACGGCGTGGCCCTCGCGGTCGCCGCGGGTGCCCGTGGCTATCTGCACAAGGACGCCTCGCGCGCGGAGCTGCGGGCGACCGTCACGCAGGCCCTCGCCGACCCGACCTGGCGGCTCGCCCCGCGTCGGCTGCGCTCGGCCGAGATGGGCGCCGCGCCGACGCTCACCGCGCGTGAGATCCAGGTCCTGGAGGGCATGAGCCACGGCCGCTCGAACGCCGAGATCGGCCGTGAGCTGTTCCTCTCCGAGGACACCGTCAAGACCCACGCCCGGCGGCTCTTCAAGAAGCTCGGCGCCTCGGACCGGGCGCACGCGGTGGCGCTCGGGTTCCGGTGGGGCCTGGTCCGGTAGGTGGGCCTCAGCGGGGGCACGGGGATCCCCGCCCGCCGTGTGGTGGGCGGGGCTGCTTTCCCGAGGGCGGGCCGACGTGCTTATCGCATGGTGAGCGGGGGTGGCAACGGGGCCCGCCGGGTGCCCGCTGCTCGTTTCGGCGCGGATGCCGCATCCTTGAGGTGTGGAGTCTCTCGGGGACGAGTCGGTCGAGCGGAAGGGGAGGGCGCAGGGGATGAGTGCCGGCGCACCTGCTCATAACGCTTCGGTGCACAACATCGGGCGCGATGCCACGGACCCAACGGCCGCAAGGCACCATGGACCGATGCGCGAGGACGAGGCGACTTATGCCCAAGGGGCGATCGGTGCCCTCGTCCATCGCGCCGTGGACGGCGACGAGCAGGCCACGCACGATCTGCTCGCGCATGTCCACCCCTTGGCCCTGCGCTACTGCCGCACGCGGCTGTCCCGCCTCCCGGGCGACGCCCGGCACTTCGTGGAGGACCTCGCCCAGGAGGTCTGCGTCGCGGTCCTGCTCGCGCTGCCGCGCTACAAGGACACCGGCCGCCCCTTCGAGGCGTTCGTGTTCGCCATCGCCGCGCACAAGGTCGCTGACCTGCAGCGGGCGGCGATGCGGCACCCGGGTTCCACCGCGGTGCCCTCGGACGAGATGCCCGAGCGTCCCGACGACTCCCTCGGTCCGGAGGAGCGGGCGCTGCTGAGCAGCGACGCCGAGTGGGCCAAGAAGCTGCTGGCCAACCTGCCCGAGAACCAGCGGGAGCTGCTGCTGCTGAGGATCGCGGTGGGGTTGACCGCGGAAGAGACGGGTCAGATGTTGGGAATGTCACCCGGAGCGGTCCGGGTGGCCCAGCACAGGGCGCTGAGCAGGCTGCGAGCGCTCGCCGAGCAGTAGCGCTCCAGCAGTGCTCCCTTGAGTGCGCCCCCAAATGAACAGGCTTCTCCACGGTTCCGTACGAACATACGAAGCCTTCAGGCATACAGAACCGTGGAATTTGATAGCCATGCTTCCCGTTAGCATGGACATCCGCACCGATCAAGGCCATTTGGGGAAGGTGTCATGACTGCCAACGTCGACGGAGTGCCCGGTAAATTCGCGACTCTCGGGCTGACCTACGACGACGTGCTGCTGCTGCCGGGCGCATCCGAGGTGCTCCCCAACGCGGTCGACACCTCGTCCCGCATCTCCCGCAACGTCCGGGTGAACATCCCCCTCCTGTCCGCCGCCATGGACAAGGTCACCGAGTCGCGCATGGCGATCGCGATGGCCCGTCTGGGCGGCGTCGGCGTACTGCACCGCAATCTCTCCGTCGAGGACCAGGTCAACCAGGTCGACCTGGTGAAGCGGTCCGAGTCCGGGATGGTCACCGACCCGATCACGGTGCACCCGGAGGCCACGCTCGCCGAGGCGGACGCCCTGTGCGCCAAGTTCCGCATCAGTGGCGTGCCCGTCACCGACCCGGCCGGCAAGCTGCTCGGCATCGTCACCAACCGTGACATGGCCTTCGAGAGCGACCGCAGCCGTCAGGTGCGCGAGGTCATGACGCCGATGCCGCTGGTCACCGGCCAGGTCGGCATCTCCGGCAGCGACGCGATGGAGCTGCTGCGCCGCCACAAGATCGAGAAGCTTCCCCTGGTCGACGAGGCGGGCGTCCTCAAGGGCCTCATCACCGTCAAGGACTTCGTCAAGGCGGAGAAGTACCCGAGCGCCGCCAAGGACTCCGAGGGCCGCCTGCTCGTCGGTGCCGCCGTGGGCGCCAGCCCCGAGGCCCTGGAGCGCGCCCAGGCGCTCGCCGAGGCCGGGGTGGACTTCCTGGTGGTCGACACCTCGCACGGCCACAACAGCAACGCCCTCAGCTGGATGGCGAAGATCAAGTCCAGCGTGGGCGTCGACGTGATCGGCGGGAACGTCGCCACGCGTGATGGCGCGCAGGCGCTCATCGACGCCGGTGTCGACGGCATCAAGGTGGGTGTGGGCCCCGGTTCCATCTGTACGACCCGTGTGGTCGCCGGCATCGGTGTCCCGCAGGTCACCGCCATCTACGAGGCCTCCCTCGCCGCACGCCCGGCGGGCATCCCGCTGATCGGCGACGGCGGCCTGCAGTACTCCGGCGACATCGGCAAGGCGCTCGCCGCCGGTGCCGACACCGTGATGCTCGGCAGCCTCCTGGCGGGCTGCGAGGAGTCGCCCGGGGAACTGCAGTTCATCAATGGCAAGCAGTTCAAGTCGTACCGCGGCATGGGCTCGCTCGGTGCCATGCAGTCCCGGGGCCAGGGCAAGTCGTACTCGAAGGACCGCTACTTCCAGGCCGAGGTCGCCGCCGACGACAAGCTCGTGCCCGAGGGCATCGAGGGCCAGGTGCCCTACCGCGGCCCGCTGTCCAGCGTCCTGCACCAGCTCGTCGGCGGGCTGCGCCAGACCATGGGCTACGTCGGCGCGGCCACCGTCGAGGAGATGGAGTCCAAGGGCCGCTTCGTCCGGATCACCTCGGCGGGCCTGAAGGAGAGCCACCCGCACGACATCCAGATGACGGTCGAGGCGCCGAACTACAGCCGTAAGTGAGGCGCACGCGCGCGTGAGGCTTGATCAAGGGTGGCCCCGGTGCATCCGGGGCCGCCCTTGTCGTACCCGTCGGCGATACTGGAAGACGCTGAACGCATCAGGGAAAGGCCACAGACGTGACTGAGATCGAGATCGGGCGCGGCAAGCGCGGCCGCCGGGCGTACGCCTTCGACGACATCGCCGTCGTCCCCAGCCGCCGTACGCGGGACCCGAAGGAGGTCTCGATCGCCTGGCAGATCGACGCCTACCGCTTCGAGCTGCCCTTCCTGGCCGCCCCCATGGACTCGGTCGTCTCCCCGGCCACCGCGATCCGCATCGGTGAGCTCGGCGGGCTCGGCGTGCTGAACCTCGAAGGACTGTGGACGCGCTACGAGGACCCGCAGCCGCTCCTCGACGAGATCGCCGAGCTGCCCACCGAGGCCGCCACGCGCCGCCTCCAGGAGATCTACGCCGCTCCCATCAAGGAGGAGCTGATCGGGCAGCGCATCAAGGAGGTGCGCGACTCGGGCGTGGTCACGGCCGCCGCGCTCTCCCCGCAGCGCACGGCCCAGTTCTCCAAGGCGGTCGTCGACGCGGGCGTGGACATCTTCGTCATCCGCGGCACGACGGTCTCCGCGGAGCACGTCTCGTCCTCGCACGAGCCGCTGAACCTGAAGCAGTTCATCTACGAGCTGGACGTACCGGTGATCGTCGGCGGCTGCGCCACGTACACCGCCGCCCTGCACCTGATGCGCACCGGCGCGGCCGGCGTCCTGGTCGGCTTCGGCGGCGGCGCGGCGCACACCACACGCAACGTGCTCGGTATCCGGGTCCCGATGGCCACCGCGGTCGCGGACGTGGCGGCGGCCCGCCGTGACTACATGGACGAGTCCGGCGGCCGGTATGTGCACGTGATCGCGGACGGCGGCGTCGGCTGGTCCGGCGACCTGCCCAAGGCCATCGCCTGCGGTGCGGACGCCGTGATGATGGGCTCGCCGCTCGCCCGTGCCACGGACGCGCCGGGCAAGGGGAACCACTGGGGCATGGAGGCGGTCAACGAGGATCTGCCGCGCGGCAAGAAGGTCGACCTGGGCACGGTCGGCACCATCGAGGAGGTGCTGACGGGTCCGTCGCACACCCCGGACGGCTCGATGAACTTCTTCGGCGCGCTGCGGCGGGCCATGGCCACGACCGGGTACAGCGAGCTCAAGGAGTTCCAGCGGGTCGAGGTGACGGTGGCGGACTCGCAGCACATGCGGTAGCCGTTACGTATTCGGCTACGTATACGTCAGGGAAGGGGGGGGGGGGCCCCGGGGGGGGGGGGGGGGGGGTGGGGGGGGCCCCCGGGGGGGGGGGGGGGGGGGGTGTTGGGGGGCGGGGCCCCGTGTTGACACACAATAAGCGCCCCCCCGGGGGGC